>JACZWZ010000173.1 GCA_022571885.1 Acidobacteriota bacterium
CCTGCTCTGCGGCCTCTACGGCGCTGGCTAGGGCCTGCTCGGCGCTTTCCTGCAGCAGCGCGGTGTAGATCTCGACCGGGTGGCGAGAGACGACGCTTCCCGCTTGTGCAACGGTCCACGGCAGATCGCTCGGCGTTCCGAGGCAGGCATCGCGCACCACGCATCCACCGTGCCAACCGGCAAGACCCGCGATCGCTGCCGGCGCGGCCGCATCGGCCAACCACCACGGGCTCTTGCGGCTGAGAAAGAAGTAGGTGGCTACGGCCGTCACCGACGCCGCAATCGTATCGACACCAGCCCGCACGATAAGGATGTCTCCGGGGTGAGAAACCGGGTTGGTACCGACGCTGATCATGGCCGTGAGCCGGCCGATCACCACCCCCACCACCGCCGCCGAGATCAGGGCATCCCACACGTCTCGGGTGCAGTCGGCGGCGTTGGTTCGCCCGCCTTCGAACCACAGGACGCCGTACATGATCAGCACCGCGACCGCCACCGAACCGAGAAGCGTGAATTCCATCAGATTTCCGCCCGACATTGGGGCCGAGTGTCGGGGACGCCACGCGACGTCCTGAGAGCACAAGATGCCGTCGGTCGGCGCATCACCGCTGGAGCAACTCGTCGATTTGGAGAGCAAGCGTCCGCTCGTCGATCACGCCGTTGTGGAGGTGAATCAGCTCGCCGCCCGGGGCGAAGAAGAAGGTCAAGGGCACCCCGAAGCCCCGGAGCGCCGCCGGAACCGAACCGTCACGGTCGAAGAAGTGGGTGAAGCCGTTCAGGCCGAATTCGGCGATGAACTTTCGTGCGCCGTCCTGTGAGTCTCGGACGTCGATCCCGATGAAGCGGACCTGTTGGCCGAACTGGTCGTTCGCCGCTCGCAGCAGCGGGGCCTCAGATCGGCATGGGACACACCACGATGCCCAAACATTGAGCACGATCGGCCTATCGGAGGCGACGAGCAGCGCCGCGATGGCTTCCGGATTCGTGGGTTGGAGAGGTTCGACTTCGGTGATCGAGACCGTACTCCCGCCGCATGCCGCGAAGAGCAGCGAGAGGAACATGACCGTGCCGACGAGTCTGTGAGTCACGTCAGGAGTGTAAAAAGGCGGGTCGGGTATCGGGCAACCGAGCATGCCCGACGGGGAACTATTGTTCAGCGCCGTGCCCGGCCCTCTACCCACAATCTCCGATGTCCTGGCTGCCCGCGCCCGGATCACCGGCAGAGTTGTGCGAACGCCATTGCTGCATCGAACCATCGACGGGCGCGATGTCTGGTTCAAGGCCGAGGTACTGCAGCGCACCGGGTCGTTCAAGATACGTGGCGCCCTCAACTTCATCCTGTCGCTGGACGAGGAGGTGCGCCGCAAGGGGGTTGTTGCCTACTCCTCCGGGAACCACGCCCAGGGAGTCGCCGCGGCCGCGGCAGACTGCGGAATACCGGCGACGATCGTGATGCCTGCCGATGCGCCCAAGATCAAACTCGACAACACCAAAGGGTACGGGGCCAAGGTTGTTCCTTATGACCGTGCCACCGGAGATCGCGAGGCCATCGCGGCCAAGATCGCGGCAGATTCCGGCGGATCGCTGGTCCCTCCCTACGACCACGCTCTCACGATCGCCGGCCAGGGTGTGCTCGGACTCGAGCTGCTCGAAGACCTCGAGGCAGCCGGTGTGATGGAAGCAGATGTGGTCGTTCCGGCCAGCGGCGGCGGTCTTGTGGCCGGTATCGCCTTGGCGGTCGAGACCCACGGTCCTCGCCTGCGGGTGCTGTGCGCCGAGCCCGAGACTCACGACGATCACCGTCAATCCCTCGAGGCCGGGCGGCGGGTTCAGGTGTTCCCGCCGGCTCCGAGCATCTGCGACGCCCTGTTACAACCGATTCCCGGTGAGCTGACGTTCGAAATCAATCGCCAACGGCTCGCCGGTGGTGTTGTCGCCTCCGATGCTGAAGTGCTGACCGCGATGCGATATGCATTCGAGGAGCTGAAGCTCGTCGTCGAACCGGGTGGTGCGATCGGGTTGGCGGCGCAACTCGCCGGAAGGGTGCCGGGCACCGGTCCGACCGTGGTGGTGCTGAGTGGTGGCAATGTCGACCCGGCGCTCATGAAGAAGGCCATTGGTTGAAGCGTCAAGGAGTTAGGCATTAGGTGTTAGGCGTTAGGAACGGGATTGCCTAACACCTAACACCTAACACCTAACACCTAAACCGCTATTCGAACCAGTCGCCGGACCACCATCGAGGCGAGATCGAGCGGGCCTTCGGTGGACACGATCTGAGTCCCGGGAAGGTTGAGCCACTTCCAGACGAGCCACGCTTCTTCGGCGTCTCCGACATCCCTTGCGACCTCTTCGGATCCCGGAACGGTGGGAGGCGGGAGCAGCGGTGGTGCCAGCCCGTCCGGCCAGGCGGCGACGAGTCTCCCCCGGTCGATGGCCGCGCCACCGTCGGTGCCCACGGCTCGAATCGAGCCGGCCTGCTGGAGCATCTGCCACGTGGTGCGCCGCTCCAGGGCGCGGCTGAGAGCTCGATGCCGATCACGCACCCACCCCGCCTCCTCGAAGCGTTCACTTGAGGCCATATTCGTCATGCGGGCCACCAACGGGTCGAGCAGGACCTCGGGCCGACCGTCGAGCCCGGAGAGGATTTCGTCCACCACCGGGCGGTAACGATCCTCTCCCAAGGATCCGTCGCACGGACACAACGCGGCGCCGATCTGAGCGAAGGAGCACGGCCCGGGCCGGCTGCCGGCTGGATGGGTGCAGCGCCGAATCCTGGTGGCGTCCCACAGAGCTTCGATCACCGCCTTTGCCGGCTTCCTGCCTCTAAAGGGACCGATGTGTGCCAGGGCAGGCTCCTGCACCGTTCTGGCAAGGGAAAGTCGTGGAAACGCCTCGTCGGTGAGACGGACCCAGTGAGTAGATCGGCTCGGTTTGGACCGCCGATTGTGTCGTGGAGAGTGAGCGCGGATCAGTCGGAGCTCCGTGATCTCGGCCTCCAGTTCGGTGGCGCACACCCGGTGCTCGATCCGCACCAGTTCACGGAGCATGTGGCCGACGCTCTTGCGGGTGTCGCCGTAGAAGTACGAGCGCACCCGGCTACGGAGGTTCTTGGCCTTTCCGACGTAGATGATGGCGTCTCGCCGGTCGATGAACAAGTAGACGCCCGGCCGGCGGGGAAGGGACTCGGTCAGCCGAATCTTCCCATAGGTGGCGGCACCACGAGCCCGGGGGAGCGCCAAAAGGTCGTCGAGATGGGTGACTCCCAGGGTCCCGGCCCGTTCGAGCAGACACCACAGGACGTGCGCCGTGGCCTCGGCGTCGGCCAGTGCCCGGTGATTCGGCGTGACCGGAGAACGAAAATGGGCTGCCAGAGTCACCAGTTTGAAGTTGCGGATCTCGCCGCTGATCAGCCGTCTGGCGAGAGCGGCGGTATCGACGGAGCGATTGGGCAGCTTGGAATACCCGTGATGTTCGAGGGAAGCGTTGATGAACGAGAGGTCGTAACGCACGTTGTGGCCGACCACGACCGCATCCCCGATGAACTCCAACAGGGCGGGGAGCATCTCGGCGACCGGGGGGGCATCGATGACCATGGCGTGGGTGATCCCGGTCAGGATCGTGATCGACGGGGGGATGGGGAGGCCGGGATCGACCAGGGTCTGAAACGAACCCTGGAGTTCACCACCGACGTACCTGACTGCTCCTATCTCGGTGATCCCCATATCCGACGCTCGTCCGCCCGTGGTCTCGATGTCCAGTACACAGAACGGGACTTCGGACAGGTGGGCTCCCATCTGGTCGAACGAACGTTGCAAGGGAAGCGGCATGGAGACACCATAGGGCGAACATATGTTCGATGTGGAAATAGCGCCGCCCTAAGGGTGGCTCTTCCATGTGGAGTCGGCTCGGGCGCAAGAGGACCGGAACGCCGCAGTCAGATTCGCAGCTGGATCCGCGTCGTCTCGACCGGCGACCAGAGCATCCGTAGCCGGCCGGAGCCGCGTACCATCTGCCCCGTTCGACCTAGGAGGAACATGCAGCTTCAGCGGGGTGAGGATCTGGAGTGGGTTCGGGCGCCACAGGAATGGTTTTCCGGTGTGGCTCGCTTTGGAGGGCAGTACGCACCGGAGCACGACGATGATCTCAACGTGCTCGGCGTGTCGTTCGACCCGGGAGCTCGGACCGACTGGCATACCCACCCGGCGGGCCAGGTGATCTACGTGCTGGAGGGCCGAGCGCTGGTGCAGGTCGATGGCGGAGAGAGGGTCGAGGCCGGGCCGGGAGATACGGTGCATTCGCCTGCAGGCGAGTTGCACTGGCATGGCGCCACACCCGACGCTCCGATGACTCACCTCTCGATTACCTACGGCGGGGCCACGCAGTGGGTCGGCCGCAAGGTGACT
>JACZWZ010000055.1 GCA_022571885.1 Acidobacteriota bacterium
TGTGTAGCCACTCGATCATGCGTCTTGTGGGTCAGTTCGCCGAGCCGGTGTGCGTCCGATAGGCAGCGGGATTGCCGCGACTTGGTGAGTCCCCCCACCAATCGGCCTGCGGCCGATTGACTCCTCCCAGAGGGGAGAGTGATCCAACCAACCGTCGGGCACTAACCGACAGATCACCCTTGAGGGGGAGTCAATCGGCGGAGCCGATTGGTGGGGGGTAGCGCTACCCCCCCGGAGGACCGGGACGCGATGACTCCCCCTAACGAGGGGGAGTCATCGGCTAGACCGTGGCTTGGACTCCTAGAGGGAGGCCACTTCTTCGTAGAGCTCGATGCGGGGCTCTCCGGCCACGCCGGCCTCCATCATCTTCTGCTTGAGTTCAGGGCTGTCGAGGAAAGCCTTGGCACCCTCCAGCGTCTCGAAGCCGGCGATGACTGCGACCATGTTCGGATCGTCGACAGACCGATTGACCCGGGCGAACAGTGCGCCATGCTCGGTGGGTGGATAGGTGTCGAATGCGGTCTTCCACTCGTCGTAGTCGTTCACCGGATGACGAATAGCGGCAACAATCATCTGAGTTCCCTCTCATTACGCGGTTCCGGACGCTAGGAAGACCAGTGCCGACGGCGTGTCGGGTCTCTGTTCAGCAGCTCCGATTTCCTTAGAGCTCGGAGAATAGCGTCAGTTGCATCCCGTGCGGTGTCTCGAGCCGAGCGATGCGGTGGCCCCAGGGCGCATCGAGCGGGTGAGCCATGAGGGGAGCGCCGGCGATCACGAGTCGGTGGAAGGAGTCGTCGACATCGTCGACCTTGAGGGCCATCCGAACATCTCCTCCGACTACCCGACCTGCCTCCAGGATGTCGTTCGCCTCCTGCTGCTTGCGGTCGAATACCTCCAGCACCGCCCTGCCGGCGTCGAACAAGACGCCGCGGCCATCGTCGCGGTCCCACTCGGACTGCACGGTCAGACCGACGGTGTCCCGATAGAAGCCGATCACGTTGTCGAAGTCGTCGACCGCGATGACCATCCGAAGTTCGTGTGCTGCGCTCATGGGTTCGTCCTCCTCGAGCCAGAAGCTAGTGCTCCGATACACTCGGGGTACCGGCGCCACCGGCGACGTCGCCGGTTGAGGCGCAGCCGCTCCGTTACTCTTCTGGCTCCACGGGAAGGTGATCAATGCGGCAAATGACCCACTGGATCGACAACAAGCATGTCGATTGGCCGACCGACAATTGGGGTGATGTATACGACCCGGCCACCGGGCTGGTGCAGGCTCAGGTGGCGTTGGCCACCAAGGAGCAGGTGGACGCCGCCGTCCAATCGTCCAAGGTGGCTTTGGAGACGTGGCACAACGTTTCGCTCGCCAAGCGCACTGCTGTCATGTTCAAGTTCCGTGATCTGGTCGCCGCCAACCGTGACGACATCGCCAAGATGCTCGTGTCCGAGCATGGCAAGGTCTTCTCCGATGCCGTCGGCGAAGTGCAGCGGGGACTCGAAGTCATCGAGTTTGCCTGCGGAATCCCGCAACTGATCAAGGGTGAGTTCAGCGAGAACGTTTCCACCGCGGTCGACACCTACTCGATCCGCCAGCCGGTGGGGATCGTGGCCGGCGTCACCCCGTTCAACTTCCCGGCGATGGTCCCGATGTGGATGTACCCGATCGCCATCGCCTGCGGCAACGTGTTCCTGCTCAAACCTTCCGAGAAGGATCCGTCGGCGGCGATGTATCCGGCCGAGTTGTTCGCCGAAGCGGGACTGCCCGACGGCGTGCTCAATGTGATCCACGGCGACAAGGTGGCCGTCGATGCGATCTTGCAGCATCCGGATATCGGGGCGGTCTCATTTGTCGGCTCCACTCCCATAGCCAAGTACGTCTACGAACAGGGGACCGCAGCCGGCAAGCGGGTGGCGGCGCTGGGCGGGGCCAAGAACCACATGGTGGTGCTGCCCGACGCCGACATGGATCTCGCCGCCGATGCCGCAGTTTCGGCCGGCTTCGGATCGGCGGGGGAGCGTTGCATGGCGATCTCGGTCCTGGTCACCGTCGGCGATGCCGCCGAGAAGCTTCTGCCTCGAATCGAGGAGCGGATGCAGCGCATCAAGGTCGCCGGCGGCATGGAGGAGGGAGCCGAAATGGGGCCCCTGGTCACTGCGCAGCACCGCGACAAGGTGGCCGGGTACATCGGCGCCGGTGTCGAAGAGGGGGCGACGCTGGTGGCCGATGGCCGCGACCTTCTCGACAACGACGGCTTCTACCTTGGTCCGACACTGTTCGACAACGTCACAGCGGACATGACCATCTACCAGGACGAGATTTTCGGACCGGTGCTGTCGACGGTTCGGGTGGACACCTACGAGCAGGCAATGAAGCTGATCGACGACAATCCGTGGGCCAACGGTGTGGCCATCTTCACCAACGACGGCGGGGCCGCCCGCAAGTTCCAGAACGAGGTCCAGGTGGGAATGATCGGGGTAAACGTCCCGATTCCGGTGCCGGTCTCCTATCACTCGTTTGGAGGCTGGAAGAACAGTCTGTTCGGTGAGGCTCGCATGTACGGGATGGAAGGCGTCAACTTCTACACCCGGCTCAAGGTGATCACCTCCCGCTGGCCCGATCCTGCCCATCGCGGAGTCGATCTGGGCTTCCCACAGATGAAGTAGGGGGAGAGATAGGGCAACACCCCCCACCAATCGGCTTCGCCGATTGACTCCCCCCAAAGGGGAGAGTGATATTTCTTCTGGACTACTCCCCCTGAGGGGGAGTAGTTGGAGCAAAGCGACGCCGGAGGGCGAACTCTCTCCTGGTGAGTGATATTTCTCTGAACACTCTCCCTTCTGGGGGGAGTCAGCGAGCCGAGCGAGCTGGTGGGGGGATCCGAACTTCGTCCCGATGGAGCCGATGTGCGTTGGGAAGGCTGGGTGGCTGTTGGTGTGCCTCGAAGAATCGCCCCACCAATCAGCTTCGCCGATTGACTCCCCCTCCAGGGGAGAGTGATCCAGACGCGGGAGCCCCACAACCGGCGTAGCCTGTTCGGGAGCGGCGAGTGAGCGCTGCTAGATCCGCTTCGCCACGGGCGAGGTAGGGCAGAGTCCGGTGCATGTGCACCGGACTCTGTCGGTTGGGGGTCGAAGGCTCGGCGCTAGCGTCTCGCTCATGAGCTTCGATGCCGACGTCATCATCATTGGCAGTGGGTTCGGGGGGAGCGTGTCTGCGCTCCGGCTGGTTGAGAAGGGTTACTCGGTTCTCGTTTTGGAAGAGGGTCGCCGGTTCGAATCCGACGACTTTGCCAAGAGTTCGTGGGACCTGCGTAAGTTCTTGTGGGCTCCGCATCTGGGGATGCGAGGCATCCAGCGGATCAACCTGTTGAGCGACGTGATGGTGCTGTCGGGTGTCGGGGTTGGGGGCGGATCTCTGGTGTACGCCAACACGCTCATCGAACCGGACGACGAGTTCTTCGCCGACCGCCAGTGGGCCGACATCACAGATTGGAAGTCGGAACTGGAGCCCTGGTACGACCAGGCCCGTCGCATGCTCGGTGTCGAACCGGCAAACGATGACACCCCTGCCGATCACGTCATGGCAGTGATAGCAGTGCACTTTGGTCGGGCCGACACCCATCAACCGACTCCGATCGGGGTATATCGGGGGACGTCGGGCGAGACGGTCGACGATCCCTACTTCGGGGGAGCGGGGCCGAGTCGCACCGGATGCACCGAATGCGGGGGCTGCATGGTGGGGTGCCGCTTCAACGCCAAGAACACTCTCGACAAGTCATACCTGTACCTGGCCGAGCAAGCCGGGGCGACCGTGATGCCGGACTCGCGGGTTATCGATCTGACAGAACTCGTAGAGGGCTGGGAGGTCTCGGTGGCCAAGCCCGGAGCCTGGTTCGGAGGCCGCGATCGCCATTTCCGGGCCCACCAGGTCATTTTCTCAGCCGGAGCCCTCGGGACCACCAAGCTGCTGCTCGAGTTGCGTGAGAACGGTCGCCTACCCGGGATCTCGGATCGGCTCGGCGACATGGTGCGAACCAATTCGGAGGCGATCGTCGGGGCCGTCGCCGGCGGAACGGAGACGGACTATTCCGCAGGCGTCGCCATCACCTCGTCCTTTCAGGCGGACGAGCACACCAGAATCGAGCCGGTTCGCTATCCGAAGGGGAGCAACTCGATGGGCCTGTTGTCCTCGATCCTGGTCGAGGGGGGTGAGGGGCCCCAGGCGATCAGGTTCATCAAAAGGGTCTTTGCCGCACCGCGGGCGTTCTTCCGCTCGCTGTCGGTGAGGCGGTGGGCGGAACGAGGAATTATTCTCCTGGTGATGCAGAACATCGACAACAGCATCCGGTTGACCATGTCGAAGGGGTGGTTCCGCACCCGGATCCGATCGGCCCAGGGTCATGGCGAGCCGAATCCGCGCTGGCTCCCCGTCGCCCACGAAACGGCCAGGGTTGCCGCCGAGGAGATGGATGGCGATCCGATGGGGAGCCTCAACGAGTCTTTGCTCGGCATCCCGGTGACGGCACACCTCATCGGAGGCGCCGTCATCGGAGCGACGGCAGCGGATGGTGTGGTCGATCCGTACCACCGGTTGTACGGCCATCCGGGCCTCCATGTGGTGGACGGTGCGGCCGTTCCGGCCAACCTCGGGGCCAATCCTTCGCTGTCGATCACCGCCTTGGCGGAGCGAGCCATTTCGTTCTGGCCCAACCGGGGGGGCGCCGACACCCGGCCGCCCTTGGGAGACGCTTACCAACTTCTCGCTGCCGTGGCACCGGCGAATGCGGTGGTTCCCAAGGGCGCTCCGGCGGAGCTGCGGGGAAGGGGTTAGGTATTAGGAGTTAGGCATCAGGTATCAGGCAGTGCGTGTTCTGCCTTCTTACCTAATCCCTTCTTACCTAAACCCTTCCTGTCTTCCTACCCCGTCATCTCGATGACCACGTCGTCGGAGGATCCGGCGTCGTCGAGGTTGGCGGTCTCGACGTACTGGGTTCCGCCCTCGATCGTCCAGGGGCCGAGTGGCGGCTGGACGTTGAAGATGATCGTGGCGGTGGTCTCGTCGAGCGACCCGTCGCACGTGCCGGGTGGAGCGTTCTCGTTGGTGAGGGTCCGGTAACCATAGGGCCCGAGCAGGTCACTTCCGACGAAGCTTCCATCCGTCGTCGAGGTGTTGGTCAGCCCGCACGCCAGGTCGGAGATCGAGAACTCGATCAGCCATTGGAAGTCGGCGTCGTAGTGAGGTGTGTCCGACAACTCGACCGTGAGCACAATCGGTCCGCTGCTGTCGACTCGTACCGAGGTGATATCGGCACCGGGTCCACAGGTGGCGGGCCCCTCGCCGAACGCCGAGCGGCAGTCGGCCGGGGGATCCAGATGGTCGGTGCCGGCAGCGGCCACGGATGTATCGGTCGTGGTGGCGTCGTCTCCGCCGCAGGCAGCAGCGATCAGGGCGAGAGCCAGCAGCAGTGAGGCGATTCGGGTGGCGGACACATCTCTCCCGATGGGGTGGCCCCGACCCTATCCGAGGTGCTGACCTAGAGGGCGAGGATTATCGGGAGCCCGACTCCGGGTGGTGGTGGTGTGGTGGACGCGCAGGGAAGGCCCGATATCGGGCCTTCCCTGGTTGTGTCCCCGTGGACTGTGAGACCTGGGATGTTTAGAGGTTCTGGGCTTCCCAGGTGAAGGTGACGGTGACGCTCTTGGCTTGGGCCAGGGGGTTGTCCTGGAGGGTGACGGTAAAGCGATAGTGGGTACCTTGTTGTCGGTGACACATTTCTGGTCTCACCGATGTTTTCGGCCCGAGTGCAGTCCAGCCCGAGGAGGGTTGTGACTAGCCCAAACTGACTAGTCATCTGCGGAAGGTGTCAGGCATTAGGTATTAGGCAATCCTCCTAACGCCTAATCCCTAACTCCAATTGCCTCGTTGCTGAGGGTTCCGCTGGTACGTTGACCGTACAGTCGTGAGCCAGTCAGATACGGACGACCACGCGGGGATTACCTGATGACCAAAGCAAAGCGTCGCCGCCCGGCGCCGGCGAGAGGGAGTGGAGGAAGGGCCGCGCACGATAGGCGGACGACGGCACGCCGCGACCAGCCGCAGAAGACTCGAGACTCCTCGGAGAGCGGACAGCCACAGGGGGCCGCACCCGCTCTAATTCCCTACATCATCGTCTTCACGGCCAGCGCCAGCACCCTGGTCATCGAAATCGTGGCCGGGCGGATTCTCGCCCCCGACATCGGTGTCTCTCTCTACACGTGGACCACCATCATCGGGGTGGTGCTGGCGGGTATCAGCGTCGGCAACTATTTGGGCGGCCTGGCCGCCGACCGGTACCCGCAGCAGCGCACGCTCGGTCTGATCCTGCTGGCCGGTAGCGTCAGCAGTCTGAGCGTGCTCCCCCTGATGGGAGTGGCCTCGGATGTCTTTGCAGGTCTCACTCTGGTGACCCGGATCGTCTTTCTGACGGCCACGCTCTTCTTCCTGCCCAGCTTGATCCTCGGAATGGTCACTCCGGTAGTGATCAAGCTACGACTGCGAGACCTGGCCAGCACCGGCAACATTGTTGGAAAGATCTACGCCGTTTCCAACACCGGAGCCATCTTCGGAACCTTCATCACAGGTTTCGTGCTCATCCAGAGGGTCGGCAGCAGGTCGACACTGGTAATCGTCGCCGTGGTGCTGGTGGCGATGGCAGTGGTATTTGGAGATCTGTGGCCGGCCCGAATGACCACCGTGGCTCCACTCGGCCTCTTCGTGCTGCTGGTTGGGTTCACGTATGCCAACGGGGACCTCGAATCCGAGTGCTTGCGCGAGAGCAGCTACTTCTGCATCAGGGTTTCCGACGCCATTGAAGGTGGCCACGCCGTGAAGGTGCTCGAATTGAACGAGATGGTTCACAGCTATGTGGCGCTGGATGATCCGACGCTCCTCATCAACGGCTACCAGCAGGTGCTGGCCGACGTGGCGACCGTGGTCGGCGAACGAGACCGGAGCTTCCGAGCGTTGTTTCTGGGCGGCGGCGGCTACACCCTGCCGAAGTACCTGGAGCAGGTCTATCCACAGAGTGCATTAGAGGTCATCGAGATCGATCCCGAAGTCACCCAGGTGGCCTTCGACTATCTGGGGTTGTCGCCGGACACCCGCATCTCGATCGACCATGAGGACGCCCGAATGGCGGTCCCGGAGCGGGCGCCAGGCCAGTACGACCTCATTATCGGAGATACCTTCAACAGTGTTTCGGTGCCGTACCACCTGACCACCCTGGAATTCAACGAGCAGATCCGGGCGCTCTTGACCGAGGATGGGATCTACGCAATCAACGTGATCGACAAACTCCAGAGTGGCGAGTTTCTCAGGGCACTTGCCCATACGCTCGGAGAAACCTTTCCGTATGTATACGTGCTGCGCGACGATGCCAACTGGGAGGACGACAGTCGGAACACCCACGTGCTGGCCGCTTCTTTGCGTCCTCTCTCGCCGGCCGACTTCGATGAGGCCAACCTCCGAGCGGGACGAGGAGAGACCGTCAGCAACTTCATGCCGGCGGATACCTTCGAGGCCTGGCTCGACTCCGGCAACGCCATCCTGCTGACCGACGACTACGCCCCGGTGGACAACATGCTGGCGACCGTCGCCCTGGCCGGTGATTTCAGCAGCGCCCAAAGGCACTACAACTCCGGGCTGGACCTGGAGGCCGAGGGCAGGTTCGAGGACGCAATCGCCGAGTACGACCAGGCCATTTCCTCGAATCCCGGCTTTGCTCCGGCCTACAACAATCGCGGCGGCCTATATGGTCGGTTGGGTGATGTGCAATTGGCGATCGAAGACTTCGATGAGGCCATCCGGCTCGATCCCCAGTACGCCTTGGCCTACTTCAATCGGGGATTGGCCTACAGCGCCATCGGGGATGTCGCCCGCGCCAACGCCGACTTCGACCGCGCCGCCGACCTAGGAGCAGATGTGGAGGAGCTGCGAGGACAGGGCTGAGAGCCCCCCACCAGCTCGCAAGGCTCGCTGACTCCCCCCAGAGGGGAGAGTGATATTCCTTCTGACAACTCTCCCCTTTGGGTGTCGCATTTCGCGATTGTGCGACGGGTGGGTCATTTGATGAGTTTCTGGTTGGGGTGGATGATTTGGGTGGGGGGTTTGCCTTGGTTCCATTTTCCTCGGTGGGGTCGATGATGGTTGTAGTAGTCGAGGTAGTCGGTGAGGTCGCGGCGTAGACCGCTGATCGATGGGGTGACGTAGCCGATCAGCGCCGGCTGGTAGCACTCCTGCAGGATGGTGCCTTGGAC
Organism: Acidobacteriota bacterium; assembly: GCA_022571885.1. GTDB lineage: Bacteria > Actinomycetota > Acidimicrobiia > Spongiisociales > UBA11373 > JACZWZ01. The sequence goes on from JACZWZ010000055.1 coordinate 8,293, forward strand.
CCGTTCGACCTTCCCGTTGGATTGGGGTCGACCCGCCTTGATGAACCGATGCTTGATGTTGAGTGATTCCAGAGTGTCTGTGAACAACCCGGCTCGGAACTCGTTGCCGTTATCGGTTGAGATCGCTTCGAGTTCCCAACCCCAACGGGCCAGGTCGGCTGCCACCCGGTGCGCTAGTTGGGTGGTGATCACCGCAGACGGATTATGAGCGGTGACCTCGAGCTGAGCCCAGGTGTATGACGAGGCGACATCGATCGCGGTGTACTGCCAGATCACACCCTTTGACGCTCTGGCCGATCCGAGGCGGGTCTCTTTGAACGAACCGACCTGGAAACAGTCCATCTGCACCAGATCACCAGGCTTGTCAGCATGCAGACGGCCGACATAGACGTCTCGACGTCTAGACAGCTCGGGGGCACCGTCACGATGCACCCGCAGCAACGCATAACGGAGTCGCCTGGTGTTGAGCCGATGCCGTTTCAGGGTCCTCCACACCTTCGACGGTGACACCTTCACATCGGCCAACCCCAGCTGATCAGCAACATGCTGGGAACCCGCATCCGGCGACGCCAACGACGCGGCGACGATACGACGCTCCAACAACGACTCCGACCATGATCGGACCCTGGGCTCAGACCGATCAACCCGGTTCCGCCACCGGTAGAACGTCGAGTGATGAATACCGGCCTGCCGGCACGCTGCCCGCTTGTTCGGTGACAGCTCGATCACAGCCACAAGTCGCTTGCGGTAATCGGATACGGCATCATTGACACTCATCAGCGGCGCTCCTTTACAGGTCTTTGATCAACCCGAAAAGGATGCGCCGCTGATCGCGTCACACACAAACCCGTCGCACAAACCCGCGACAGGACACCCAAAGGGGAGAGTATTCAGAACAGAACCGTCGGCCCTATCTCGCAACCCGACACCTCGAGGGGGGAGTCAAACGCCGTAGGCGTTTGGTGGGGGGATCCGCCGACCCGAGAACTCGGACAAGCCCCCGTCACCCGCCGAGAGCCGCCGGACCCTCGTCGAGAAGCCTGAGAAATCCTTCCTCGTCGAGTACGGGCACGCCCAGGCTTTCGGCCTTGGCCAGCTTCGATCCGGGGTTGGCTCCCGCCACCACGCCGGAGGTCCTAGCCGATACCGACCCGGTGACCTTGCCGCCACGATCTTCTATGGCCGCCCGAGCCTGATCGCGCGACTGGCCGGCGAGGGTCCCGGTGAGGACCACCACCACACCCTTGAGCAAGTCGACGTCAACGCCTTCGGGCTCCGGAGCCGATAGACGGACCCCCGCCTTGGCCAACTTCTTCACCAAGCCCTGGTTGGCGGGATCGGCACCCCAGTCGACAACAGATCGAGCGATCTCGGGACCTACCCCCTCGAGGTCGGCGAGCTCGTCTTCGGACGCCGCCAGCAGCACCGCCAAGCTGCGGAAGCGCCGCGCCAGCAGACGGGCCATGGTGCCCCCGACCAGCGGGATGCCCAGCGCGGTGATGACCCGAGCGAGCGGACGATCCCGGGCGGCGTCGATAGCCGCCATCAGGTTCCCCACCGAGACTTCGCCCCATCCCTCTCGCCCGAGGAGATCTTTGGGATCCAGCGAGAACAGGTCGGCCGCATCGTGGATCATCCCCTCGGTGAGGAGCAGATCGATGGTCTTGAACCCCAGATGCTCGATGTCCATCCCGCCCCGGCCGGCGAAGTGAGCCAGGTGCTCGCGTAGTCGGCTCGGACACTCGAAGCCACCGGTGCACCTCGCTTTTGCCTCCCCCTCGATACGAACAATCGGGTTGCCGCAGAAGGGACAGCGCTTTGGCATCCGCCATTTCTTCTCGGAACCGGTTCTCAATGATGGAACCGGGCCCACGACTTCCGGGATCACATCGCCGGCTCGGCGCACCACGACGGTATCCCCCACTCGAATATCCTTACGGGCGATCTCGTCCTCATTGTGGAGAGTGGCGTTGGTGACGGTCGCCCCACCTACGAAGATCGGCTCCAACACCGCATACGGCGTAACCGCACCGGTCCGGCCGACGTTTACGAGGATCTTCCTGAGGATGGTCGTCTGCTCCTCGGGTGGAAACTTGTAGGCAATCGCCCAACGCGGGCTCTTGGCGGTGTAGCCGAGTTCGGTCTGCTCGGCAAGGTCGTCGACCTTGATGACCACGCCGTCGGTCTGGTATCCGAGGTCGTGGCGACGCCGCTCCATCGAATCCACGTACGCCACGACCCCGGCGAGATCGTCGACGTGGACCGACTCCGGGTTGACCGGCAATCCGGTCGACCCAAGCCACTCCAGCGTCCCCGAATGCGACTCTTGCGACGGGCCGCCGTCTGCCGTGCCCAGTTGGTAGATCCAAACCCCGAGCCGACGCGATGCCGTTACCGCCGAATCCTTCTGACGCAACGAACCGGCCGCAGCGTTACGCGGATTGACGAACAAACGCTCGCCCTCCTCGGCCTGGGCGCGGTTTAGGTCGGCGAACGCCGCGTCCGACATGTACACCTCGCCACGCACTTCCATCACCGCCGGTTGCTCCGACCCCATCAGAGACAGCGGGATCTGCGAGATCGTGCGGACATTGGCGGTGACGTCCTCACCGGTGGTTCCATCGCCGCGCGTTGCTCCCCGCGTCAACGAGCCGGCCTCATACGTCAAAGAAATCGCCAGCCCATCGATCTTCGGCTCACAGGCGTAACCGTTCGGCTTGCGTCCGAGGTGCCGCACCAGCCGGCCTTCCCAAGCCTCCAGCTCCCGGTGGGACTCGGCATTGTCGAGCGAGAACATCCGCACCCGGTGGGTGACCTCGGAGAAGAGGTCACCCACCGGGCTCCCAACCCGCTGCGTCGGCGAATCGGGAGTGACGAGCGACGGATCGTTTTCCTCCAGAGAGATCAACTCACTCAGCAGGGCGTCGTATCCGGAGTCCGAAATCTCCGGTTCATCGAGGACGTAATACCGATGCGTGTGATACCGCAGCAGCTCACGAAGTTCGGCGGCCCGCGCTGCCGTCACGCCGGGGCCCCTTGAAGTGCGGCAACGATCGTCCCCCCTCCTAGTACCTCATCACCTCGGTAGAGGACTCCCGCCTGGCCGGGGGCGACGGCTTCCTGCGGAGCGTCGAACCACACGTCCCAGCCGTCGGCGGTCGGAACCAGACGGGCCGGGACCGCCTGGGAGCGATAGCGGAGCTGGATGGCGACGGTCGGGTCATCGGGCGGCCGCCCCGAGATCCAAGACATTTCCTCCAACGAGCACCCCTCGGTGAGCAGCGCCGTTCTCGGTCCCACCACTACGGTCGCCGCCTCGGGTTCGATCGAGATAACGAACCGTGGCTCACCGACGGCCACACCGAGTCCCTTGCGTTGGCCGATGGTGAATCCGGTCGTCCCCGAGTGCTCGCCCAGCACCGCGCCGTCGATATCCACCACCAGGCCCGGCCGGTCCGCTTCGCCGAAACGCTCCCTGATGAAATCTCGGTAGTCGCCGGCGACGAAACACAAATCCTGGCTGTCGGGCTTGGTGGCGGTTCGCAGGCCGAGGCCGGAAGCACGGCTGCGTACTTCTGCTTTTGTCATATCGCCGATCGGAAACCGAATTCGATCGAGTCGGAACTGATCGAGCATATGCAAGACATACGACTGGTCCTTCAACCGATCCTTGGCACGCAGCAGTTTCCGGTCGCCGGATCCACCGACGACGCGGGCGTGGTGACCGGTGACCAGAACGTCACATCCGAGCGATTCCATACGCTCGAAGAGAATTCCGAACCTGACCCTGCGGTTGCATTCGATGCATGGATTCGGCGTCCGGCCCGCAAGGTATTCGGCACCGAACCGATCCACGACCTGGCGAGTGAACTCCTCGACGTGGTCGAGCACGTAGTAGGGAACCCCCAATCGGTTGGCGACGCTGCGAGCGTCTTCGGCGTCCGACACCGTGCAGCAACCGGTGACCGGGAGGCTTCCATCGGGACCTTGCCACTGCTTCACCGTGACCCCGATCACATCGTGACCGGCGTCGAGCATGAGTGCTGCAGCCACGCTGCTATCGACGCCGCCCGACATCGCCACCAGCGCCTTCATCGGATGGCTTCGATGCATTCGACGACGGCCGCTGCGGCCACCTCCCCATCGCCGGGCCGGGAGGTCCACCCGAAACTGAACCGGACGCTCGATCGGGCTGCCTCCTCGTCGAGTCCCATCGCCACCAGTACGTGAGAGACATCGATGGCCCCGCTGTGGCAGGCGGAGCCGGCCGATGCTGCCACTCCCAGACCGTCGAGCCTTATCAGCAGCGTCTCGGCGTCGATTCCCGGAATCCGGAAATGGGAGTATTGAACAAGGCGATCCTCGGCCGGTGTCGTAAAGATGACCTCGGGCTCTGCTGCGGCCAGCCGGGCCTCGAACCCGTCCCTGGCGGCACCGACATCAGCCCGGAACCGATCACGATCCTTCACGGCCGCCTCCATCGCCGACACCATCCCGACGATTCCGGCGACATTGTGGGTACCCGAACGTCGGCCGATCTCCTGGCCCCCACCGTGGAGCACCGGTTCGAGCGGCACACTACGCCGAACGTGAAGGAGGCCGACACCCTTCGGACCGCCGAACTTATGGGCAGACAGCGTCACCAGATCGGCGCCCAAGGACACCAGGGTGGTTTCCTCCGATACGAACGCCTGGATGGCGTCGGTGTGGATCAGCACCTCCGGATACGCGTCCTTCACCGCCACCGAGATCTGGCGGACCGGCTGACGTACCCCGGTCTCATTGTTGGCAGTCATCACCGATACCACGGCGGTTTCGGATCCGACAGCACTCGCCATCTGCAACGGGTCAACCAGACCGGTCGAATCGACTTCGACCACCGTGACGCTCCACCCGAGTCTGCCGACGAATGCTGCCGTTTCGAGGACGGCCTCGTGCTCGACCGTCGTCGTGACCACCCCACCTCCCGAGGCGAGCGATGGGCCGGCGACGCCCAGATTGTCGGATTCGGTGCCACCGCCGGTAAACACCACATCCAGCGGATGATCGGCTCCCAGCAGCACCGCCGCCCGCTCCCGCGCCTCTTCGAGTGCCGCCTTGGCCACTCGACTCGCCGCGTGAATTCCAGACGGGTTCCCGAAGACATCATTCAAGTACGGGGCCATCGCCTCCCTGGCCTCAGGCCGCACCGGCGTGGTCGCAGCGTGATCCAGGTAAAGAGTGGTGTTCGCAGGAGCCATGGCGGTCACAGCATGCCAGAACCCTGCGACCGAACCACTAATTGGGGCCCGCCGAGCGCCCACGTCACTCATCCCGACGACACTCAAGCTCCGGCGTCGAGCCCTGCTCGGCGCCGAAGACATCCGCACGGTCGAGCCACCCTACGAGCGGCACAATGTCTTACCTGGCGAGTGCCCGCCCGGCGCCGATGGGAGCAACGAGTCGTTCAACAGGCTCCTAGCCCGGATCTACCGGCTGGTACTGGCTGGGTTCGGCCGCCACCTGGTCGAGGAAACCGATGACCGCAGCCTCGTAGCGGGTGGGGTCGCTGTTCCATGAGGCTCCGGGACCAGCACCCGGGAACGTAAGCAGCAATGCCTCATCGCCGCGAGCGATTGCAAACTCCTCGACGGCATCCAACGAGTTCACAACATCGACGCGCCCATAGAAGATGAGGGTGGAGACATCCCATTCTGACGACCGCTCGACGTGATCGATCGCGCCCAGATCGAGGCCGAATCGCATCGAAACGATCGCCGTGGTCCAGCGGATCGCCCACCCCGGGACCCCGCGCTCAGCCCACTCATCGTGGATTGCAGTTCGGAGGCTCAGCATCGGCGAATCGACGACGACCCCCACCACCCGCTCTGCCAGCCGTGACTCATACTGGTGGGTTCCAACGATGGAACCGCCCGAGCCGTAGCCAACGAGGACAAAATCAAGCGCTCCTTGGCGCAGGGCAAAGTCGAGCACGGCCTGCAAGTCCTGCCACTCATCGCGGCCGTAGCCGTGACGACCATCCGGTGTCGCCACCGTTTCCGGGTCGTTGCGATAGGTGACGACCACCACCGGGTACCCGGCTGCCGTCACTACCGGCACCAGACGGAGAGCCTCGGTGCGACCGGCTCCATTTCCGTGAACAAACACCACCCAGGTGTCATCTTCTCCAGGCGCAGTCCAGACGGGGAGCGGGCCACCGGGACCATCGGCCACCGCCTCAACGAGGCCGAACCGCTCCCGGGCATCTGAGCCCCACACAGCGACGTCGAATGAGACCTCGGTCCCCGGCGTGAGCCCGCCGGATACCTCGAGCAGGACGCGACGGACATCGAGCCCGGACACGGATTCGACATCACCCACCACCGCTCTGCCGCCTTCGAATACCAGGCCCCACACGCCCGGAAGATCGGCCCCGCCCAGGTCGCGCAGGATGACGCTATCGGGTTCGAGCGAGATCACGACGGCCGTACCGAAAGACGTCTGGTGGGACACGGTCAGCCAATCCCGCTCGACCGTCCCGGCCTGAAGCCAGGTACCGACGAGGAATACGATCACCGCCGCCAGCACGCCGATGGTCACACCCCTGGTCAACCACAACTTGGCGCGTTTGGTCACGATGGGTCGGAGTCGGCCGTTCAGCTGCCGGAGAAGTCGGGTGCTCGCTTCTCCAAGAATGCCGCAACTCCTTCGGCGGCATCGGCGGTGGCGAACACCTCACGGAAACCGGCCGATTCGAGTCTCAGCGCCGCGTCCGTCGGCAGGCCCAGACCGTCGTTGATCGCCTGCTTGGCGAGCCCAAGCGCTGTCGTTGGTCCGGCGGCGAATCGAGTCGCCGCCTCCATCGCCGCCCCCAGCACCTGATCTGCCGGGTGCACCTCGGCGGCTATCCCCAGCGCCTTCGCCTCCTCGGCGGTCACGTGTCGACCGGTGTAAATGAGGTCCCGCGCCGGACCGAGCCCGATGAGCCGCGGCAATCTTTGGGTGGCTCCGGCGCCTGGGAAGATTCCGAGCACAATCTCGGGTTGCCCGCATCGAGCATCATCTGCAAAGAACCGGAAGTCGCAGGCAAGAGCCAGCTCCATCCCTCCCCCCATCGCAAACCCGCGGATCGCGGCGATTACCGGTTTCGCCAGCCGCTCCAGTCGCGTCAGCACCCGCGACAGATCTTCGGCCACCGACGCCGGATCGAGTCCCGCATCGAGAGCCGCCTTAAATGCCTTGATGTCGGCACCGGCAGCGAAGTGAGGATCGCCGGTCACGACAACCGCCCTCACTTCGGGGTTCTCCGCCTGCTCGAGGGCGGAGTCGAGATCCGCCACCAGCTCTGCCGAGATCGCGTTGACCGGAGGGCGATCCAGGGTGATGACTCCCACATCTCCTTCGATCGTGAATCGAACGGTGTCGGTCACCGGGTTCTCCTGACGTCGGTTCATCACCATTGTCGTCGGTTGTGAGGCACCACTGAGCGCGTCCGCCAATGGGCGGACGCGCTGGCGTCATTCCATGGCTCTTCGCCATATGGCTCATCGCTGTGTGACCCGGGGCCCCAACCCCAGGCCACCGAGTCCGCGCCTAACGGCGCGCCCTCTATACGGCGGCGAGTCGATCCGCCGCGGTCCAAGGATCGATGTCCCCCCGCTCCACCGCGGCCGCCACTTCGGCACCAACCCCGGTTTCTAGCGCCTGCTTGGCACGTTCTCTGATTCGAGCGGCCAGCGCCGTCTCCAGCTCGGCTCGCCTCCTACCCCGACGAGCCTGCTCGATCCCCGCCTCCCCAAGATGGACTCGGTGGCGTTCGATGGCTTCCCATACGTCCTCAATTCCGGATCCGCGGGAGGCAATGGTCTCCACGATCGGTGGCTCCCAATCGAGGTCGCCGCCGAGCGCCAACATCGACCGAAGATCGGCGACCGTGTCCCGCACTCCCGACCGATCGGCCTTGTTGACGACGAAGAGGTCACCGATCTCGAGAACCCCGGCCTTGGCGGCCTGGATGCCATCACCCCAGCCAGGAGTCAGGATGACGAGCACGGTGTCGGCGGCGCTGGTCACCTCCACCTCGTCCTGGCCAACCCCCACCGTCTCGATGAAGATGCGGTCGAAGCCGGCCGTTTCCATCGCCACCAGCGCCTTGGGAGCGGCTTCGGACAGCCCACCAAGATGACCCCGATTGGCCATGGATCGGATGTAGACGCCCTGGTCGAGAACGTGGTCCTGCATTCGAATCCGATCGCCGAGCACCGCGCCACCACTAAAGGGACTGGTCGGATCGACTGCGAGCA
>JACZWZ010000174.1 GCA_022571885.1 Acidobacteriota bacterium
TCTGTCGCTTTCCAAGACAGGCCTGCTCTCCCTGTTGATCGCGATCGCCGCCACCGCCGTCATGTATCGGATCGTGAAGGGATGGCGCAACGTCAGGCCGGCCATCGCGGTGGCGTTACTCACCTTCGTGAGCGTGAGTGCAGTGCTGCTCATCGTCGATGCCACCGATGGTGAACACGACATCGCCCACGGGCTTCGCAAGCGTGGCGGTCAGGTACTCATCGAGGCCGATCAAGCCATCGGCCTGGCTACTGGGGGTAAGGTCCAGGTCGACAGCCGGGCCGCCATCTGGCGTCGCTACACCAGAGACTTCCTCGACTATCCAATCACCGGCACCGGCCTGGGGACTCCCACGATCGGTTCTCCGTACGCCCACAATGCTCCGCTGGAGGCGGCGGGCGGTAGCGGTGTTCTTGGCGTAGCCGGGTGGCTCCTCCTCTGGGGTTCGGTGGGGATTGCTCTCAAGAGACTGGTACTCGAGCATCCCGAGGCACTGGCGCTCGTCGGCGCGGCCGGCGTCGCGTTCGTGGCATCACTGTTCCTCTCCACCAACTATGAGCCGATCGTCGCGTTGGTGTTTGGGATCGTCCTGGCACCACACTTACCGAGACCGGTTGTGCCGGACGTCACATCGTGAGCAAGACAGAGAATGAAAGCTTGCGGGTCACGCTGCTTCGCTTGTGGCGTCATCTGAGGAAACGTCGTCGTCGTCAATTCGTCGCTCTCTCAGTGTTCATGGTGTTCACGGCGTTTCTCGAGGTCGGGACCTTGGGTGCGTTGATCCCGTTTCTGGGGGTACTGACTTCGCCGGATGCGGTGTGGGCCAACAGCTTTGTGCAGACCTTTGCTGGATGGTTTGGTATCGAGTCGGCTGCTGAGCTGGTCCGTCCGATCACGGTGCTCTTTGTTTCGGTGGCGTTGCTTGCCGGTGCCGCTCGACTCCTTCAGCTTTGGGCGAGCAACCGACTCGCATATGGCACCGGCACCGATCTGAGTACCGCGGTGTATCAGCGGACCCTTTATCAGCCCTACCCGGTGCATGTCGCGCGGAACACGAGCGAAGTGATCTCTGGAATCACCAAGGTGAATGTCGTTGTTGGTGCGGTGCTGCTTCCGGTACCGCGGTTGGTCGGATCGTTGCTGATCCTGGTCGGGATCGTAACTGCGCTATTCATCCTCGATCCGGCCGTGGCCACTGTGGCTGCGCTGGGGTTTGGCGGGAGCTACTTCCTCATGACTCTGTATACCCGCAGCAGGCTGCGGAGGAACAGCGCCCGGGTTGCCCGTGAGTTGTCCCGGGTCGTCAAGGCACAGCAGGAAGGTTTGGGTGGGATTCGCGACGTACTTCTCGACGGGACCCAGCAAATGTTTTCGGACATGTATGGCGAGGCAGACGGACCGATGCGTCGCGCCGATGCCTCGAATGCCTTCATCAGCGTCGCTCCGAAATTCGTTATGGAAGCGGTCGGAATGGTGCTCATCGCAGTGCTCGCCTTCATCCTGAGTCGACGCTCCGGTGGAGTCACCTCAGCGATTCCGATACTCGGTGCCCTAGCACTGGGCGCCCAGCGGCTGCTCCCGGCGCTGCAGGATGTATACAGCTCGTGGGCCTCGTTCGCTGGGAGCCAAGCTGTCCTGCTCGACGTGGTCGAATTGCTCGATCAGCCACTCCCCGATTCAGCCGACCAGCCGCCGCCCGCCCCGCTCGTGGTTGAGGACGAGGTCAGGTTTGTGGATGTTCGGTTCCGGTATTCAGACGAAGGTCCATGGGTTCTGGAGGACCTCAACCTGGTCATTCCGCGCGGAGCGCGAGTCGGCTTTGTCGGGACCACCGGGAGTGGGAAGAGCACGTTGCTCGACCTTCTGATGGGGCTGCTGGAGCCCACGGCGGGCCAAGTGTTGGTAGATGGTGGGTCAATTAGCGGTGCCCGGCTCCGTTCCTGGCAGCGCTCGATCGCCCATGTACCGCAGCACATCTTCTTGGCCGACAGCACCTGGACCGAGAACATTGCCTTCGGGATAGAACCCGAGCGTATCGACATGGCTCGGGTCAAGGAGGCGGCGGCCCGGGCTCACATTGCCGACTTCATCCAGTCTGGCCCCGACGGATACGGGGGCTCCGTCGGGGAGCGCGGTATTCGCCTGTCGGGTGGGCAGCGGCAGCGGATCGGCATCGCTCGCGCCCTTTACAAGCAGGCCAACGTTCTGGTGTTCGACGAGGCGACCAGTGCTCTCGACAACACAACCGAACAATCAGTGATGGATTCGATCGAAGCACTTGATCGGGATCTCACCGTGCTCCTCGTCGCTCATCGCCTGACGACGGTGCAGGGATGCGACTTCATTGTGGAGCTCGAAGAGGGCAGAATCGTGGCACAGGGAACCTATGACGAGCTTCTCGAACAGAGTCCGTCGTTTAGACAGATGGCTCAGGCCTCTGGATAGCATGTACCGACCAGAAGACGCCTTCCTGGAAAGCCCGAACGATTGGTGTCCGCCCCATGTTCAATGACAAGACGATCCTGATCACCGGCGGTACCGGGTCGTTCGGCAAACAGGCTGTGCAAACGATTCTCGAGCAGTACCAGCCGAAGAAGGTGATCATCTACTCGCGCGACGAGCTCAAGCAGTTCGAAATGGCGCAGATCTTCGATGCGCCATGCATGCGGTACTTCATTGGTGATGTGCGCGACCCGGAGCGACTCGTCCAGGCGATGAACGGCGTCGACTACGTGATCCATGCCGCCGCCCTCAAACAGGTCCCGGCCGCCGAGTACAACCCGATGGAGTGCATCAAGACCAACATCCATGGTGCCGAGAACGTCATCCAGGCCGCACTGGCCAACGATGTTCGGCGAGTGATCGCCCTTTCGACCGACAAGGCGGCCAATCCGATCAACCTGTACGGAGCGACCAAGCTGGCCTCCGACAAGCTGTTCGTTTCGGCCAATAACCTGGCCGGCGGCCATGAGACCCGCTTTGCGGTTGTGCGTTACGGCAACGTCATCGGTTCCCGCGGCTCGGTGATTCCCTTCTTTAGAGGACTTGTTGCCGAAGGCGCCGATCATCTTCCGATCACCGACGAGGCAATGACCCGGTTCTGGATCACCTTGCAGCAGGGCGTCGACTTCGTGTTCAAGAGCTTCGAACGGATGCAAGGTGGGGAGCTGTTCGTCCCCAAGATCCCATCCGCTCGGATCACCGACCTGGCCACCGCGATCGATCCAGATCTCCCCCACAAGGTCATCGGAATCCGTCCCGGCGAGAAGCTGCATGAGGTGATGTGCCCCCTCGACGATTCTCACCTGACCCTCGAATTCGACGACCACTACGTGATCAAGCCGTCCATCCAATTCGGCTTTACCGTCGATTTCGCCAAGAACGCCATTGGTGAGATCGGCAATCAGGTCGAATCGGGGTTCGAGTACAACTCGGGGACCAACCCGCACTTCCTCACCGTCGAGGAGATTGGTGAGCTGACCGAACTCGCCGGGGTCTGATGATCAACTACGGACGGCAGGACGTCCGTCAAGACGACATCGATGCTGTTGTCGCAGTGCTCCGGTCCGACTTCCTGACCCAAGGTCCTGCGGTGCCCCGGTTCGAGGAACAGATGGCTCGCAAGGTCGGTGTCGAGCGTGCGGTGGCGGTTAACAGCGCCACCTCCGCTCTGCACGTCGCCTGCCTCGCCCTCGATCTGGGCCCGGGCGACGTGCTGTGGACGGTTCCCAACACATTCGTCGCTTCGGCCAACGCCGCCCGCTATTGCGGAGCCGATGTCGACTTCGTGGACATCGATCCCGACACCTGGAACATGAGCGTCCCGGCGTTGCAGGCCAAGCTGGAGGGCGCCGACCGGCTTCCCAAGGTCGTGGTCCCGGTCCACTTTGCCGGCCAGCCCACCGACCAGGAGGCGATCTGGGACCTGGCCCGGGAGTATGGATTCCGGGTGCTGGAAGACGCTTCTCATGCGGTGGGGGCCAGCCGCAACGGTGAGCCTGTCGGCAGCACCAAATGGTCCGATATTGCGATCTTCAGTTTTCATCCAGTCAAGATCATCACCACCGGCGAGGGGGGCATGGCCCTCACCGCCGATGAGGCGCTCGCCGAGCGGATGCGGATTCTGCGTGACCACGGGATCATCCGGGATGAGTCGCAGTTCGTCAACGAGAGCCCCGGTCCCTGGTATCGCGAGCAGCAGGTGCTTGGTTTCAACTACCGGATCACCGATATCCAGGCAGCGCTGGGTGCCAGCCAGCTCGGCCGGCTCGAGGAGTACGTGGCTCGTCGCAACGCGCTGGCCGACCGCTACCACGAAGCGCTCGCCGGTCTTCCTCTGCGGCTCCCTCTGGTCCGCGCCGAGAACGTCTCCGCCTATCACC
>JACZWZ010000175.1 GCA_022571885.1 Acidobacteriota bacterium
CTTCGACTTCGTTTGAACGAACTTGGAATTGCGCATCGTCCCTTTTTCTCCTGGGTCGGATGGGATCCACTAAGGATTATCGGTAGGTCGAACGATGCGCTTGAGGTGAGGCGCCACTTAGACCTTACTGCTCGTGCACTCTGTCAGCTCGCCGAAGCCCGTCTTCGCATGTAACCTTCCGTGTTTTCAGAGCATCATTAGGATACAGGCTTCAGTAGGAGTCCGCCCCTATGCCTTGGACTGCAGTTGTATGCCGCGGCGCTGCGCGCCTTCGTCTCATCCGCTCGGAGCGTCCCGTTCACGACTTCGCTGTCCGAATAGCGGGCGCCAAATCGCTCCCAGCCATCGCGTTCTTCGACCAGTACGCCCAGGCGTGGCGGCCGTGGGCGCCCGACTCGTCGGCCTTCGCCTTCGTGGGGACGATCGGCGGCATGACCGGGGTTCGGGTTCAGAACCTCGATGACGGAGAGCCCCTCTTCTTGACCGAAGGCGAATGGGTGGCCTGGTCGGCGGGTTGAGGTCGAGCCGCCCCGGTAAGAGTGGGCGCCGAGAGGCGCGCCCGCCAGCCCGATTGGCGCTAACCGGTCAATGTCAGCGTGAAGAGGCCCGGTTCGTTGGTGTTCGAATCCGTGAAGAAGAACATGGCGAGATCTGCCCGCCCGTCGCCATCGCCTGCTCGGTCGAATCTCAGCCGGAATTGGAGCCGAGTTTCGCCGGTGTCGAGGCTCGACCGGACCGAGTCGGTCAGGTCGCAAGTGATCCCGGAGCTGCCGATCCGTTCGCAGACGACGACGGGACCGATCGCCTCGAGATCGAACAGGGCAGGTCCGAAGGCGTCGTAAGTAACCGGCTCCGCCAAGAGGGATCCCAGGTCCTCGAAGGGTGCGCCCCGCACCGTCAGTGCGTCTGAGAAGAGCGTTGCCGACGACACGTCCACCACTGATTGAGCCTCGAAGGTCAGATACATCTGGACGCCATCCCCGTCGGGGAAGTTGGGATTGAGGTTGTCCCCGGCAAACAGCCCGGTTCCCATCCCGGCAAAGCCGCGCGGGGTGTGGCCTTCGAGTGTCCCTCCCTGGTTGGAGAGAATCATGGAGCCCGAGCGATCGGCCTTGGGGATCGCAGCCGTGGTCACCGGTGCCGCGGCCGACGAACAAGCGGCGAAGATGAGGACCAGGGCCAGAGACTCAGCGAACGCCATCGAGTAGCCCCTGTGCGACGTAGCGAGCGACTGCGATCTCGTCGGAAGTCAGCGTCATCCCATTGGTACCCGAGAACATCAGTCTGTCCGGATCGTCGAGAGTGTGATGCAGGCCCAGGATGTGACCGATCTCGTGGCTGCCGACCCTTTCGTGGTGGACGGTCGACACGTCGCTCACGAAGAAGGTTCGCAGCCCCAGCGAGGTGAATCCGTTGGCACCGCCGGCATCGGGCACGTAGAAACCAATCAGTGCTCCCGGATCAGGGATCTCGAAGCGTCCCTGGTTGGCTGCGATGAGGAAGGCGCGTCCGTCGCGGGAAGCGACGGACGCGATCACATCTGATGGGACTTCGATCTCGCCCACCACCGTGATATCGAGAGCGATACCGGCCTGGCTCCAGATGTCGGTCATCCGGGCCCCGATCTGGACCACCTCGTCGGGCGTGCGAACCGATGAGGGCCCGGTGTCGCTCACGACCACATAGAGCGATACCGAAAGGTGGATCGTCTCCAGCGCAGTCGCCGGTGGTGCGATCGATGTCGTGCTCGGGGCGACCGAAGCCACCGCTGCACCGCAGGCGGCAACCACAACGAAGAGCGGTGACAGCAGGAATCGCACGGTCACCTCAACCCGCCCGGGGCCCGGATGCTTCCGAGGTCCTAGCCGTCGTCCTCCCAGCCGAAGATCACCTTCGGGGTGACGTTGATGATCATCCAGCTGTTGTCGTTCTCGGCTCGGCGCTCGAACGTGAGCGGGGGAAGGGCCGGGGTGTCGGCGACCTGGCTCATCGAGACCTTGAAGTTGATCACTCGCATCGTGCCGTTCCCGAGCGACTCGTATCCCCAAACGGAAAGCTGGAGACCGGGTTCGACCCGGATGTCGGTTTGCAGGGCGACTCCGGAGGCATTGACCGGCGCTTCCGGCAACGACAGCACGGCCTCGGATGGCTGGAAGGGCCACCTTGGACAGTCGACGCCCGGCTGCGCTCCGGGGAAGACCAGGGTGTACTCACTCACCAAGACACTTCGTGCGTCGAGCACGTCGAATTCGATCGCACAGAGGCGGCTCAGGGTCATGGGGTCTGCGGCCAGATAGACGGCGAGATAGCCGTCGTCGGTGGCGGCAACGCTCAGCGAGATGCGACCATCGATCTGGCCATCGCTCATCGAACTACCGTCGATGGGCTGCACACCCACGAATGTTGGTGTGTCGATCGATTCCGAGAATGCACTTCCGACCGATTCGATGACCTTTGGCGTCACACAGTCGATGCGGACCCCGAACGGCACGTAGCTGTTGAAGAGGAAGTTGCCCTTCTCAGGACTGCTCACCGGGAACTGCATGATCGCGCCATACCTGAGTGGAACGTCGTCGGCCTTCTCGGTACAGGAGAAGGTCTCGATGATCTCGAAGCTGTCGTCGGTGATCTCGGTCCGTGCCGGACGGTCGCGCAGAAGGCCCGGCGGGCTCAACGGAATCGTAAGGGTGAAATCCCCCTCGATGAACCATGGGCCACCCTCGACCGTCAATCGCTCCTCTGCCGAGACCCAGCGCCCCGTCGGGATCGAGCCCACCGTCCCGATCTCGGGTGGCTCCATCTTCACCCGGACGTTGAACGGCGCGTCGACCGGCACTTCGCTCGCCACCTGCATCTCGAAGCGAGCTCCGGTGTAGGCGACAAACCGGTTGAGAGTAAAAGAGCTGAAATGCTCGACCAGGAACCCGATCGTGACCGAGCCATCATCGGCGAGATCGACGCTATCGATTATCAGCGGCTGGACTCCTTCGTCGTCGATCGAGAAGGCGGCGACGCCGTCGGTGACCTGGTTGGCGGTGAGGGTGAACTCGAGGAGCGCCGGAGCGTCCAATTCGAGACCGTCTGGTTCGAGCCGGTAGGCGAAGAGGACGTCGGGCTCCTCCTGAAACGATCGGTCGGCCTCGAACGACACCTCCGTTTCCAACCCGGGAGGGAGGGTGAGGCGGGCGCTCCCGACCTCGATGACGCGACTGGTTCCGGAGTCGGAGCCCGCATCCTGGGTGGCGGTCGAAGAGGTGCCGTCGTCGTCTCCGCATGCCGCCGCGATCAGCGCCACCGAGAATCCAATCACCAGGATCCCGCGTGCCTCCAGCCCCGGCCGACCCTACTCCGCGTCCGGAACACCGGAGGGCTCTGCAGCGTTGCATCACCACGACCAAGAGGAGGCGATGTGCGGAAGTCTGTTCTGTTGCTGCTGGTTCTTGCCATGGTGGCGGCCGCCTGCTCCTCTCCGGACGACGACGCGGCCGACTTCACGACCACGACCGCCGCCGCCGTCACCACTTCCACTGCCGCGGCGCCTGAGCCGACCGAGTCCACCGAGGCCGCGGCAGCCTCGGCTCTCACCTTTACCACTGGCTCTGGATGGTCGGCTACGGCCCTCGGATCCGGTGTCAAGCCGGCGATCGCTCTCGACAGTTCGGGGGAACCCGCGGTGGTCTGGATCTTCGAGGCGATCGGTGAGGGCTTCATCGCGTATGCCAGCGCCGGCGATGGGTGGGACGTGCAGCTGCCGCTGGAGGGCTACTTCTACGGTCCTATCGACCTGGCGTTCGATCCTTCGGATGTTCCCAACATCGCTATTCACGATCACCAGGCCGACAACTTCGATCCCGAGCTGGGCGATCTGGTCCGTCTCTATCGGGACGGATCCGGCTGGGTCAAGGACACTGCCGCCGACGACGGTCACGACGGTTGGGATAGCACGATCACCATCGGCGCCGACGGGGTGGTTCACGCTGCCGGGGTCGATCCGGTTCAGTTCGGAGGCCAAGACGGCGTCGAGTACTACCGCAATGCCGGAGAAGGGTGGGAGGTCACCTCGATCGGAAGCGGGCCGATCCCGTACCAGTACAACGTCGGACTCGCCCTCGATCAGGCCGGATCGCCGGCGCTCACCTACTACGACGACATCGATGCCGACCTCGTGTTCGCCAGTTTCGATGGGGACTCGTGGACGCTCGAGACCGTCGCCTCCGATGGCGACGTCGGCAAGTACTCCTCACTCGCCTACGACTTGGAGGGCAGGGCAGCGGTCACATTCTTCGAGCAGACCGGAGGCTCGACCGGCAACATCCTGTTCGCCATAGACGATGGCGGCGGGTGGGTTTTGGA
>JACZWZ010000176.1 GCA_022571885.1 Acidobacteriota bacterium
GCTTTTATTCGCCCGTCTTGGATGAGGATCCCCGCCGATTTGCCATGCGGTAGGCGCACGTCGTCGACGAAAAGATCGCTCACGGGGATTCCGGGATGGGGAAAGTTTGCATCGCCGCGGTTCCGGTGTCGAACGCCCACCAGAGAAAAATTGCTAGACGCGGTCCAACAAGAGTCCCAAGAAGAACTAGAAACATTTGCCATCACTCCCATCGTGCCCACTGCCGGGTTGGGCGGAACCGCCCAGGCGAAGCTCCAGACGAGCGCGGCCCCGGCCGCCGCTATCGGTTGTAGTCATCGGGTTCGGAAGGTCGGACTCGGCCTTTCCCTCACATCCAGGAGCGGGCCCGGCTTGCGGTCTGGTATCGGGGGGACGAGAACGTGGCACTGTCGACCACTCCCACGTCGGCCACGTCCTCGAGAGAGTCCAGGTGGCCAACCACGCCTGCGACGTCCAGGAGGTCCGGGTGCTGATCTCAAACAACTTCGTCACCGTGAACCGTGAGGGCGTAAATGACCAGGACACTCAGGGCGATTATCACAATCGACCAGAGCGGGTAGACGTTGAGATACGCCATCTCTCCTATTACAACGACGCTTGCCCACGCCGCACCGAGGATCCGCGCCCAGCCCCGACCGCTGGTGATCCCTCCGGCGGTGAACAATTGAACCACACCGAAAACGAGCAGCGTCCATCCCCAGGCGGTGAGGTCGAACAGCAATACGGCGTCGTCTGTGACCGCCACCCATTCGCTGTTGAACAACACCACCAGGCCATAGATCACGTTGAAGACTCCGGCCACCGCGGTCAGGGTCGCCGCAAAGAGAACCCATCCGCTCATCTGACGGTTTCTGTCTAGTGCTGTGTCCATCGGTCGTCCTCCAAGTTTGCGGTTGAGTTCCCACCCGGCCCGCTGATCGGCCCGGGCTCTCGCCGGGTAGGAGCCAAACAGTCCGGTCGGGATGACTGGGGCGCATCACCCCTCCAGGGTGAATGCCCGCAGTGGCGCACGCGATGTTGCTCTGTGATCGCGGAGCGCCTGCCGTGACCAAGATCGCCCCGGGTTGCGAGGCTCATTAAATTCTTATAAGGTTTATGACGAAATGTCGACACGCCGAGTCATGGGTTCTATCCCGACACCTCTACTGGTTGCGGCCATTCGCCGCCAGACGAGCCAGACACAGGAGGGCCTGGCCCGGGAGTTAGGTGTGTCCTACGCCACCGTCAATGCTTGGGAGCGAGGTCGCAACCGACCCCACCCCGGCCATAGGGTTGCTCTGGAAGAGATGGCCGAACGGGTCGGCGTCGGCAGTGATCTCGTGGTGTTGGTTGTCGACGACGACCCGGCCAGCTGTGCCGTCGTCGAAGGGATGTTGGCCTCATCGGGCGGGGCCATGGACGTGGTCACGACTACCAGCGGGAGTGAAGCGCTCCTTCTTTGCGGCACACTCAAGCCCGACGTACTGTTTCTCGACATCCTGATGCCGGGCATCGACGGTCTCGAAGTCGCTAGACGAGTCAAGCGGATTCCGGAGCTCGAGCATATGCGGATCGTATTCATCACCGCCTCGACTAACCCGCAGCTGATCGAGCGGGCGCAAGCCGCCGGTGCGGCGGATGTACTGCTCAAGCCTCTGACTCAGGAGAAGGTGAACGGTGCGCTCAGAATCGGTGGCGGGATAGACGACGCCGGGTTGACCGGGTCCGAGGGTGCGCCAGTGTCTTCTTTGGGACGGCGGCAATGACGATCAACCAACAGGTCAAAGCCGATGCCCTGGGCTCAGTTACCGACGCCATGTTTCTGTTCGAGGTGGCGGAGGGTCCAGAGGGTGTCGAGTTCCGATGCGTGATGGCCAATCCGGCCGCCCTGGACAGCACCGGGTTCAGCGAAGAGGATGTACTCGGAAAGACCCTGCCGGAAATCGTGTCCGAAGATTTGGCAACTGTTACGGCCGAAAAATTCGGCCAGGTCATCGAGACCGGGAGACCCGTTCAATGGGAGCTGACAGTCGACCTGCCGGCTGGGGACAACCTGGTGTTCGAGATTTCCAACAGCCCTCTCCTCCGCGAGGGTCGGTGCACCCACATCGTCACTCTGTCCCATGAAGTCACCGCCAACCGTGAGTTGCTCAGGGAGCTACAGCAGGGCGAAGAACGCTTTCGCAACCTGTTCGAGCGGTCGCCGCTCGCCCTGCAGCGACTCGACTGCAGCGGAGTTGGAAACTGGTTGGATTCCGTTCGAGAGAGCGGGACTGAGGATCTGCGGACCTACCTGGCGGCTCACCCGTCAGAGGTTCTGCGTGGTATCGGGTTGATTCGGATTCTGGATGTCAACTCGGCCGGAGTAGAACTCTACGAGGCAGACAACAAGGAGCAGCTCACCGGTGCACCCAAGGAGCATCGGACCGAGGGGGTCCTCGAGTCCTATGTCGAGCGTTTCGTAGCTATTTGGGACGGCAGTGAATCCCTCCACACCCAGCTGACCGCCACCACCTTCAAGGGGAACGCGATCAAGTGCATTCTGCACTGGTCGGCACCTGTGGTCGATGGAGAACTGGATTTGACCAAGGGCGTGCTCGCGCTGACCGACCTCACCGATCTCACCGCGGCCCTCGAGCAGTCGGGCCGCGTCAGAGACGAGTTTCTGGCCGGCATGAGCCACGAGCTACGTACCCCTCTAAATACGATCATGGGGCTCGCCTCGATCCTGGAGCGCCGGACGTTCGGGCCGCTGAACGACAAGCAGCACCAGTACATAGACGAGATCACCAAATCGAGCCAGCACCTGCTCTCCCTGATCAACGATGTGCTCGACTTGCAGAAGATCGACGCGGTCCAGGAAGAACTCGAGATCGACTCCATCGACCTTCCGGCCTTAATCGAAGGCGTCGTCACAATGCTGCGGGAGGCCGCCACTGCCAAGGGGATCAAGGTCCACCAGAGCGGGGTACCGGAATCGTTGGTCGTCTCCGGCGACGAGCGTCGCCTCAAGCAGGTCCTGGTCAACCTGTTATCCAATGCGGTCAAATTCACCCCCGAGGATGGGGTGGTCGGTGTCGAAGTCGAACATACAGACGGCCACGTGCACGTCACGGTGTGGGACCGCGGAGTCGGTATCCCCGAGAGACATCTGCAACTGTTGTTCCGTCCCTTTACCCAGATCGACGCCACGCTCACCCGAGAACAAGAGGGCTCGGGCTTGGGCCTGGCACTCTCGCAACGCCTCATGGCGTTGCACGGCGGCACGATCACCGTCGAGAGCACCGAAGGAAAGGGCTCCCGGTTTGTCATGCACTGGCCGACCAACCCTCCGGGAACAAGGTCGGCCGCGATCGAACAGGTCTCACAAACAACCTTGCCAGCCGTCCCGCCTCGCTCCTCGTCTCAAGAGGTCACGGTGCTGGTGGTGGAAGACAACCCGGTCAACCGGATGATGCTGGTCGATCACCTGGTGTCCCAGAATTTCACCGTCCACGTTGCCGAAGACGGCTTCGAGATGATCGAACAGGCCACCGCGGTGCTGCCCGACGTGATCGACGCCATGACCGTGCAGGTCAGCGAGATCTTTCGCGATCCGGGCTATTACCTGGCACTGCGGCGCGACGTGCTGCCGCATCTGCAGACCTTTCCGTCGCTGAAGGTCTGGGTGGCGGGATGCGCGGATGGCGAGGAGCTCTACTCCATGGCCATCATGTTCAAGGAGGAGGGGCTGTTCGACCGCACCCTCTTTTACGCGACCGAGATCAACCGCCGTGCGCTGGCCCGGGCCGAGGCCGGGGTGTCTGACATCGACCGCCTGCCGGTCTTTTCGCAGAACTATCAGAAGGCGGGCGGGCGCGGATCGCTGTCTGATCACTATACCGCCGCCTATGGTCGCGCGGCCTTCAACCGCGATCTGCGCGCGCGCACCGTCTTTACCGAACATAACCTGGCCACCGACCAGGTCTTTTCCGAAGTGCACCTGATATCGTGCCGCAACGTGTTGATCTATTTCGACAACACGCTGCAGGATCGCACCCTTGGCCTGTTCGCCGAGGCGCTGACCCGTGGCGGCTTCCTGGGGCTGGGTTCCCATGAAACGCTGCGTTTTTCCGCCCATGCGGCGGCCTTTTCATCCTTTGACGAACCCGACCGGATCTGGCGCCGCAATGCCGACCAGGAGATGCTGAATGCCCCATAATCCCATCAGATTCCTGATCGTTGACGATGTGCCCGAAAACATCATGGCGCTCGAGGCGCTGTTGCGTCGCGACGGGCTGATCGTGGACCGTGCGCGGTCCGCCAGCCCGGCGTTGGAACTGTTCCTGATGCATGACTATGCCTTGGCCTTTCTGGACGTGCCGATGCC
>JACZWZ010000056.1 GCA_022571885.1 Acidobacteriota bacterium
GATGAAGCGCAAGACGACCGCCAAGCGGAAGACGGCGAAGAAGGCCATCTCCAAGAAGCGGACGATGAAGCGCAAGACGACCGCCAAGCGGAAGCCGGCGAAGAAGGCCGTTTCCAAGAAGCGGGTCGCCAAGAAGAAGTCGCCCGCCAAGAAGCGGACGATGAAGCGCAAGACCGCGAAGCGGAAGACGGCGAAGAAGGCCGTCTCCAAGAAGCGGATCGTCAAGAAGAAGTCTCACGCTAAGAAGCGGGTCGCGAAGAAGAAGTCGAGCCGCAAGATCATCGTCAAGAGGAAGAGCGTGAAGCGGAGCAATTCCAAGAAGCCGACGGTGGCCAAGGTCGCCATGGCTCGCCGGAAGCTCAATGGCGCCAGCCGGAGAATTCACGCGATCAGGTAATCACCACATTTCAACCGATCGCATGATTTAGGGGGCCTTCGGGCCCCCTTCTCTTTGGTGGGATCGCACTCTTGAGGCGGTTCGGCGTGGCGAACCCGCTCCCCCACTCGACCGCTCATAGCCTACGATCTCCTGGGTGGCCGGGCGGAAGGGCGGCGAGAGCCGTCACCGAGACCGGTTGAGGGAGCGGCGGATAGTGCTCTCGTTCAGCGTCCCGGCCGCGCGGTCCTCCAAGGGAGTGCATCACGAGATGACCGAGTTCGTGGGCAGCATCCATTCGACTGCGTTCAGCGGACTTGAGTGTGTTCAGGAATACGTACGGAGTGCTTGCGCGCCAGAAGGAGTAAGCGTCCACCTCCCGGCAATCCTCGGACAAGGAGAACACGCGCACCCCGTGAGCTTCAAGTTGATGAACCATGTTCTTGATGGGCCGCGATCCCAGGCCCCATTCCCGCCGTACTGCATCCGCGGCAGTTTCAGCATCGACAGCCTTGTAGGTGGGGACGGATTGCTCTGGCAATTCGAATCGCGATGCGATCCAATCGGAGAACAGCAGGGCGACTGCACCGGAGCCGAGAGCCTGATCACGTTGGCGTGCTGTGAGTCTCGTCAAGGCTCGGAAGCTGGACGCGTCGACCGGTGGTTCGTCGACGTCACCGCCGTAGAAGAAGGAAGTCGGAAACGACAACACTTGGGAAAGCTGTGCAACCGTCTCTGCCGATGGATCCTTCTCGAGCATCGCGTATGCGGTCAGAATCCGTGTCGATATTCCGGCACGCTCCGCGAGCACGGTCTTAGTTAGACCGCGTCTTCGGCGCGCCAAATCCAGTCGGGATGGATTGAACTCTGGCACTGGCTCTACGAAGACAGCCGTCGGACGGGAACGTCGATGTCTTCGCCGGCGTCTCGGATCTCGATTGATGTGGTTGGGAATCCAGGCACGGGACTGAGCAGCAGCCGCTCTCGCCACGAGGTGACGTGGCCGCCCTCAGAGATGCCGTCGGGGAGGGATAGCTCCATTCTGATCTCCTCGTTCGTCTCGTCGAAGTGATGAAGAAGCAACCAAGTCTGGGTCGCGGACGGATGCACAGGGAAGCTTGGGACCAGATCGCCGAGGGTCATCTGGTTCGTTAACACTGCGTCTGTTGTCGCCGGACCTTTCTCGTACTGCGTCGACGGAACTCGAGAAGCGACGCCGGTATTCGCGTCGCCCGACGCGACGGCGATCGCGATCGATCCCGTTGGGTGTACGACCGTCGAGTAATTCCGATCGTTCGCCGGAGTCCAGCCCCGAGGAACGAGACGATCCCGCAGGTACCTGACTGTCTTTCCCCAGGCAATGAAGCCGGCCATGCTCGGTGGGTCATGGGTCGTACAGTCGAAAGCCTCTGCAAATGCATCCTGAACTGCGCGAACCAGATCAGCTTCGCCGAGATCGAGACCGGCGAGGCGAGTCGCTACCGCGGCAGGGTCATTGTGGATGGTGGAGGTTTCTTGGGGACTCAACGCGCCCGTCCTCTAGCGGTTCCGATTACTCTACCACATTAGAGGTCAAAAAACCAGAACCGGACCCCTGAGTGTCGGTGAGCGGTCAGCAAGGCGACTCTGGGTGTCAGAGCATCGATACAAGACGCACCCAACTGGTGGGCT
The DNA here is from genome assembly GCA_022571885.1 of Acidobacteriota bacterium. Classification (GTDB taxonomy): domain Bacteria; phylum Actinomycetota; class Acidimicrobiia; order Spongiisociales; family UBA11373; genus JACZWZ01. Next base: position 2,048 of record JACZWZ010000056.1, read on the forward strand.
TGAAAGATCTCGTGGTCTTGGCCTGTTCTCAAGTAGTTCCCGCGTGGTCGCCGACCATCCAGGGTCGACGACTAGCGCCGCAGCAGGTCCGTCCAGATGAATCGGTGGTAGCCGAGCAGCGCCGGATCGATCCAGTGGTCCTCGTCGGTAATCAGCGAGCCGAGTACCTCGTTCGAAGCGACCGAGGCAACCTCGAGTTCTTCGGTAATCACTAGCACCCCTCGGTCGAGGCGGATGTGGTCGTTGGGGCATAGGCAAAGCAGATTGTTCAGGGCGTCAGGCCCGTCATGGGGGTGGCCCAGGGGTTTGACGTGTGCAGCTTCGGCGTAGGGGCCAGAGGGTGTATCGATCCGAGTACCACTGATTTGGCAGCGGTACCCGTGCAACTCCTTGACGGCCTCGGCCAGAGCGGGGTCGCGGTCGATCGTCGAGACGAGCCGAGACGTACGGCCCGGTGATCGGATCGGTGTCGGCACTTCGTCCCATGCCGGCGCTATCTGTGACGGACTTCGGATCAGGTGATAGTGGAAGATCCTGAATCCGTCACGACCCTCAGCTGGGGAGAACCCGATCACGTCATAGAGCCCGTCATACCGGTATCCCGACGCAGGCGCATAGGGATTGCCTGGATTGGCGCCCCGAACTACTCGGACTGGGATGTTGAGATCGCGGTTCTGGACAAGAGCCCAGTTCCACGATTTCAGCTCCTGATCTGCAATCTGGCGACCGCTGTTCGGGTCCCGACCGCCGTACCCGGTGTAGAAGATCTCGTCGCCGAGGTCGAGATCATCCGAGTATCCGCCTGATATGACAATGGACTGTGCCGCAGGCTGGGTGCCAGCGATCCCGGCCTGAGTGTGAAGATGCACGCCAGCGTCATAGACCTCCTGGCGCGTTCGGAACGAGGTTCCGATGGGGACGCCGGGATCGCCGTAGCGGCTGCTGGCCATCTGCTGAGGTTACCGACGGGTATCGCATGTAGCAGCGGTCGGTGCGCCCTCGAAAACCAACCGAGTCACGGATATTACTAAGTAAGTATTACTAAACAAATTCTAGACATATAGATCCTCTAGGTATACAATCGGGCACATGACGGATCACGCAAAAACAGATTGGGGTGCGGCAGAGCTCGCTGGTCTGATCGCGGCGAGGCAAGAGCTGGAGATGACGATTCAGTCGATGAATGAGCGGCTCTCGGCTCTCGACTCTGCGATCGATGCGCTCAGCCGCCCAAGCGGTCAGCCCACAAGCAGCGACGTGGAAGTACGCGACCACTCGGGCAAGTACCGACCCCTGTGGGAGTGGCTCTGTCGACAGCAATCGGATGCAATCACGATCACCTTTGCTGAGATCGAAGAGATTCTTGGCTTCGGGCTCCCGGCGTCATCAAGGCGTCACGCTCCGCACTGGTACGGATACGAGGGGAGCGCAGTCGCAAGAGCAATTCGTGACGCCGGATTTAAGGCGAAGAAAGTTCGACTCGGCAGCGAGACGGTTGAGTTCGTCCGCATGGTGAGTGGCACTTGAATGGAGGGATCAGCAATGAAGTACACATTCGGGAGAAAACGTCGCAGTATGCGGGACGCAATGAACGAGAGATGGACTACAGCACGGCTACTAGAAGCTACTGATCGGTACGAATCCGAATTAAGGGACGCCGGTCTCAGCCCCCTGACTGTGTGGACGTACTCCGACCAGAGCAAGCGGTTCGTGCGGTGGCTCCAAGGCGAGTATCGCCCACGTGGGCCCAATGGATCCGATGCTCCGACGGGGTGAGCGCTACCTTGTTTGGGTTTCAATGGGACGCCTTCGCCTATGCGAGTCCGCCTGCGGTCCGTCACCGAAACCGCCCCTGACCCGGCCGAACAACAGGTTGGGGCGGTTATACGCTCCGCCGGTCGGCGAGTTTGGCAGCCATCTCCAACAGCAGCCGACGGTCCGACTCAGACATGGCCTGCGTGAGGCGATCCATACGCGCCACGAAATTGGCGCGGTCTTCGACATCGGTTGGTTCTGCGGGGAGAGCGAGTTCGATCGGACCGGCGGCAGCGGCCAGCGGTAGCCCCTCCATCACCATCGCCTTGGAGCTCGCGCGACCGGTCAGCCAATGGGGGAACTCGTCGGTGCTGCTGAGGTTGCGGTCCCTGCGGTCTTCGGCTGATTCGAGTAGCTCATGGGTGCGCAGCCCCAGCGCCTCAGCGAGAGTGAGCAGTACCTGAGACGACGGCTGTTTCTGGCCGTTTTCGATCGCCGCCAGATACGAGTAGGAGATCCCGGCGCGTTCGGCCAGGTCCTTTCGTTCGATCCCCAGATCGGTCCGAGCCACCTTGATCGTGCGCCCCAGGGCGTCATAGAACCCGTCGGTGAGCTGCGCCGAACCCCGGCCCGGAGGTTTTCTCGTGACCATGGGAAGAATCCTACCCCTCAGGGGGTAGATATCGCGCTCAATGAGAATCTGCTTGACAGAACCGCCCCTTTGGTGCTATTTCTCTACTGACAGTAGAATAACGGCACCGGGGGACGAAGAATCTGTCACACCCAGTGGGTATAACAGAGGTAGGAGGAGATGACATGAAAGAAGCAGCACCAGTCCATATCAGCGTGGTACTCGACCGTTCCGGGTCGATGGACGCGATCGCCGACCACGTCGTCGGCGGATTCAACGAGTACCTCAACGGCCAGCGTCAGCGTGCCGGCACCGCCCGGGTTTCGCTCGTCCAGTTCGATTCCGACGACCCGTTCGAGATCCTCATCGACGGCATCGACCTTGCCGAGGTACCCGATCTCGACCGGGCCGCCTATCAGCCGCGGGGGATGACCCCGCTGTTCGATGCGGTGGGCCGGATGATCGGACGGATCGACAACCAGATCGCCGCCCGCATCAAAACCGACGATGCGGCTGAGGACCAGATCGTGGTCGTGGTCACCGACGGATTGGAGAACGCCAGCATCGAGCACACCCGCAGCTCGGTGTTCAAGATGGTCGAGCACCGTCGTGAGCAGGGCTGGGTGTTCGTGTTCCTCGGCGCCGACCAGGACGCCTACGCCGAAGGCACCGCCATGGGTGTTTCCGGATCCAACGCCGTCGCCTGGGAGAAGTCCGGTGCCGGCGTCAAGAAGATGTGGCTCGACCTCGAGCACTCCACCACGATGCACCGTGCCAAACACGAGGCCGCACGGGTGATGGACCGCGACTCCTTCTACGTGGAGAAAGAGGACGAGTGACGGTTGCAGCCGCAATCGCTCCTGAGCCGAACTGGGATCGCTTCAACACCCCGACAGGGTTGCGGTATCGCGATCGCTTGATCGAGCGTGCCGGGGTACGGACCTCTCGAGTTTGGGACCCCCAGGCCGAACCGATGTGGTCGCCGACGCCGATCATCGGCTACCGGATGTGGCAGATGCACCCCAACGGGATCGTCGGAGCTACCGGCTACCGCTGGCCCACTCCCAGCCTCTCTGCGGTGTGTCGTCAACGACGCAGCAACCCGAAACCCGGCGCCCCACATCGGCGAACCGACTCGGCCTGCGCCGGAAGTGCTCCCGATCGGCCCCTCGGTGTGGACCACGATCGACGCCGACGCGATCAAACGGGCTTTCGAGGACCCGACCTACCCGGGCTTCCACGGCTGGCGTCCGATCCGGCTCGCCAGCACCGACCAGGTTCCAGAGACCGTAGAGAACCAATTAGGGAGGATGAACAATGCGACTAGGACGTGAAATACGAGTCATCGAGGTCGAACCCGAGCAGCTGCAACCGACCGAGTCGCCGGCATCGGAGCCGATCCGCATCGCACCGTATCCTCAGAGGCATGCCACTGTTCGACAATCTCCTTCTCTTCTCAGTGATCGTTGAGTAGCAGCGGTGCCTGTTCGCCACGACGTTTCCGCGGTCCCCTTACAAGGCGGCTACATCGCCAAGCAGTGTCCGGTCAAGATCCAGTGGGACATCCTCAAGCCAGTCGATCCGGCACCGGTACCGGAGATGGCCCAGGCTCGGATGACCGCCGGCATCGAATTCGAAGCGGGGGTCGAAGCGTCGCTGACCGCCGACGGGGATGGCCGGTGGGTGATCATCGCCGACGCCCCACGCCACGACATGATCACCGCCACAGTCGAAGCGATGAACTCCGGGGCCGAAGCGATCTTCGGCGGCTGGCTACCGGCGGATTCAGCGGGTCGCCGGGTCGGCAAACCCGACGTGCTGGTATCGGTTGGCGACGGGTACGTCCCGGTCGATGTCAAGCATCACCTCACCCTCGACGAGGACTCCGACGCCGACGTAGCGGTGTCGGACCTGTCGGATCCGGCACCCGCCCACGCACGCACCGAATCCGGGTGGGCGCTACGCAAACACAAAGGCGACGCACTGCAGCTGGCGCATTACCGCCGGATGCTCGAAGCCTCCGGACACGCCTCATCATCTTCGGCGGCGGGGATCATCGGCAAAGAAGGCGTGATCGTCTGGTACGACCTCGATACGCCGATGTGGCAGACCCCCGCCAAGTCAGATGGCAAGAAACGCAAGATGCGCACCTCGATGGAGATCTACGACTTCGAGTTCGACTTCCGACTCGACATCGGCGCCGTCGCCCTCGAGCACGGCGCCGACTCCGCTACCGAACTCCTCGTCCTGCCGCTGCAATGCGGAGAATGCGGAGAATGCGTTTGGCGTGAGTACTGCGGGCCGATCATCGCCGACGGTTCGGGTGATCCGAGCCTGCTGCCGGGTGTCACCTACACCAAATGGGCGCAACTGCGCCGACAAGGCATCACCGATCGTGCCGGTGTTGCCGCGTTGCACTACCCGACAGCACGAATCGCCGCCGATGGTCTCAATGCCACCAAGATCCTCGATCTGGCTGTTGATGCCGACCATGACGCCGACTCGGCGACATTGACCCCTCGGTCCAAGAAACAAGCCGGGCTACTGACCGCAGCCGGCCTGGCCACTGTCGCCGACGTGACCGCCATGCTCGATCCGACGACCGCGGCCGTTGCCGGATCCTCGTACCTGCCGACGGCCATCATCCACGCCCGTGCCGCCCTCGGACCGGAACCCGTCTACCGGCTTCCCGACGCTGCTCTGGCGGTACCTCGCTTCGACATAGAACTCGACATCGACATGGAAAACTCTCTCGACGGACTCGTCTACCTGTGGGGAGTTCTCGTCACCGACCGCACAGGTACCGGACTCATCGAACCCGGCTACATCCCCTTCATCACCTGGGACCCGCTCGACACCACTACCGAATACAACGTCTTCGCCGCCCTCTGGCACTGGCTCACCGACCTCCAGAGAACAGCCGCCGAAGCCGGCGTCACCGTCGGCGCCTACTACTGGTCCGACGCCGAGAACCGCCAGATCCAACGCATCACCGTCGACACCCCACTCGCCGAACCCACCGAAGCCTTGATCACATCTGAATCATGGGTCGATCTGCTGCCTCTCTACCGCTGCGGCTGGACCAACGGACACAATGCATCGCTCAAAACCGTCGCTGGGACCGTCGGTTACACCTGGGATGTCGACGACCCCGACGGCGGTGAATCGATGCTCAAGCACAGAGATGCCGTCACCGGAGACGAGGTCGCTCGAGAATGGCTGCTCGACTACAACAGGGGTGACGTCGAAGCGACCAAAGCGGTTCGAGATTGGATGAACAGTGCTGGCCAGCAAGCGCCGGTGGTGTCGACCGACTAGAACTGATCCAGATGTCAGGTTCACACCCGATTCCACTCCCGACCTGGCCAACGAAACGTTGGGGCGGTGTTCCAGTCCGTGTCGATTGAAAGTCATCCACGGCGAGTCACACCCTCCTGTTTGTATCCGTAGGAACCGAAGCGAAGGACTGGTGAAACGAAGCCATGTGGGTGTGCGGAGTCGAGCCGCAACTCGGATACGGAGCCCCCGAAATGCGAATGCCGCGTATCTGCTGAAGGGTCTCGCCCGAATGTCGGACAACTTCTCTCCAAACGCGGTCGGAATCAGTCATTGGGTGCCTCCGTTACGTAGCCGTACTGGGCCAATCGGTTTCGAGCCAAGAGGATCTCGTGCCTGGTGAACAACTCACTGAATCTCGGATCGATTACGTGAGATTCCACACTGAGATCAAGTCGGTGCTTCTCCCACAGAGTTGTGAAGCCATCTGAAGGATGATCTGACGTGATCAGGCGGCGGGCCGTTTCTAGCCCTCCATGCTCAGCGACCATCTGAATGAATCTGGTCGCGACGTATCCGGTTTCGCTCTTGGCTCGTTCGTAGATCTGGACCATGGCGGCATGGAAGTCAGCTTCCAGGCCCGAGGTATCAGTGCGATCGCGTGTCACGTTCGGAGCGTATCGTGCGATCGGCTTATCGATCTAGTCGGATAGAGGCGATCGTGTCATGCCTAGGCACACGGGGCGCGCCGACCAGCACACCGTAAGGTGAAGGTGATGGGACATCAGCCAGCTCAGGGAAACGAAATTGCGTGGGTGGTCAACCAGCAGCGCCTCTGGGCCCAACGGCACGGCATCGAATTGGCGCCTTCGGGCGACCGCTATGCGATACCTGCCGAGGCCCTCATGGCGGAACTACATCCGCGCACCCGTGCTGAGCTGGAGGAGGGAGCGGGTCACGAACTCAACCGCCTGCATCATCTCCGGAGTTCCTCATGTCTTGCGGTGAACGTCTTTGAACCGTGGCGTGAAGATCCGGCACCGCTGGCTTCGGTCCTCGATGGCGGCCTCGCCTTCGATTCGTTGGAGTTCGAGTCGAAACAACCCACGGGTCTGCCGGGCACCGCACCCCACCTCGATGTGCTCTTTCGCGGGACCGGCCCCACGCTCGGCATCGAGTGCAAGTTTCTGGAAATGTACTCGGTAGCGGACAATCAGTTCTCTGACTCCTACTTCGATCACGCCGGCCTGTGGTCGCAGATCCCCCAAGCCCGGGAACTCGCTCTGCGGATAGCCAGCGGAGATGAGACGTTCCATTGGCTGGCTGCGGCGCAGCTCCTCAAACACGCACCCGGACTCTCTGTGAACCAGTTGGTGGGTTTTCGGCTACTGCTCGTGTGGTACCGGGTCGATGGTCCGACCGCAGACGCTATTACACGAGAGATCGAACGCTTCGCATCCGCCGTGAAAGACATCGGCTTCACGGCACTCACCTACCAGGAGTTGGTTGGATCCTTGAAGAGTCTTCCGGAGCCGAGACCGGGCTACTTCGCCTACCTCGCCGATCGTCACGATCTCGGCTGAGGAATGGGAGAGCTCCCGCTTCTCAGAATCGGGAATGACCCGAGATTCAACCGGCGGTCGGGTCTTGCTGAGACGATCAGGTCCATTGATGTAGATGAACTGCAAGCCGCATATTGGAGAACAGTCGAGGCGGCTCCGAGGCGAGTGCTCCATAAGGAGCGCTTCTTCGTCGGCCACGACGGTGGTGGCGGTGTTGCCAATGTCGAAGGCGAGAAGGTGCGTGCGAAGGCGATCTTCAACTCGAACTCACCGTTGGTTGACGAGGACGGCCACGAGCCGTGGAACCCCGATTGCGCTATGCCTGGGCCGACACCGACTCGGCAGAGGCCAACGTGGCGATGTGGTCGATGACCTCAGCGGCCCGGAGCATGCCTCTGTGCCCGTGGCCCCGTGTGCTCACGAGCCCTGCACCCCAGCGTTCGGAGAGCAGTTTGGCGTGTTCGATCGGGATTATGTCATCGTCAATATCGTGAATGACCAGCGTGCGCTCTGGGACTTTCATGCCGAGTATCCCGGCTGGAATTCGGTCCCATATGTCCTCGCCAAACCTGTTCTCCATCGAGCGCGCAACGGTCCTGGCAACCGCGGGGCGCAGCTGGAGGGCCGATGCGAATGACTCGAATGCATGTTGTGGTCGTAGTGCGGGGGCTATGAACACGAGTCTGTCAGCCCGGAGGGAGCGTTGCATCGCCACCCCTGTGGCTGTCGCTCCGAATGAGTGCGCGACGACGATGTCGATCTTGCCAAGAGCGTTTCCAGCGATCTCAATTGCAGTCGCGAACTCGAATAGGTCACTGGACTGTCCGGCCTCGATGCCGTGAGCTGGGAGATCGATGACCACACATCGGTAGCCGTCTTCTGCCAGCCGGGTGGCGATCCGGCGGTAGTGCCGTGACGACCCGGCCCATCCGTGGACCAACAGAGCCGTACGCGGACCATCGCCTATCTCATACCCGTGGACCACCGAGCCGACCGACTCGAAGGTGATTTCCTTTGCCCCCGGTGGAATCTGCGGCGACCGAGACCGAGCGAGCGGGAACGGCGTGAACCACAGATAAGTGGCGATGCGGCCTGCGAGCGCCGGTGCGACGTACGAGAGGCCCTTGAGGCCGACGCTCACCGTCCTCCGCACTATCGCCTCCCGTCGACTCACGTGACCCTCCCGACCTGAGGTCGGCCGTCGCGCACCGACTGGGCGGTCTCCGCGATCGGACCCACGCCGTAATTGAGATCGGCGATGATCTCTTCGAGCGAGAGGCCAAGTTCGAACCTGTCGAGATTGAACTCGAAGGGTCGCTTAACAGCCTGTCGCCGTCGGTTCCTGAGCTTCCGCAACATCGGCTCCTCCTTACGTTCTTGTTCTCTTGCGTAGATGGGCATCGTTACTCCTTTTCGGTCTCGAAGCTGCGCTGCGCTGCTTCGATGGTTCCTTTGTTAGGTCTTGGCTGCGGCGCGTGTGTATCTTCGAACCGCGAGGGGGGCGAAGATTGCGATGATGAGCACTACCCACACAAGGGTGTACAGGACGGGGTTCTGAAGCGGCCACACCGTCGGCTCGGGTGTCCCCAAGGGGATGTTGCCGAACAACTCCCGCGCCGCCTGTGTCACTGCCGACACCGGATTCCACTCGGCGAATACCCGCAGCGGAGTCGCCAGGTTCCCGGCGGGAACGAAGGTGTTGGCGATGAACGTGAGTGGGAAGATCACCATGAACGATGCGTTGTTGACCACCTCGGGACTCGGAACGAGCAGTCCGACGTAGGCCATGATCCAGGAGATGGCGTAGGCGAACAGCAGCAGAAGGCCGAATCCGAGCAGCGCACTGCCGATCCCGTTGTGGATCCGCCATCCGACTATCAAGCCTGCAAGGACCATGATGATCAGCGACAGCACGTTGTAGATCATGTCGCTGGCCGTTTTGCCGAACACCACCGCCGACCGTGACATGGGCAGCGACCGAAAACGGTCGATGATGCCTTTCTGCATGTCGTTGGCCAGACCGGCTCCGGTGAAGTGTGCACCAAACATCAATGTCATGGCGAAGATGCCGCCGACGAGGAACTCCCGGTAGGAGCCACCCGGGATGTCGATCGAGCTGCCGAACACGTAGCCGAATAGCAGCACGAACATGAGCGGTGTGATCAGCACGGCCACGAGGATCTCGGGCACCCGTTTGATCTTGATCACATTGCGCTTGGCGATGGTGAAGCCGTCGGTGAATGCGTAACTGATTTTCTCCATCAGCGGGCCTCCTCCATGGTTTCGCTCTGCTCGCTGCCGGATGTCTCTTTGCTGCCCTGTTCAGCCATATGGCCGGTGAGGGAAAGGAACACGTCGTCGAGCGTTGGTCTTCGCAAGCCCACGTCCCGTAGCTTGACCCCTTCGAAGTCGAGGGCGCGGAGCGCCTCGGTGAGGGTTTGGGCTCCTCCTGAGATGGGTGCGGTCACCGACCGACCTTCGACGTAGAGGCCGTCCATCGAGAATCGAGCCAATACCCGTTGCGCATCCTCCATGCTCGCCTCCGAATGGAGAGAGACCTCGATTCGCTCCCCTCCGACCATCGTTTTCAACTCGTCCGCCGTGCCGTGGGCGATCTCACGACCGTGATCGATGACCACGATGTCGTCTGCCAGTTGGTCTGCTTCTTCCATGTACTGCGTGGTGAGCAGCAATGTGCTACCTCGCTTCACCAGGTCGCGGATCATCGCCCACAGCTCGGTTCGGCTGCGTGGGTCCAATCCGGCCGTTGGTTCGTCGAGGAAGAGAACCGGCGGCTCGGCCACCAGAGCACCGGCGAGGTCGAGACGGCGACGCATCCCACCGGAGTATGTTTTTGCTGGCCGGTCCCCGGCGTCAGCGAGATCGAACCGCTCGAGCAGCTCACGAGCCCTCGCCATCGATCTCTTCTTTCCCAGGTGGTAGAGCCGTCCGATCATGTCCAGGTTCTCGAATCCGGTGAGGTGCTCGTCGACGGCTGCGTACTGACCTGACAGGCCGATGCGCTTTCTCACCTCGCCCGGAGACGCAGCCACGTCTGCTCCTGCCACGATGGCGGTGCCCGAGTCGGGCTCGAGCAGCGTGGTCAGGATGTTTACAGCGGTGGTCTTACCGGCACCATTCGGGCCCAACAGCCCGAGGATCGTGCCTTCGGGAACGGTCAAGTCGAGCCCATTCAGGGCGATCACGTCGCCATATTTCTTAACGAGGCCGTGGGCCTCGATGATGTCGGTACCTGCCGAACGGGTAAGCGATTCGGTGGACAGTTTCATGGGGTCTTTCCTCTCCTTTTGACCTTCGCCCTTGCACTCGACCTGTCGCCGCGTGCTCTCTTTGCCTCCACTGCGTGTCGAAATTTCTCGGCTACGGCACGACGATCTGCCTGGATGGCTTCGACGTACTCGGGTGTGACGTACGGCATTTGATCCTCCTCTCGACGTACGCCGTATGCGTACGCTGTAAGTCGATGTTCACTGGTCACAGGTTGCCGCCTGGACCTTGCTGGGCCGCTGACAACAGCCATGGGGCGCTGTCAACGGGGTGCAAGAGGTGTGGGGGCTGCTTCGTGAAACCGGCGACTCCCGAACCCGCGGATTCCCACTTGAGGAAGCTCACCTGGTTCCGTATAGTGTGTCTGATATCGAATATCATGTCTGCTAACGGACAGTATGTATCGGAGGCAGCGGTGTCAATAGTCAAAAGTGACGAACCGTGCCGTACGGGACACACCCCAGCGATTGCCCGGAAACCGAGAAAGTGACAAATGACCAACGAGAAAACACCAGACCGGCGGGTGCGCCGAACCAAGCAGCGACTCAACGACGCGCTCGAGTCGCTCATCATCGAGAAGGGCTACGACAAGATCACGGTGCAAGACCTCATCGACCGGGCCGACATTGGCCGGTCGACGTTCTACGCCCACTACGAGACAAAAGACGATCTTCTCGTCAGCTGGACCCAACTCGCCGAAGATATGGATCTGCACATGGCACAGGAGCAAACCAACGCCGAGTCGATCGTCCCGAGTCTCGCCCTGTTTCGCCACCTGGGCGAATACCACCGTCTATACCGGGCGATGATCGGCGGTGGTGGGATCGATATCGTCACCGAGATGATCCACAGCAGGTTGCTACATCACGCCACATTCGAGCTCGAACGGCGCGCGGAGGCCAACCGCCACACCTCCATCCCGATCGAGGTTCGAGCAGGGTTCCTCGCCAGCTCCCTTCTCGCACTCCTGACCTGGTGGCTCGACAACGACATGCCCTACCCGCCCGAGAGCATGGACGAGATGTACCAGGAACTCACCAGAACCACACAGGCGCCTGGAAAGTAGGAGACTCCCGGCGAGGTCAAAGTGGTCATCGACAAGATCTACCCGCTCAGCGAGGCCGCCAACGGGGTCGCCCACCTGCTGGGACGACATGCCACATACAAGGTCGTAGTCGCTGTGTAGCGGCAGGTTCAGGGCTGCAACGGGCCGAAGGTTCATAACGACACGCTCGGAGGGGAGCTTGCCGTTGTTGTGGAAGCGGTAAGCGCGACGCGTTCAACGTCCCGCTCGATGACGGGTTCCAGCACCCAATCCAATCTTCCAATTAAGGAGACAAACACATGGAATCATCCGAAGACCGCAAAGAAGGCCGTCCGGTTATCGGGCGGTTGATCGAGGAGATCCGCAAACTCAAGGATCGTCCGGATACGGAACGATTGATCGAGGAGATCCGCAAGCTTAAAGATCGATGAGGGTCACAGGGCCGACGGAACCGGCCCACCAGCCTTCTAGTCGAGTCCGCTGACAGTCCGCGCACCGAAACTGCTTCTGACCCGGGCGAATAACAAACAGCAGCGGTGCAAGCACCCCGCCGCTCCGTCAGATTCCTCGGGGAGAGAAACAGCGTCGTTATGCCTTCAGTTCGCCTATGAAGCGGCGATGCTCAGACCTCAATTTCTTCGGCGTAAATGTGACGTCGATGGTCTTCGGCGACGGGGTCGGTTTCTTGGTCGGTAGAGGGAGCAGCGGCCAGCGCCTGGTCCAGTTCGACACGCCCTAAGCTGTCATGGGGAGACTTATGCAGCACCGCGGCAGGCTTGTCCTGGTAACAATGTTCCTCCTGTTCGTCACGGCATGCTCCCGCGACGATGCCGTCACGTCGACAACTCAGGTGGCGTCGACACGCGTTGCTACGACGTTGACCGAGGATCCGGTTGATCCGTTCATTGGAACCTGGCGAACCATTGACGATGACGGCTTCGAGGTTGAGATCGTCATCTCTCCTGGTTCCGGATCCACCTATGCATTCGTGATGACCGATGGCCACGCTGTTGCCTGTGAGGATTTTGGTGCGCCGGTCACCGGTGTAATTGGCGGGAAAGGCGAAGCGACGGGATCAGAGCTCCGGCTCACCTATGAGTCTCTTGTTTGTCAAACCAGTTGGGGAGAGATCACCCGAGACCGCGTCACTAGAGAAGTGTTCCACCTCGAAAACGATGTTCTCAGCACTAGCCTCCCAACCTGCTTTCGGCAGGGCCCCGCCCAACCGTGCGAAGGTACCGAACCTCCGGAGCCGATCGCGGCCGATGCGGACATCGACTCGCTGGTCGCCGAGTATGGGCTCGAGTGGGTTCAGGACAACTATGCGGGCGACCTCACCGACATTGGTCTCGACCCGGCCCAACTCCATCCGTGCCTCATCCCCGATGAGACCCCCGACCTCTCCACGTGGGAGATCACCTTCACCGATCTGGGTGGCCTTCCGCGAACCATCTCCTGCGGACCGGGCGGGGTTTGGGTACATCAAAGGAATGACGGGAACACCCTCCTGCTGGACCCCGACGGTGTCCGAGGTGTCAGGTACCCAGTTGGTGAGCCCAAGGGGAACGGGGCGCTGGTCGTGTTCCACACGTTCACCTCTATCGACTTCACCACCGACCCGGGATCGACTTCAGCTTCCCGCCTGGCCGACGTCGGCGTTACCGACGCGGTGCCTTTCGGCGACACTCAGATCCTTACCGCCGGGGACGAAGTGGTGCTCTATGACCTCGACGGGAGCCGAGCCTGGACGATCCCCAGTGGGTCGCAGGGGGAGTTCGTCTTGGGGGTCGATGCGTGGTGGGTGGCGGACAACGTGGGCCAACTCATCCGAATCCCGCTCGATGGGACGGATCCGATGGTGATAGAGGTACCCGATGCGATCGTGCCGGGTCCCGTGAATAATCGCTTGTCACCAGAGATCTTGCCCTTCGACGGTGGTGCTTGGATCACCAACGGCGACGACACGATCCAATTCGTAACTGAAGATGGCGAGTTGGGTGAGAAGGTCAAAGTTGGTCCTGCCTTGAGGTACGACGGCCTTCACACCCTCGGCGCCCGTGGGCTAAATGCCTACGACGAGTATCTATACACCACGGACGCCGACGGGGTGACCTATAAGGTGAGGCTTGACGGCAGCGCGCCGCCCGAGGTCACCGAGGATCAGATTCCCTTCGCACAGGCGGCCGGACTTGCCTGGTTCCTAGACCGCCCTCAAGTGCCGGCCGACCAGCCTGGAATACTCTTCGCTCTTGACAGCGACGGGAACAAGGTTCTGGAGTTCGCCTACCGGTCGGGGCAGTCGCTCCGGTGGACCTGGGGACATGGGGCACTCTGGCTCAGTGACCAAATCGGATTCGTTGCTCGGATCGGACCTGGTTAGGCCAGTCAAGAGCGACGTAGGCCCTCCCGGACCGTGGCACCTATGCCCCAAGCTTCTCCTGGCGACGACGCTTGTTTTCTGAAACCTCGCCCGTCTCCGCGTAGACCCTGAGATCCTCGATGGAGCGGTCAACGGCCTTGCCGAACCGCGACTTCATCAT
>JACZWZ010000057.1 GCA_022571885.1 Acidobacteriota bacterium
GGGTGAGGCCGAAGTTCGGCCTCACCCAGCCGAGGACGACAGGCCGGGGCACGGATCGTGCCCCGGCCTGGTTCACTCTCCGCGGCGATGGGTGACGATTCCCCAATGGACCTCGCAGCGTCAACCGAGGCTATCGGGAGGTAAGGACATCACCTCACCATCCCCCAGCGTCATCACACCAGAGACCTCGTGACGGTATCGGGTCCGGGGCCTCACTCCACCGAGCCCACATTTCGTGGACTCGCCACCAGGGAGGAGTGGTTTGAAAGCGCCCCCGGCAGGATTCGAACCTGCGCACCCGGCTCCGGAGGCCGGTGCTCTAATCCCCTGAGCTACGAGGGCGGAGCAACGATTGTACCGATCGCATGAGTGCCCGATGCTCCGCCGGTACGATCATGCATCTTCCATGACTGCATTCCCCGATGCCATCGAACACGCGGTGCTGGCCGCTCTTGGTGCCGCCTCCGAAGCCGGTGCGATTCCGACCTTGAGCGATTTGGCGTTCGTGGTGGAGCGCCCCCGTGATCGGGTGCACGGAGATTGGGCAACCAATGCGGCGCTCGTTGCCGCCAAGGCGGCGGGGATGGCTCCGCGGGATCTTGCGACTCTGATTGTCGAGCATCTGCCCGAGGTCGATTACCTCGCAGCGACCGAGATAGCCGGTCCCGGCTTTATCAACTTCACCCTGACCCCCGAGTGGTTCCTGGAAGTGCTCAGGATCGCCGCCACCGGAGGTCCCGACCACGCTCGCGGCGAGCCGGGATCGAGAGAGAAGATCCAAATCGAATTCGTCTCCTCGAACCCAAACGGCCCGCTCCACATCGGGCACGGTCGCGGCGGCGTGATCGGCGACGTCATTGCTCGGGCCCTCGACTATTCCGGGCATTCAGTGAGTCGGGAGTACTACTACAACGACGCCGGGGTCCAGATGGATCTTTTCGCCGCCAGCCTGGAGGCTCTCTACCTGCAGGCACACGGGAGGGATGCCGAGTTTCCCGAGGACGGCTACCACGGTGACTACATCAAGGATTGGGCGGCCGAACTGGTGGCAGACCTCGGCGACGAATTGCTGGACGTGAAGGATCGGCGTGATCAGATTCGCCGGTGGGGTCTGCAGCGGGCGATGGGCGACATCGAAGAGACGCTGGAGATCGCTCGAATCCCGTTCGACGTGTGGTTCAGCGAGACCACTCTCCACGAGAGCAATGCGGTCGATCGGTCGATCGAGGTGCTCCGGAAGCGCGGGTATGTATTCGAAGAGGAAGGTGCGGTTTGGTTCCGCACCACCGATTTTGGAGATGAGAAGGACCGAGTGCTGGTCAAGTCGGACGGCGAGTACACCTACATCGCCCCCGACGTCGCCTATCACCGCGACAAGTTCGAGCGTGGCTTCGACCGGGTCATAAACATCTGGGGCGCCGATCACCACGGCTACATTCCCCGGATGAAGGCTGCGGTCGAAGCTCTGGGCTATGACCCCGATCGTCTCGAGATCGTGATCAATCAGATGGTCAACGTGAACCGGGCCGGGGAGCCGGTGCGGATGTCGATGCGGTCGGGAGAATTCATCTCGTTCCGCGAGGTGCTCGATGAGGTCGGCACCGATGCCACTCGCTACATCCTGGCGGCATTCAGCCCGGACACCACCATCAACTTCGACCTCGAGGCAGCCAAGTCCCAGTCGATGGACAATCCGGTCTACTACCTCCAATACGCCCACGCCCGGATGTGTTCGCTGGAACGCTTTGCCCGTGAACAGGGGATCGAGCGCAGCTCGATCGAAGAGGTGGACCTCACAGTGCTCGACCACCCGGCCGAGGCGGCCGTGCTGCGCCAGATCGATCGTCTCGGGGAGGAGATCTTCGAAGCGGCGGCGCGTCGAGCGCCCCACCGAATTGCGACCTACGGCACCGAATTCGCCACCGCGTTTCATCGGTTCTACACGGACTGTCGAGTGGTCACCGACGATCCCGCAGTCACCCAGGCGCGGCTGTGGCTCATCGAAGCATCCAAGAGTGTGATCGTTGCGATCCTCACGACTCTGGGGCTCTCCGCTCCCGAATCCATGTAGCCGGGCGTCGGGGTACCCGGAAACCGAGTGCCTCAACCGGCGGCTTGAGGAGTCCGCCTCCATTGGCGCCGCACCCTTACTCGGACTGCAGTCTCCGGGAGAAGCGGAGGATGGCACTGAAAATGTCGGCCACCGATTCCTCCGACAGCCCTCGCTCTCTGGCCCACTGTCGGCGTTGTTCGAGCAGGGCTTTCTCGCGGCTGGGATCGCGCACCGAGCGTCCGCCGTCCGACTTGATGCGACCCGCTCGGTTCGCAAGGTGGCCGCGCTGCACCAGCAGTTGGACGATCTCCACGTCGACCTGGTCGATCAAGTCCCGCGTCTCCATCAGCTCTGGAGCGCGATCGCCCAAGTCGGGGATGGCGAACGCCTGTGACATGTCCGGTCCGGCAGCCTCGGGCTCCAGGTCCTCCAACTGGCCGTGAAGCCGCGACAGCGCATCCAGCAGTGCCTGACGGGCTTCGGCTGCGAAGGGATTGTCCCGTTCGATTGCCAGGAAGAGGTGGCTGGCATCGCCACGGACAGATTCGATCGTTTGTCCCAGCGCCTGGAATGAAGGAGGGGCGAATGGCAGATCTTCGCTTGCTCCGATGTCGATAAGACCCTTGGCGATGAAGAACGCCATCGCATGGGTGCGAGCCATCACTCGGTCGTGCTCCGTTTCTGCCTGCTCGATGACTTGACATCCGATTCGTTCGTACAGGCGCCGGGCCCGTTCGGCCGCCGTCGGGTGGAGAGGGTTGGGGCAGACCACGACCCGAAGCGGCCGCTCACCGCGGGCGATGTTGGTCGGTCCGAACAGTGGATGGGTTCCCACCCATTCGATGTCGGCGCCGAGTACTTCGGTCATTGCCCGGACGGGACCTACCTTGACGCTGCCCACATCGAGCACCAGCTGATCGTTGCTCAGCAGAGGTTTTAGTCTTGTGATGGCGGCGCGGATCTGACCGACCGGTGTGGCCACAACGATCACCTCGGCCTGGGCGACCAGGTCGCTCGGAGTTTCGGCACGAATGTTCGAGGGCACGGTGCCGGTCGGATCCCACGCTCGGACGGCGACCCCCGCATTGAGCATGAGTTCCGATAGTGCGCGACCGAAATGGCCGAAGCCGACGATGGCGATCGGTGGGTCTTCGGATCGGTTGGCCGGGCTTTCCATTCACTCATCAGAGTAGGGCCCGGCACGGCGCGATCGACGTAGACGGTTCAGCCGGTACGATCCGGCGATGGCCATCGGGATAGGTATCGCAGGAGCAGGGACCGTCGGCGGCAGCCTGTTGCGGCGACTGCTCGAAGAGCATGCCGTCATCGAGGTCAAGACCGGTCTCGACCTCGAGGTACGTCGGGTGGCGGTGCGCGATCTTTCCAAGAGCAGGCCGGGGATCCCGGCCGACATCATCACCGATGACGTGATGGCTCTGGTATCGGATCCGGAGGTAGCTCTGGTCGTCGAGGTGATGGGCGGGCTCGAACCGGCCGGCGAACTCGTTCTTGCTTCGTTGCGAGCCGGCAAGCCGGTCATCACCGCCAACAAGGAGTTGATAGCAGCGCGGGGTCCTGAGTTGTTTGCCGCCGCCGCCGATGCCGGCGTTCCACTTCTCTTCGAGGCCGCGGTCGGCGGCGGTATTCCGATCATCCGGCCGCTGACCGAGACCTTGGCGGGAGAACAGGTGGATCGGGTGCTGGGGATCGTCAACGGCACTACCAATTACATTCTCACCTCCATGGCCGACGATGGCGTCGGATACCAGGAAGCACTGGCGGCGGCCCAGCGACTCGGATATGCCGAACCTGATCCGACGGCCGATGTGTCGGGAGCAGATGCCGCGGCCAAGGCAGCGATTCTTGCCGGTCTCGCTTTTGGTATCTGGGTTGCGCCGGATCGAATTCATACCGAGGGAATCACCGATATCACCTTCGCCGACTTCAAATCGGCGAAGCAGCTCGGGTTCGTGATCCGGTTGCTGGCCGTCGCCGAACGGCGGCCTGATGGAGTGAGCGTCCGGGTACACCCGGTCATGCTTCCGGTCGATCATCCCCTTGCTGCCATCCGCGGCGCCACCAATGCCATCTACATCAAGGGCTCCTCGGTCGGAGAACTGCTGTTTGCGGGTCCGGGTGCCGGCGGGGAGCCCACTGCCACCGCGGTGCTGGGCGATGTCATCGATGCCGCCCGCAAGTACCTGTCCGGGTCTCAGGTGGCCCCGGCGATAAAGGTCGAGCCCGGGGATGTTGTCGACTTCGGCAAGGTCGACACCCGGTGGTACCTCAGGCTCGAGGTCACCGACAGTCCCGGGGTGTTGTCGCAGATAGCGTCGGCGTTTGCCGATGCCGGAGTCAGCCTCGGGTTGGTGCGACAGGAGGGTCGAGGCGATAGCGCCACTCTGGTGCTGGTGACCCACACCGCTCCGGAAGCGGCGCAACAGGCAGCTGTGGCAACGCTGCGGGCGCTCGGAGTGGTGGAGACGGTGGCGTCGGCGATTCGGGTGGAGAGCGAGGAAGCGTGACCTGGCCGGGCCTCATCGAGACCTATCGCGACCGTCTCGATATCGAACCGGGTACCACAGCGATCACCCTGCTCGAGGGGAACACGCCGCTGGTTCCGGCTCCGACGCTTTCGGCACTCGTGGAGCGCCAGGTGTTCCTCAAGGTCGAAGGAGCTAATCCGACGGGTTCGTTCAAGGATCGGGGCATGACGCTGGCGGTGTCGAAGGCTGTCGCAGGTGGAGCCCGTGCCGTTGTGTGCGCTTCCACCGGGAACACGTCTGCATCGGCGGCGGCTTATGCCGCCCGGGCCGGTATCGAAGCAGTAGTGATTCTCCCTGCCGGGAACGTGGCGCTGGGCAAACTCGCTCAAGCGGTGCGGCATGGGGCCAAGATCGTTCAAGTAGCCGGGAACTTCGATGACGCCCTGCGGGTGGTGCGCGACATGGCCGACGATCGGGTGGCGCTGGTCAACTCGGTCAACCCGGATCGAATCGAAGGCCAGCAGACCATTGCGTGGGAGGTGATGGAGGCCCTCGGGGGGGCTCCGGCGGTCCATTGCCTGCCGGTGGGCAACGCCGGGAACATCACCGCCCATTGGAAGGGATATCAGGCCGCCGACGCCGCGCCGGTGATATGGGGGTTTCAGGCTGCAGGGGCCGCTCCGATCGTGCACGGTGAGCCGATCGATGATCCCGAGACGATCGCGACCGCGATTCGGATCGGGCATCCGGCCTCGTGGGAGGCCGCCGTGGCGGCGCGCGACGAGTCGGGCGGGATGATCGAGGCGGTGACCGACGACGAAATCCTGGCCGCTTACGACCTGCTCGCTTCGTCCGAGGGAGTGTTCTGTGAGCCGGCTTCGGCGGCGTCGGTAGCCGGGCTGATCTCCCGGCGAGCAGAGCTGCCCACCGGATCAGTGGTGTGCACACTCACAGGGCACGGGCTCAAGGATCCGGCCACGGCGGTCGATGAATCGGTGGAGATCGAACCGGTGGCGCCCGAAGTGGACGCCGTCCGGGCATCGCTGGGCTGGTGAATGGGCGACAACGCTTTGGCTCAGCCGGCGAGACGCTCTACAATCCCACCATCGGGTAGATCACCCGATTCCCCGGACACTGTCTGTCGGCACCCTTGTGTGAAGATGCACGTGCTGCGCACGGCCGTTTCCCGAATCAGAACCATGTTCTGGAGGATCCGTTGAAGCTGCTTTTCGATCCGGCACACCTCGCCGATATCGAAGCCAGCCACTCGTGCAACGAGCGGTTCAACGGCGATTGGGATGCCCATCGGATGCTCGCCGGACTCGGTGAGAACCAGAACCAGAGAGGGAGCCAATGACCACACGAGCCAAGCTTCAAGACAAGAAGCTCACCGAGTTGAGGACGATCGCCGCTTCGCTCGATATCGCCGATCACGACAGTTTGCAGAAGTCGAAGCTCATTGCCGAGATCCTCGGGTCCGATGAGTTCGATGCCAGTGCCGACCCGGCTCCGGTCGATCTTCCCAAGATCGAGGAGCGTCGATCTGGAGGCGACCAGGCCAGCTCTGTCGAGAGCAGCGATGACGATGCAGAGCCGAAGGCCCGGGAGAAGCCACGAGTTGATTCAAGGCCTAGGGGGGATCGCGACGGCAATCGACAGGGTGGTCAGAGCAGCCAGCGGCGGCGTCGTAGTCGTGGCGGCGGTCAGCAGCAACAGCAACAACAGCAGTGGGACGAGTCAGACCTGGAGGATCGCGAAGGCATTCTCGACATCCTTCCCGAGGGATACGGCTTCCTCCGAGTCACCGGCTACCTCCCGGGCGACAAGGACTGTTACGTGTCGGCCAGCCAGGTGCGCAAGTTTGGTCTCCGTAAGGGAGACATCGTCAGTGGTCCGATCCGCCCGCCGCGGTCGAAGGAGAAGTTCCCGGCGATGACCCGTATCGAGCATGTCAACGGAATGACCGTCGAGGAGGCGAGGAAGCGTCCCAAGTTCGGCAGCCTGACCCCGCTGTTCCCCGACGAGCGGCTCCGTCTCGAGATCGAGGGCGAGCCCGAGCGCGTGCTGGTACGGATCGTCGATCTCATCGCCCCGATCGGAAAGGGCCAACGAGGGCTGATCGTGTCCCCCCCGAAGGCCGGAAAGACGACCGTGCTCAAGGAGATCGCCAACTCGATCACGACGAACAATCCCGAGTGCCATCTGATTGTCGTGCTGGTGGACGAACGACCCGAAGAGGTCACCGATATGCAACGTTCGGTCAAGGGCGAAGTCATCTACTCGACATTCGATCGTCCGGCCGAGGAGCACACCCAGGTAGCCGATCTCGCCATTGAGCGAGCCCGGCGTCTGGTGGAGGCGGGCAACGACGTGGTGATTCTCCTCGACTCGATCACCCGACTCGCTCGTGCCTACAACCTGGCGATGCCCGCTTCCGGTCGGATCCTCTCGGGTGGTGTCGACTCGACGGCGTTGTACCCGCCGAAGCGGTTCTTTGGCGCCGCCCGCAACCTCGAAGAGGGTGGAAGTCTCACGATCCTCGGCACCGCGCTGGTCGATACCGGTTCGCGTATGGATGAGGTGATTTTCGAGGAGTTCAAGGGAACCGGCAACTGGGAGCTGCGCCTCGATCGCAAGCTCGCCGACAAGCGTGTGTACCCCGCGATCGACATCGAGGCATCCGGCACCCGGAAAGAGGAACTGCTCTTCGATCGGGACGAACTGGCCCAGGTGTGGAAGTTGCGGCGGGTGCTGCTGGCACTATCCGAACCGTCGGCCGGACTCGAATTGCTGATCGATCGATTGAAGAACACCAAGTCGAATGCCGACTTCCTGGCCGACGTTGCCAAGACCACCCAGCCCGGCTCCTAGTGGGGCGTCGCCCAAATAGCGCGGCGATTGGCTGTGCGACGCACCATTAGACTCCGGTCCGCTCAGGAGCAGAGATGAAGCAAGGAATCCACCCCGAATACCGCGAGGTCGTGTTCGTGGACACGTCCTCCGAATTCAAGTTCCTCACGCGTTCAACCGCCGCAACCGGCGAGACGATCGAGTGGGAGGACGGCAACACCTACCCGATGGTGCGCGTCGAGATGTCGAGCGCCAGCCATCCGTTCTACACAGGCAAGCAGATCCTGGTCGATTCCGGTGGCCGCATCGAGCGGTTCCGCAGGCGGTATGGGCAGAAGGCCACCGCACCGGCCGCGGCGCCGATTGTGGAGGCGGCGGTCGAGGAGACCACCGAGTCCGAACAGGACGAGTGATCTGACGTGAGTCGCCCGCCCGGCGCCACGGTCGGAGGCCAGGCCGTCATCGAAGGCGTGATGATGCGCGCTCCCAAGGGCTGGTCGGTCGCGGTCCGCAGACCCGACGGAATCATCGAGGCCCGGAGTGACGAGCTTCCACGGCTCTCGGCTCGCTCCCGTGCGGCCAAGGTCCCGATGATTCGCGGAGTGATGGTTATGGCGGAGTCGCTCAGCCTCGGTTTCCGGGCGTTGTCTTGGTCGGCGACCAAGGCGACCGGCGAGGATGAGGAGGAGATCAAGCCGCGTCACATTGCCGGTGCGATGGTCGTGGCCTTCGTATTCTTCGTCGGGTTCTTCATGCTGCTGCCGTTGCTCATCGCCCGCGGTGCCGAGCGGGTGCTCGGCGAGTCGGCAGTCGTGTTCAATGTGATCGACGGTCTGGTTCGAGTGCTGCTCTTCGTCGGATACATTTGGGCGATCGGTCGCTCGGCCGAGATCGCCCGAGTGTTCATGTATCACGGTGCCGAGCACAAGACGATCCATGCATACGAGGCGGGCGATCCCCTGTCGGTCGACGCCATTCAGAAGTACAGCCGGCGGCACCCCAGGTGTGGAACCAACTTCCTGCTCATCGTGATCCTCATAGCCATTGTCGTATTCACCATCGTCGGCCGGCCCGGGTGGTTCTGGTTGGTGGCCAGCAGGGTGTTGCTCCTTCCTGTGATCGCCGGGTTTTCCTACGAGGTCCTAAAACTCGCATCCGATCACCGATGGATGAGTGTTGCGTCGCGACCCGGCATCTGGTTGCAGCGCCTCACAACTCGAGAGCCGACTGATGATCAAGTGGAGGTCGCCATTGCTTCCTTGCTGGCGGCGTTCGACGAGGACGAGCGCGCCGATGTCGAGCGGCGGGGACCTATCGCACCGGGGGCCCTCGGCTTCGTGGTGTCGGGGTGAAGGACGATGCACTCATCGATCGACTCACCGAGATCGAGAGTGCGTACCAAGAAACTCTCCGGACCATGGCCGAGCCCGAGGTGCTGGCAGACCAGGCACGATACATCGAGGTCGCCAAGCGTCATGCCGAGCTGAAGCGGATCGTGGCGGTGTTCAGCGAGTACCAAGCTGCCGCCCAGGATGCCGAGGAGGCGGCGGAGCTGGCTTCGATCGAGGACGACGATGAAATGGCCGTTGAGCTCACGACGATGGCTGAGGAGCGTTCCGAAGCCGCCGATATCCTGGAGACCAAGCTGCGGGTCATGCTCGTTCCCAAGGATCCCAACGACGACAAGGACGTCATCGTCGAGATCAGGGCGGCGGTCGGGGGTGACGAGGCCGCGATATGGGCGGGCGACCTGTACCGCATGTACCAGCGCTACGCCGAGAACCACGGGTGGGGCATCGAGCCGATTACTACTTCGTTCAGCGAATCGGGCGGATTCAAGGAGGTCACATTCGCCGTCAAAGGATCGGGTGCCTACTCCCGATTCAAGTTCGAGGCCGGTCCCCATCGAGTGCAACGGGTGCCGAAGACCGAGTCCCAGGGCCGGGTGCACACCTCGATTGCAACCGTGGCGGTTCTCCCCGAGGCCGACGAAGTCGAGGTCGAGGTGAACGAGAACGACCTCGAGATCGACGTCTTTCGCTCATCGGGTCCCGGCGGCCAGTCG
This sequence comes from Acidobacteriota bacterium, assembly GCA_022571885.1. Classification (GTDB taxonomy): domain Bacteria; phylum Actinomycetota; class Acidimicrobiia; order Spongiisociales; family UBA11373; genus JACZWZ01. The sequence continues at coordinate 9,455 of JACZWZ010000057.1, forward strand.
GTCAATACCACCGACTCGGCGGTGCGGATCACCCACAAGCCAACCGGCCTGGTGGTCATCTGCCAGGACGAGAAGTCACAACTCCAGAACAAGGTGAAGGCGCTGCGAGTGCTGCGGGCCCGCCTCTATCAGATCGAGATGGACAAGCAGGTATCCGAACTGGCCGCCGATCGCAAGGCTCAGGTGGGGTCCGGGGAACGCTCCGAGAAGATCCGCACCTACAACTTCCGCGAGAACCGAGTCACCGATCACCGGATCGGTCTTACCATCAAGCGGCTGCCCGAGATCCTCGAGGGTGCCCTGGATCAGTTCGTGGACGCCTTGACCCTCGACGATGAGGCGCGGCGGCTGACCCACGGATGAGGGTCGGCGGCTGACCCACGGATGAGGGTCGGCGGCTGACGCGTGGCGGTCGTCCCGGAGACGGAGGGCCCCCCTCCAATCGGCCTTCGGCCGATTGACTCCCCTTCGAGGGTGTCGGGTTGCGCGATAGGGCCGACGGTTCTGTTCTGAATACTCTCCCCTTTGGGGGGAGTCAGCAAGCAAAGCGAGCTGGTGGGGGTTCTGATCACTCTCCCCTTTGGGGGGAGTCAGCGAGCAAAGCGAGCTGGTGGGGGGCACCCGATCTTCGTCTCCGTCAGGCCAACGCGTCTTGTATGTCGTTGTAATGGCCTTTCACCGGGTGGTTGCGCCGGGTTGTGTAGCCAACCCGATCATGCGTCTTGTGGGTCGGTTCGCCGAGTCGGTGTGCGTCCGATAGGCAGCGGGATTGCCGCGACTTGGTGAGTCCCCCCACCAATCGGCCTGCGGCCGATTGACTCCCCGCAGAGGGGAGAGTGATCCAACCAACCGTCGGGCGCTAACCGCGACAGATCACCCTCGAGGGGGGAGTGATTCTCTCTTGCTAACCGCTATCACTCAAACCCGATCGGCACCAGTCTCACCAGGATGTACCTGTCTCCCGGCAGCAATTCGATCGCCAGTTGGCGGATGTCTTGCGCGGTGGCATCGAATGTCTGGTCGATGCGATCGATCACTTGCGACAGGCCTTCATCGGGATGTTCGGCGCTGAAGACGATGGCCAGCGACAGCAACTCGTTCGAAACCAATTCGTAATCTCGCAGCAGCTGCTGCTGGGCTATGTCCAACTCGTCGGCCGTGGGTCCATTTGCTCTGAGGTCGGCGAAGACGGCCAGAGTCTGCTCGACCACCTCGTCGAGTTCTGCGGGGTCGCCGCTGATCTGGATCTGTAGTTCGACGGATTGCTCGGGCTCTTCCACCAACCGGGTGAATGCGAAGGGGGAGTATGAGGCAGACAGCTGCTCACGAATCCGCTCGGTGAGACGCTGCTGGAGGACCAGCTCGAGCAGGTCGATGGCGATTCGCTTGGCGGCATCGAGTTCCGTGAGAGTGCTGAAGAGGAAGGTGGCTCCTCCCAGCACCCCGGTACCGGCTTCCACCACCGTGGTGACGATGCCTTCGGGTGGATCGGGTCGGACGTTGGTAAAGGGCTCGGCGTCACCCGGGCCGGGGATCGATCCTAGGTAGCGTCGAGCCAGATCCTCGACCGTGTCCTGGTCGAAGTCGCCGGCGAACACGAATACGAAGTCACCTGGATCGTCGAACCGATCCCGGAACACAGCAGCAGCCTGGTCGAGGTCGAGCGTCTCGAAGTCTCCGGCAGTGGGGAGGACACCGAATCGTTTGTCTCCGTCGAATCGAGCCTCGGCGATTGCTCGCGCCACCGCCAGATCGGGAACCTGCTCTGGATTGGCCGCAAACGGCAGGTTTTCTCCGATGACGATGTCCAAGGCCGTTTTCTCGAATCGCGGCTCCGTCATGTAGAGGTGCACCAGTTGGAGCAGCGTCTCGAGATCGCGGGTCGAAGCCTCTCCGAAGAACCCCTCTTGGACTTCGCCGATGAACGGCGTAACCGAGACGATCAACCCGGCCAGGGTTCGATCGAGCGTCACCTGATCGATGTCTCCCACCCCGCTGTTGGTGACGACATCGGATACCAGCTGTGCCTCGGCCACGTCTCCGATTGGAAGCAGTGACCAACCTCCCGGACTCGACGCACGAAACACGACCACGTCGACGCGGATCGTCGTCGGCAGGAAAACGACTCTCGCTCCGTTGGCCAGCGTGACCTCAGTGAGTCCGGTGTCCGAGAACTGTCCGCGGGAAACGATGGGAGTCAAGTCCGGGCGATCCATCAGTGTCTGGAGCACGGTGGTGTCGTCGGTCCAAGGTTCGTAGGCCGACGCCGCCACTCGATCGACGATTTCGCGCAGATCGGCTTCGGTCGGAATAACGTCGGACGACGCCTCCGGAGCAACGATGATCACGAATGGCTCGGTGGTGGCGACGGTTCCGGAGAAGGTTCCCCAGATCTGATCGGTGGTCATCTCGTCGAGCAGGCGCAGCCGAAGTTCATGCCATTCGGCGGCCGACGGGATCGGGGTCTGGCCGAGGAAGTGCTCGACGTACTCGTCGGCATAGTCGGTGTCCTGGGTCGTTTCTCGTTCATCGAAGGCGAGCCGGATTTCGCCGCGCATGATGTCGGTCGCTCGTTCGAGTTCGGTGGCGACAAATCCGTGGGTGCGGGCCCGCTCGACTTCGACTAGCAGTGCTTCGATAGACGCAGCAAGGTTCTCCGGTTCGGCGAATGCCGCCAACCCCGGGGTGCGCTGGGCGCGAACCAGCGGATTCGCCGCGAAGGACGGATCGAAGAACGGGGTGTCACCGCGCAGCGAATCCTCCTGGAGGCGGTTCACGATCATCGTCCAGGCCAGGTCGAGGGCCATGCCCTGTCGGACCGACCCGACCGTGCCCCCGTTCTCGATCGCCGGCAACGGGTAATTGAGTTCGGCCCACGCCTGCGGGTATTCGGGGTCGGCGATGATGAAGAACGTCGGTTCGGTCGCCGCCTTGGTGGTTGGGAGGGGGAGGGGTTCTGGATTCTCGGCCGGCTCTACCGCGGCGAACCTCTCGACAATCAGCTGTTCGATGACGTCGGCGTCGAAGTCACCTACGGCGATGATGGCCATCGTGTCGGTCCGGTACCAACGCTCGACGAAGGCGCGCAGACCCTCCACAGTCGTTGCCGCCACTTGGTCCGGATCTCCCAGTGGGCTGCGATCGGCGTAGATCGTGTCCGTCAGCAACACCTCGGTGACGCCCTCAAAGTAACGCCCCCAGAAGTTCTGATCTCGCAACCTCCATTCTTCGACGAGGACTCCTCGCTCCAATTCCACTTCTTCCGGATCGAGGGCCACCGCGGTGGCCCACTCGAAGAGGACGTCAAAGCCGGCGCTGATCGTTTCGTCGTCATCGGTGGGGAGTTCCAACTCGTACACGGTTTCCTCATAGGAGGTGTAGGCGTTGATGTCCGGGCCGAACTCGGCACCGAAGCGTTGCAACAGCAGCACCAGTTCGTGTGCCGGGAAGCGGTCGGTTCCGTTGAACATCATGTGCTCGAGGTAGTGGGCCACCCCGCGTTGGTCGTCAGTTTCTTGGACCGATCCGGCGTGAACCGCCAGACGCAACTGAGCCCTGGTGCCGGGAGAGTCATTCTCCCGGATGTAATAGGTGAGCCCGTTTTCCAGCACCCCGATACGGACCGCACCGTCGATGCCGATCGATTCGGCGTCGTCGGGAAAGGTCGGGATTCCGGGAGCCAGAGCTTCCGTGGTGGCGACGGTCGTTGTCGATGGGGGAGTGCTTGTTGTCGATCGGGGAGTGCTCGTTGTGGCGGTGGTTGCGGTTGAATCATCCGAATTCGAGCACGCCGCAGCGACCAAGGCGAAGACGAGCGCGGTGGCTCCGAGGCGGCGGGCGGTCCTCATGGCCCCAACGAGCCTAGGTACCACCCGGCTCCAATTCTCAGAGACCTACGATTTCGACGGGCGGGATGTCTCCGGCCGGCTCGAATCCGAGCACCTGGCCGTAAAAGGACAGCTCGGCTTCGAGCGCCGTGATCTGGTTTCGAGCGTCGCGGAATCCATGGCCTTCGCCCTCGAACATGATGCATGCGACCGGCACCCCTCTGGAGGTGAGTGCGTCGCGCATCATCTCGGTCTGCTGCGGGGGCACGACTTCGTCGTCGAGTCCCTGAAGCAGGATTATCGGCGCATTGAAGCCTTCGAGGTGGTTGAGGGCCGAGCGTTCCTGATAGGTCGTTCTCGCCTCCGGGTAGGGACCTACCAGGCGATCGAGGTAGCGAGCTTCGAACTTGTGGGTGTGCTCGGCGAGTGCTTCGAGACTGGCAACGCCGTACCACGATGAGCCGGCGGCGAACTCATCCCCGGTGGCCAGAGCCATCAACGCGGTGTAGCCGCCGGCACTTCGACCGGTGATGATCAGTCGTTTCGGATCCGCCCGTCCGATCGCAGCGAGGTGAACGGCCGCCAGAGTGCAGTCCCTGACATCGACCACTCCCCAGTTGCCGCGCAGCCGATTGCGGTAGGCGCGCCCGTATCCCGACGAGCCGCCGTAATCGACGTCGACGATTCCGAAGCCGCGGCTCGTCCAGAACAGGTAGGAGGGATTCAGCGTGGTGGGAGCCTTGCCGGTGGGGCCACCGTGGATCTGGACGATGAGAGGTGGAGTCTCGCCGTCGGGTCCGTTGAAGTCGGGATTTCTCGGCGGGTAGAAAAGGGCGTGGGTCGGACCATCCGGAGTGTCGAACGTGATCGTCTCGGGAATGCTCACGTACCGGTCGTCGATGGTCGTATCGGCACCGCGCACCACCTGGTAGGCCTCGGTGTCGACATCGATTTCCACCACCGCCGGGGAGTCCTCAGGGCCACCGGCGATCACGTACAGGCTTCGCTCACGAGAGGCCATGGTCGATCCGAGTGAGCGGAATGGGACATGGATCTCTCGGGCAATCCCATTTTCGATAGCAATGAGTCGATCGCCGTCAGGTGATCCGTGGACGGCGAGGAGAGTGCCGTCGTCGAGGAAGCAATATCTGCGGGTGGCGAAGACCCAGGCCGGTTGCCCGAACTCCGCAGCCATCGGAAGTACGGCCACATCCTCGGTGGAGGTGTGGCGGTAGATGTTCCACCACCCGGTGCGGTCCGAGATGTAATGGAGAGCACCGTCGGGTGCCCACTCGGGTTGGGTGATCGACTCCTCGACGCCTCCTGCGACGAGGAGTGATGTGCCCGGGTTGCCGTCACCATCGATGGGGGCCATGCGCAACTCGGTTCCGTCCCACGGCATGTTGGGGTGGTCCCACTCCAGCCATGCAATGGCAGTCCGCGCGGGATTGATCCGTGGCGACGAGTAGAAGTTCCTGCCGGAAGCGATTACAACCGGTTCGGTGCTGGCGCTGAGGTCGATGCGGACTATCTGGTTTGTGGGTTCGTCGTCGCCGTGGGCCTCGCGGACCCCGACCGCCCAACTCCCGGCGAGATCGAGGTCGGCGTATCGGAGACCGGATGGGATCGTCGGTTCGGGAACGATCGCGACCGGCTCACCCTCGGGATCGATCCGATACAGACGCTGATCCTCGAATCTGCTGGCGAACACCGCGCCATCGGTGACGACGTAGGCACCACCGCCGTATTCGTGGACGCGGGTTCTGGCATTGAAACTTTCGGGGCCGATGTCGTCGATGAAACCGGCGGTGGAGTGGCGGACGATGACGCTCCGTCCTGATTCCGAAGGACGGCTCTCGATCCAATAGAGGTCCGCTCCGTCGAGGCGAAGCACGTCTCCGAACCTCAATCCGGCCCGCGTCACGGTCTCAGCCGTGATCGGTGACTCCCAGGACCCAAATGGTGCAGGTGTCGGCATTTCGATGACGCTAGTGCGGATTGCCCGGTCAGAACCTTGGCGGCAGAAGAGTAGCTTTCCGGTGACTCGATCTCGCTTGTTGGGGCTCCGGTCCGGTGGCGACAGCTGAACCCGGCGGAGAAATCGCAGGACACGGTCGACGGGGTTGGTCGCCGGCGCGACGAACCCGCACCTTGATGGTCGAGACCCAACGTTTCCTCGAGTTTCATTTTCGCCGGGCATCTTCTCTTGGTACGTGCCAACCGAGGAGAGTGACATGAGAGTGTGGATCGATCAGGACCTCGGTAGCGGGAATGGGATGCGGCAACAGACCTGTTCGAGGTATCCCAAATGCAATCGGATGGCGTCGCCACCACGGCGAGTCCGGGCTGCGCCCTGGTGGTGCCGACGATCCGAAGACTGTCGCCGTGAACGCCGATCTGAGTGGCGACGTGATCGATGAGGTGGCGGTTCCGGGTGAGTACATCTTCATGGCCGCTTCGCCGACCCGGGCCGCCTCAGGCCGGGCTCCGAGCACGTGGGATCGATCGCAGGCTTACCCTCGCGTCATGTCGATCCCAGAGCACGAACGCTGGAGTCTGATGACGGCGGTGACCGGACGAGATCGTGCCTCCTTGACGTTGCTGGCGCCAACGTCTCAGCAGGTAGAACAGATAGAAGTGCTGGTCGAGCGTCGAGTCGCCGGCGAGCCGCTTCAGTATCTGGAGGGTTCGGTGCAATTCGGACCTCTCGATCTCCTGGTAGATGGACGCGCTCTGATTCCGCGCCCTGAGACCGAACGATTGTGGGAGGAGGCGGTGGCGTCGCTGCGTGAGGCCGGACCGGGCACCGTGATCGTTGATCTGGGGACGGGTTCCGGGGCTCTGGCCCT
>JACZWZ010000177.1 GCA_022571885.1 Acidobacteriota bacterium
TTCCGCGGCTTACTGAAGAAGTTCTACTTCTCAGTCGCCAGTAGAGCCACTCCGCTGTTCGGCAACCTGGTCGTCGTGGCAACGAAGCCCGGAGAATCTGGCTCGCCCGGCGTTGCACGCGATATTGAGGACAGCTTGCGTTGCCCGATTAGTGGTTCGCATCTCACGCGAGACGGCGACACTCACGTGGCACAGGCTGATGGAGTCGTGTATCGCTACCCGGTTAGGGAAGGCATTCCAACATTGATCCCAGGGGACGCGGAGGTCGCACCTCGGAGCGAGTAGTGACCGATGCTCTGTGTCTTCGAATGCGGCGAGCAGAACGGCTTGCCTATTTGTGCTTCGAATTTGGGGCTTCCCTGCATCCCTCGATGATACGCGTTGAGTGTTCCTCGTCATTGGTCGATAGAAGAGGCACTGAGTCGTTCCGATTAGCTACACGCGGTTCGGCGAAACGCGAGCCAGGTCATCCGGCCACACACCGTCGAACGTCCGTCGCCGCTTCGCAACCTCCAACGCCGCATACGACAGCGTGTCCACCTGATCGTCATGTCTGGCGTTCGGGAACAACAACAGTTCGGCTTCCCACTCCCCCAACCATGATGCATGACGCGGCCAGAAGACGTTCCCGCCCTCCAACCTCGCCGCAGCCACCAAAGCACGCGACACCTTGTCCCGATCAGGACGCAACTCCTTGACTGGCAGTCCGGCCTTCCGAGCTTCCTGAATTACCGCAAGTTGGAAAGCGACGGATTCGATACCGATGGTGTCCGGCTTCCACTGCTCATACAGTCGTCGGAGCATCGGTACCTGACCAGGGCCGGGAATCCGATCCCGTATCCGATCCAACAACAGCAAATCCTTCCCAGGTCCGACCGCCCACACCGAGGCGACTGTGTAGTCGGCTGATTGCTTCTGAGAGATCGCCAGATCGACGGTGATGAAGCGGCGGCATTCCGCGGGTTTGAGGAGCTTCCCTGAGTCGAGGCGGTAGTGCCCGTCCGCGTCGGTCCAATACCGAAACCACGCTTTGCGGAACACGTCACCGTCAAGCGGCGCAGGATGGCCCTGATACAAGGCTGACCAGAGGTAGGTGCCGAGCGCTCTCCGAGTCGCCTCCAAATCCTCAACTGTGAAACGTTCGGGCCAAAGCGCCTCACCAGGCTCACGTCCGAGCGGGTCGTCGTCCTCGGCCAGCACGGGGAGGTTCAGCACGGTCCACTCCTCACCATTCCGGATCAGCGAGCAACCGTCCTGCAAGGTCTGCTTCGTGCCACCGGGTCATCACAATCACCACAGCACCCCCTGGCTCCAACCGGGTCCGTGCAGTGGAGCGATACCAGTTCCACAGGCGTCTGCTCATCGACTCCGATTGCGCGTCCTCAGCGGATTTGACCGGGTCGTCGATGATCAGCAGATTCGCCCCGCGGCCTGTGATCGCACCCCCGACTCCGGCGGGTGACCATCCCGCCGCGATGATCTTTGAGGTCGAACCGATTTGCTGCCTGCGAGTCGTCCTTCAGCGAGACACCGAAGAGGGGTTGTCCGTGTTCGTCGAGTAGATCTCGGACTTGTCGTCCCCATGAGGCCGCGTCAGAACCACTCATATCCAAGACCTGATGCTTATTGACTCAGATTTCTTGATATGATACGATGACTGTGATGGAAACAACGCCAAACCTCACTCATAAGGCCCTCGAAGCCATCGAGCGCGCCCGCTCCGAGGCGATTCGACATAGCCATGTCGAGATCACCGGTGCCCACCTCCTCGGCGGCCTGGTCTCCGAAGCGAATTCGCTTGTCTACGGGTCCCTGGCCGGCGCCGGAGCCGACCCCGCCTCCATTAAACAGGCAATCGCCGAACACATCTCCTCGCTTCCCCAGGCTCACGGCGGAGCCGACGCTTCCGCAGGCAGAGAACTGGAGGCGGTCGTCGCTGCGGCCGAACGCGAGCGGGCCGCCATGTCCGACGACTACGTCTCGGTCGAACATCTGCTGCTCGGACTGGCGACCGACGGCGGTGCCGCAGCTCGGATCTTCGCCGAGGCCGGTGTCACCCGTGACCGTCTCCTGTCGGCGATCGCCCAACTGCGCGGCCCGCACCGGGTCACCAACCAGGACCCCGAGACGACGCTCAACGCACTCGAGCTATACGGACGCGACCTGGCAGAAGAGGCTCGCCGCGGCAAGATCGACCCGGTCATCGGCCGCGATGACGAGATCCGCCGCATCATCCAGGTACTTTCGCGGCGTACCAAGAACAACCCGGTCCTAATCGGTGAACCCGGAGTCGGCAAGACCGCCATCGTCGAAGGTCTGGCGCTGCGACTGGCCGATGGCGATGTTCCCGAGAGCCTGGCCACCAAGCGTCTCATCGCCCTCGACCTCAGCGCCATGGTCGCCGGCGCCAAGTACCGCGGTGAGTTCGAGGAGCGCCTCAAGGCGGTCCTCGACGAGATCAAGGCCGCGGCGGGCGAAGTCATCACCTTCATCGACGAGATGCACACCATGGTCGGAATGGGAGCGGCGGAGGGATCGATGGATGCCTCGAACATGCTCAAGCCGATGCTGGCCCGCGGCGAACTGCGGATGATCGGTGCCACCACACTCGACGAGTTCCGCAAGTACATCGAAAAGGACCCGGCACTGGAGCGAAGATTCCAGCCGGTGCTGGTGGAGGCCCCGAGCGTCGAGGACACCGTCGCCATCCTGCGCGGCCTCAAGGAACGGTACGAACTGCACCACGGGGTCCGGATCACCGATGCGGCGCTGCTGGCAGCCGCCACCCTCTCGGACCGCTACATCACCGCCCGCCAGCTTCCCGACAAGGCAATCGACCTCATCGACGAGTCCGCCAGCCGTCTCCGAATCGAGATCGATTCGGTCCCCGAGGAGATCGACGAGCGGCAGCGGCGCAAGACCCGGATCGAGATCGAACTCACCGCCCTCAAAGGTGAGAAGGGCAAATCGGCCGCGGCCCGTCGCCGACCCCTGGAGGCGGAGCTCGCCACCCTGTCGGACCAGATCGGGGAACTGACCGCCCACTGGATGCTGGAACGAGATTCGATCGAGAAGATTCGGGATCTCAAGGAGCAGGTCGAGCAAGCCCGCGTCGCCGCCGATCGCGCCGAGCGCGCCGGCGATCTCGAAGTCGCCGCCGAGCTTCGCTTCGGGACCCTGCCCGGGCTCGAACGGGATCTGGAAGCCGCCCAGGCCAGCCTGGCCGAGCTCCAGGCGACCACGACCATGCTCAAGGAAGAAGTTGACGCCGAGGACATTGCAGAAGTGGTGAGTCGATGGACGGGCGTCCCCATAACCCGCCTCCTCGAAGGAGAGGCCGAGAAGCTCGTCCACCTCGAATCGCACCTCCATCAACGCGTCATCGGACAGGATCAGGCAGTCACTTCGGTCTCCGACGCGGTTCGGCGCAGCCGGGCCGGACTGTCCGATCCCAATCGGCCGATCGGGTCCTTCCTGTTCCTCGGACCGACCGGAGTCGGAAAGACCGAACTGGCGCGATCGCTGGCGGAGTTCCTCTTCGACGACGAGCGGGCCATGGTTCGGCTCGACATGTCGGAGTACATGGAGAAGCACTCGGTGAGCCGCCTCATCGGGGCACCTCCGGGCTACGTCGGATACGACGAGGGTGGACAACTCACCGAAGCAGTGCGGCGCCGCCCGTACTCGGTGATCCTGCTGGACGAGGTCGAGAAGGCCCACCCCGACGTGTTCAACGCCCTGCTCCAAGTCCTCGACGACGGCCGGCTCACCGACGGCCAAGGCCGCACGGTGGACTTCACCAATGCGGTGCTGATCATGACCTCGAACCTGGGATCGGAGCTGATCGACCCCGACCTGACAGATGAGGCCATCAGCAAACTGGTCATGGAGGTCGTCCGCCAACACTTCCGCCCCGAATTCCTCAACCGCATCGACGATGTCGTCGTCTTCGGCCGCCTGACCAAGGAGGATCTGCGCCGAATCGTCGATCTGCAGGTCGAAGCTCTGCGCGACCGTGTTTCGCACCGCGGAATCGACCTCCAGGTGACCGATGCGGTCCGCGACGTGCTGGCCGACAAGGGCCACGATCCGGTGTACGGAGCGCGACCCCTAAAGCGGCTCATCCAGAAGGAGATCGCCGACCGCCTGGCCATCGCCCTCCTCGAAGGGACCTTTGCCGAAGGAGACACCGTGAAGGTCGACGCCGACGGCGATGAGATCAGGCTCAACTAGACGGGCTGTGGGAGTCGCTCCCTGAGTGAGCAACTTGCCGATGCCCGATGCCCGATACCCGATGCCCGATGCCCGATT
>JACZWZ010000058.1 GCA_022571885.1 Acidobacteriota bacterium
TGCCCGACGGTTGGTTGGATCACTCTCCCCTCTGGGGGGAGTCAATCGGCCGCAGGCCGATTGGTGGGGGGACTCACCAAGTCGCGGCAATCCCGCTGCCTATCTGACGCACACCGACTCGGCGAACTGACCCACAAGACGCATGATCGAGTGGCTACCCAACCCGGCGCAACCACAGGCCATTACGACATACAAGACGCGCTGGCCTGACGGAGACGACGATCGGATTCCCCCCACCAGCTCGCTTCGCTCGCTGACTCCCCCCAAAGGGGAGAGTGTTCAGAAAGAGAGCAGACCACTCCCCCTTGTGGGGGAATCAATCGGTCACGGGCCGATTGCTGGGAGTACCGCTGAATCTGGTGGGAAAGTGATGCTTGGTCGCCTACCCGGCAACCACCCCGATCAACTTGGCCCGATCCTTGAGCTTCTCGAGTACGACGGCCGGGTCGGCCGGGGGAAGTCCGAAGACGGCCCTGTTGACGCCGGCGTCGGCGAGCCGTTCCAGCTCTGCGGGATCCTTGGGAGCACCGAATACTCCGAACTCGATCGAATCGGGATCGCGGCCGGCTTCTTGCGCCGCCTCACGAACCGTCTGAATCTTGCCCAGAAGGTCGTGACGCCCGCCGATGGGCATCCATCCGTCGCAGAACTCGACGATGTGGGCGATCGTCTTCGGACCGGCGGCGCCACCGAGGATAATCGGAGGGTGGGGCTGCTGAATCGGCTTCGGCCAGGCCCAGCTGGGTTCGATCGCGACGTGCTCGCCTTCGAACGAAGCCTCCTGCTGCGTCCACAGCTCCTTCATGGCGAGGATGTTCTCGCGCAAGATGGCGCGCCGTTCCAGGTATGCGGTGCCGTGCTGGGCCATCTCCTCCTTGTTCCAGCCGTAGCCGATTCCAAACAGGACTCGCCCCTGGGAGATCGTGTCGAGGGACGCCACTTGCTTGGCCAGCCAGATCGGATCGCGTTGAGCGACCAGTGTGATCCCGGTTCCCAATTTGAGCGTCGAGGTCACAGCGGCAACGGCCCCGAAGGCGACGAATTGGTCGTGGGTACGCCAATACGCCTCCGGGAGCGGAGATGCGCCCTTTACCCCTCCCCACGGGGTGACCCGGCTCGCCGGGATGTGGCTGTGTTCGGGAAACCACAACGACTCGAACCCAAGGTCCTCGACGGCCGGGCCCAGGTCGAGCGGCTGAATTGTCTGGTCGGTCGGAAAGATGGAGACGCCGATGTGCATGGGCCGAAGGGTACTGAGGTGATCAACCCAAGATCATTTGCGACGTGCCGACACTCCTTCACGATCGAGAGCAATCATCACCCAGTAGAAGACGACCAGAGAGCCCAGCATCGCATATGTGAAGAACGGATTGACAAACCCGAGTCCGGCTCCGATGGCGAGGACTGCCAGCAGTCATACTGCGATCGTGTTCTCCCGGCGGATGAAGCCGGCTTCCAGGTCGTCATCCACCAGCCGCTCGGCCGGCTCGGTCCGTCCTGCCAGAAGTGGCACCTTGATCTGCCGGTAGTAAAGCAGCGCTCCGCCGAGCACGACGAGCGTTGTCAGTGCCCAAATTCCGACCAGGGTCCGCCTGCTGACAGACATCGGAGAAAACCTATCGACGGACACCGATGGCCACCGCTTCGGAAGGGCGGTTCAGGTTGGGTGTCGGATGGGGAAGCGACCCTTCGCCACCGCGCCGCTCGAAACCGCTCGCAACCCAGTGAGTAACGCAATCGACCGCAGCGAGTAGGTTTCGTAGTACCCGTACGACAGGGGTAACCATGAGACGGATCATCGGTCGGCACGCTTTGGTCGGAGTGGCTTTGGCGTTGGTGGTGGCCTCCTGCGGGGACGATGCCACTTCCACAACAACAACGACGCTGCCACCCACCGACACCGCCGCCACGACCTCCACGACCGAGGCCGTCGTCGCCACCACCTCCTCGACTACTACCACCACCCTCCCGTCGAGCGGCCCACCGCTGGTGGTGGAAGGTGACAACAATGAAACGGTTGCAGCCTTCCAGTTCCTCCTCAACTGCACCGGCTACGGGGATCTCACAGTCGACGGAGCCTTTGGTCCGGCGACCCGGGCAGCAGTCGAAGCGGCGCAGGCAGGCCTGGGTCGAACCGTCAACGGGACGCCCGACGAGGAGACGATGGCCGACCTGTCGCGAGCCTGTTCCGAGACCCGGCGGCTCGAGGGCGGGGACGGGGTTGTCACCGTCGTCGGCAATGCCGCACCCGACGATCCAGAGATCTTCCAGATCTCCCTCCTATCGGGAAGCACGTTGAGCGCCAACATCACGCTCGGATTGGGGCACCTGGTGACCGTCCGCGGCGCCGACGGGGCGGAGCTCGCGGTGCAGGGCCAGGGCACATGGAACATCGACACCACCCAGGACTACAGCATCGAGGTCGCCTCGCCGTCGGGTCCCGTGAGGTTTGCACTCGCCGTAAACGTGACCGCCGGCGTCCAGGAGACCGGCGACTGGATCCTGGCCGGTGACAGCATCACCTACCGGGGTACCAAACTCGCCCTGGGAGACGACACCCAGACCGTGATCGACAAGGTGATCGACTTCCTGGGCCACGGCATCAGGGGCTCGTACCTTGAGTTCGACACCGATTGGTACACCATTTCCGATCCGCAGGACCTGGGTCTCAGAGGGGTCTTCATCGAAGGCTTCGCCTTGCTCTTCTTCGGCCCCAATCCGAGCGACCCCGCCCGCCCCGAGACGTTCGAACGGTGGCGCTTCGAAGGACCATCCGACGATGCCGCCGGCGACCCCCGGCCAGACAGTTACGCCACGACGACCGAGGGCATCACGGTCGGCGACACCCTGGCCGATCTGACGGCCGCCTATGGAGGTGCAGCAACGGCAGGGAGCAACAGCACCGAGCACTACTACCGGATGAACGACTCCGGCGGCGAGTTGTGCTTCTACTTCGGGGCCAGCGCTCCCAACGACTTCGACGTGATCACCGAAATCGCCTCGGAGTGCCGGAGCTGAGGCAAAGTAAGCAGTCCTCCGGCGAACCTCTTCAGCCTGTCGAGCGGTGACGGTCGCCTTGCTCGAGATGGGCCTCGATTTCGGCGTGGTAGGCGAAGAGGGCCGGTATGCCGCCGGAGTGGAGCATCACCACCGTCGAACCCTGCTCGAAACGCCCCGCGGCGGCGTGTCCGAGCAGGCCGGCAAACACCTTCCCCGAGTAGACCGGATCCAGCAGAATGCCCTCCCGACGGGCCATCGAGACGATGGCGTCGAGACACTCGGTGGTGGCAACCCCATAGTCGGGTCCGACATATACATCTTCGATCGTGTAGCGGCCTCGCCCCAATTCGGGGTCGGTGCCCAGAAGCCCACTCAGCGTCCCCCACCAGTGGTCGAGGTTCTCTTCACACTCCTCGGCGGGCCGGTTGACGCTGATCCCGACAATCTCGGCGCCGATGCCGACCGAACGCATCGCCAGCAGGTAGGCCGAGAAGATCCCGCCGGTTCCAAACGGGGTGAAGATGACGTCGGGCACCACGTCGCGGGCGGTGAACTGGTCGACCAGTTCCAACGCACCATCGACATACCCCAGACAGCTGTGGGGCGTCGTGCCACTTATCGGTACCACATGGGGGTTGCGCCCCTCAGCACGGAGCCGAGTGCACACCACGTCCACCTCCTCATCCAGGTCCCAGTGATCGTCGGTGTCGACCATGACCACCTCGCCACCCATCAGATGAACCGTGAGCAGGTTTCCCTGCAGCTGGGCGTGTTCATCGTTGCCGAGAACCAACACCACATCGAGCCCCAGCTTGCGGGCTGCCGCGCTGGTCAAACGAGCATGGTTGGACTGCGCCGAGCCGGAGGTGACGATCACATCTGCCCCTGCCTGGATCGCCTGCGCCAGCTCATATTCGAGTTTGCGCGGCTTGTCGCCTCCGAGCCCGAGCGATGTCAGGTCGTCTCTCTTCAACCAGAGGTCGATGCCCAGATCGGCTCCCAGATGGAGGAGCGGGTGCAACGGAGTGGGACCATCCATCAACTCCACCGTGGGGTAGGTGGCCAGCACGGAGCGCAACTCGGCAATGTGCTGCACATCGACTCCAAGGCTCATCCGGTGATCACCTTCACGGCAAAGACCACGGCCGAGGCGACGAGCGCGCCGGTGACGAGGCGAAGCAGCATCTGCACCGGCAACCGGTCGCTGATCCGGGCACCAACGACGGTTCCAAGGCCCTGCACAGTGCCGAGGCTCAAGGCGAGTTGCCAGTCGAGACTTCCATAGGCAAGGAAGCTAGCGGCGCCGAAGATCGCAATCGGGACCTGGATCGGCTGGCTCGAAGAGACCGCAAGCTTCACCCCCGCACCACCCAGCAACATGACCGGGATCAGCAGCACCGGACCACCGGTACCGGACAGGGTCGAACCAAATCCGACCACCGACCCAATCACCGCCAGCGTCGGCAGGCCGAGTGTGCTCGCCTTGGGGTCGGTATCGGATGTCTCGCGTAGTGCCCGCACCGCCGCCGCGGTAAGCGTGACCGCGATGACGACGGTGACGCTGGTGGAAGAGAGGGCCACGTTGGTGGAGGCACCGGCTACGGCGCCCGGTATGGCAAAAGCCAGCAGCCATCTCGTGGTCGGCCAGTGGATCCGCCGCCGGCGTGCGTAGGCCACTGTGCCGGCGATCCCGGTGAACAGGAAGCTCAGAGTCGCCACCGGCGTGGCGTCGTGGACGTCGAGTCCGCCGAGCAGCACCAGTGCCGGCACCAGGAGCACGCCCCCAACGCCCACCGCCCCGATCAGGGTCCCAGTCGCCAGGCCGATCGCCACCAGTAGGAGAAACAGCTCGATGCTCATGTGGTCTGAGGAGGTTAGAAGGCCCAATGTCCGGTGTTCAGCGCCACCATGTCGCGCCTGAAGTCAGCTTGCTCGGTCATGACGGTCCCCTGGAAGATCGCGTGGCTCTGATCGACGGCCGAGCCTAACCAGCGGAGCGAAGAGCCGACGCCGGATAGGACCGAGCCGGAATGACGGCAGAGCCTCGGAACGCGCATCGGGCCTATGGCCTACTCAGGCCGGATCGTCGTAGGTGAGGATCTCCAACATGTGGCCGCTGGGGTCGTGGAAGTAGACGGAGTCTGTTGCGCCGTGCACCCCGGCGGACCGGCCCGGACCGCGTCTGTTGGTGGGGCTGGAAGGGGCGTTCCCATAGCTGATGTCGGCGGCGCGGATCCGATCGAAGGTGGATTCGAAGGTAGAACGATCCATGGCAAAGGCGAGGTGCCGCGACGTCGGCGCCGATCCCTCTGTCAGATCCAGAGCGAGATCGGGACTTACCAAGATCACTTCGAATCCTGCGGTACGGCCGCGATGCTCGAAGCCCACTACGTCCCGGTAGAAGGCGACCGAATCGGCAAGATCCTCTACTTCGAGGATGGTGTGATCTAGCTGGACCACCATCGGGAAATCCTATGCCGTGCTCGACCGCTATGTCCCGGAGCGCCCACCGCGATCGAGCGGTGCAACGTAGGATCACCTTCGAAGAGGCAGGAAATTAGAGGGAGGGCGCAATGGAGAGTCGAGCATCAGCCACATGGGAAGGGGATCTGTTGAGTGGCGGTGGGAGTACCACCCTTCTGAGTGGAGCCGCCGGACCGCTGCCGGTGAGCTGGCCGAGCCGCACGGAACAAGCTAGTGGCAAGACCAGTCCCGAGGAGCTGATTGCAGCCGCCCACGCGGCGTGCTATTCGATGGCACTGTCCCATGGCCTCTCCGGCGCCGGACACCCGCCAACTCGTCTCGACACCGATGCAGTCGCCACCTTTGAGAAGGTCGACGCTGGTTGGAGGTTGACGAAGATGGCGCTGAGCGTGCGCGGTGATGTTCCGGGAATGACCGGCGATTCATTTCAGAGCGCGGCCGACGAAGCCAAGGATGGATGTCCGGTATCCAACGCTCTCGCCGGCAACGTGGAGATCAGCCTGGAGGCGACGCTGATCTGAATTCGGCGCCGGGAATAGGCCCCGGCGGAGGCGGCGTTCAATGCGACATGGACACCGCAGTAAAGAACGCCCTCGACTCGGGCGGCATCATTGACATCACGACCTGGGGGGCCCGCAGCGGGACCGCTCGTCGGATCGAGATCGTGTTTCATCAATTCGACGGCAGCTACTACATAACCGGCAAGCCGGGTGTGAAACGCGACTGGCTGGCGAACCTGAACGCCAATCCGGGGTTCACGGTCCACCTCAAGCGTGGCTTGACTGCAGACGTGGCGGCCACGGCGAAAGAGATCACCGACGAAGGTCAACGAGCGAAGGTCCTGTACCGAATACTGACCGAGAGCTGGGGCAACGAACCGGCCAAGGCCGACCACATCCTTCCTCGTTGGGTAGAGGACGCGCCGCTGGTCGAGTTCACCGTCGCCTGACTCACGGTCCGCCGCCGATGATCGCCTCCCGGCGTCGGACCGTGGCCCCCACGACCGTCCCCGCCGTCAGCAGCACGAGATTCTTCACCACGAACTCACCTTCCACGGTCAACAGAAGAGGATTGCCGTCCTGGAAGGCCACATCTGGTTGCAGGATCAGCACCAGGAAGGTGCCGGCCATCTGTAGCGTGAAAAGGCCGAGGACCACTCGCAGTGCCCGCCCAGAAATCAGGCCGACTCCGACCACGATCTCAAAGACACCCAGCATCGGCACGAGCCAGTCGGGATCGACCCAATAGACCGTGGCGGCGACCAGGTCGGCGACCGGTGTCACATCGAATACCTTGAGTGCACCGAACCAGATGAAGACCACACCGAGCGACAGGCGAAGTAGCGTGATGCTCCATCGCTGCAAGAAGCGTGAGATTATGTCGTCGAGACCGGTTAGCTGACCCATCGACATCCGATCACGCTACGCCGGCCGCGAGTGCTACCAAGCACCAGGTCCTCTAGAAGGCCGACGGATCGACCGGATACCGACATAGGTCAGGTCAGCGATCCAGGATCCTGCGGGACGTCCACCGCATGCTCCCGCAGGACGCTGAGCGGGATGATCTCGAGGGCGCGCTGGTGGGTCGAGGCGAGGACAACGGGTGCCGCCAGACCTTCTCTGTGCGCCCGCAGCCAGTTGGCGGCGGTGACGCACCAGCGGTCCCCAGGCTCGAGGCCCGGGAACTGAAACTGAGGCATCGAGGTTGTGAGGTCGTTGCCGATTCCCCTCTGGTGATCGAGGAACTCGGCGGTGACCACCGCACAAATGGTGTGGCTGCCGCGATCCGTGGCATCGGTGCGACACGATCCATCACGGAACCACCCGGTTATTGGTTCGGTACCACAGGGCTCGAGTTCGTTGCCTAGAACGTTGCGCTCGACCATGGTCGTAGTCTCACACACTCTCCGGCGCACCGAATACCGGCTGTTGACAGACCTACCCGCAACCATTATGTTGCATACTATACGCAACAGAAACATTGCGCTTACATGGAGGGATTCCAAGTGGACAAGGTCGACACGATCGTGAGAGAAATCACCGTTTCGAGCCCGATCGACCGGGTGTGGAGTGCGTTGATGGTCGCCGATCAGATCGCACAGTGGTTCGGAGACTCAGCCGAAATAGACCTGAGGCCGGGCGGCTCATTCAAGATGGGCTGGTCGGAGCACGACTCCGTCACCCAGGGAGTCGTCGAGCAGGTCGACTATCCGAATACGTTTTCCTATCGCTGGAAAGCGGGCTCCACCGAAGACGGGACGATGTGGACGACCAAAGTCACCTTCACCCTCGAGGAAGCGGACGGCATGACGACCGTAAAGGTCGTCGAATCTGGATTCTCCGAGCTGCCCGATGAGCTGTACGTCCGCACCATGAGAGACAACAGTTCAGGGTGGACCACAGAGCTGGCCGATCTCGAACGCCACCTGGAAGGCGCCACGGCGCTGTGACCCGCTCCGGAGCCCAAGCCACCCTTTGGGCGCTCTCGGATCCCCTCCGGATCGAGATTCTGGACCGGGTGTCGACCGGATCCGAAATCACCGTCAGCCAACTGGCGGCCGTCGTACCGATCACGCGCCAAGCGGTGACCCGCCACGTCAAGACCCTCGAGGAGGCAGGATTGATAACGGGGTCACGACAAGGGCGTGAAAACCGATACCGCGTTGACCTCATGCCGCTCGACGAGGCTGGTCGATGGCTCGACGCCCGAGCAAGAAGCTGGGACGAGGCTCTGAGCCGCCTGGCGCGCTACCTCGAGAGGACTGCCGATGACCCGAGCGGGGGCCCGTAACCACCGACCGTGCTTTCAAACGCGTCGATGAGCCGACGGTGGAAAACACCGACCCCTCTTGGAGGTGGAAGCCATGGGGGTCGGCTTCTTATCGGTAAGGGTGAGCTGACGGTGGAAGAGACCGACCCCTCCTGGAGGCTGAAGGCGTGGAGTCCAGGTTCTTGACGGATACAGATCGTCAGGCCCGCCGCGGTGCCGCTCTAGATCCCTTCGGTCGTGCAGAACCGATTGTTGATGTAGACGTTGTCTACTGCCTGAGAAGCTTCCAGCAGGTCGAAGCCTCCGTTGTCGCACGCCTCGCCGACTGCCAATAAGTCTCGTTGACATCCGACACCATTCCAGGCATCCGAGAGGGCAAGACAAGACGCCCTCGGTGTGGTGGTTGCCGAGTTGGAGGGGCCTGGTGGATGAGTTAGACCCCCACCGGACCACCGGACCACCCAAGTCGTGGAGTAGTCCCGTGTACTACTCTACGTGGTGCCACTCTTGGTGCTGGGTTTGGCCACTTGGAGGAAGGGACCATCGTTCACGTCATCACGCGCCTGATCGGCAGCGCGAGTCGCTTGTGTGCCCGGGTACGGGTCCCCCGCGCCGATGCGCGCAGAGTGGTCCACGCCCTCAGAAGGGTTACGCCCACCGGGGCCGATTCGGCGACCCCCGGCACGGCGACCGCCCGGTCCAATCACGGAGCGGCAGATGGGTGACCGCTGGCTGACCTTCGTGGTGGAGCGGGAACCGGAGCAGCCGGTTCGCCCCCGCCCCCTGCAGTTCCCGCCCGCGATAGAACGTCGGCCGGTCCGGATCGCTTTCCCGGCGCCGCCGCCGACAAGGCGTGCGCTCTGGTCGCTGGCGGCGGGCGTGGTGCTGATCTCCGGGATCCTGGCCGGACTGGTGGGAGCCTGGCAGGTCGCGGCGTCTGGTGTCAGCTGGAACAAGATCGTGCGTGATGCGGCGGAGATCAGGGAGGATCTCGCCAATCGTTCGCAGGCCGCCACGGCGGCGCTCACCAACGAGCTCGCCGAACTCGGGCCGATGGCTTCGACACTCGCTGAAGTATCGGCCGCCCTGGAGGCCGCGGCCCGCCTCGCTGCCGATCTGGAGGCGGTGGCGAGCGGAGAGCTTCCTTCGGGCCCCGACGGATCGGGCGACGCACTGCGGACGGCGGGTGCGGCGCTGTTGGCCGTCTCCGATGTCGTGGTCCCGGCTCCCGCCACTGGCTTCGGGCCATTCGTGCTCCGGTACCCGCTGCCAGGGCACTCCGTCACCGACTCGTTCGGCACCCGCCGGGATGACAGGTTCCACCAAGGGATCGACATCGGCGCGCCTGCATGGACCCCGATCCTCGCCGCCGCCGACGGCGTCGTGCTCCAATCGGGCTGGTTGGACGGCGGCGCAGGGAACGGAGTCATCCTCCGCCACGAGCCAGGCTGGGAAACGCGTTACTTCCACATGGTCAGCGCGGATCTCCCCGTGGCGCCCGGAGAGAGCGTGCTCGCCGGCCAGGTGATCGGGAATGTCGGGAGCACGGGCGAGAGCACCGGCCCTCATCTCCATTTCGAGATCGTGTACGGCCCGATCAGAATGGATCCCGGGCGCGGGTTCACCTACATCGGTCGTGAGATCGAGGTCGTCGATCCCACTACCGACCTACCCGTGAACGGGTCGCGGGTGACTCCCCCCGCGCTCATCGATCCGGCAAGTGCCCGCACCGGATCGTCGACAGCAGAGAGATCGGCGGCGGACATCGCCGCCCTGGCCGCTGCGAGAGCCGACATCGGCGACGTGCAGCGAGAACTGCTGGACATCGCGGCAGACGCCTCCAACCAGGCGGCGGTGCTCGAGGAGCGCCGCCTCGCGGAGCAGGATCGAGCCCGGATCGCCGCGCTGATCCTCTACGGGGGAGCCGTGGCCGTGGTGTTCGGCCTGCTGCTTCTGTGGGTGACCCGCCCGCGGCGGCCGGCCACCCGATAGCCACCAGATAGACCCTGACCTGTCACTTCTCGGTGCAGTGGTGTCGGAGAACCGACGGTGGATAAGACCGACCCATCTTGGAGGCTTGGGCCATGGGATCGGTTTCCGATATCGGTAAGGGTGGCCGACAGCGCGGCTTTACTCTGGGCGGACAATGCTTGACCATGATGCTGAGAGTGCTCTCCCGATCGAAGGGGCAGCAAGAGAAACCGCCTGAGGATGACCCAGCACTAGGTCTGGACCCCGATCACGCGTGGGTGCGCGCCAATGCCCACACCTAGGCTTTCGATAAGCCTGGCGGCCGGAGCCTCAGGACCCCTCGTTCTAGCGCCACTGTGACCGCGGCGGTTCGATCGTCGACACCGAGCTTGGAGAAGATGTGGATGAGATGGGTCTTCACGGTTGCTTCGCTGATGAACAGCGACTTGGCTATCTCCTTGTTCGACTTTCCATCTGCCACTTCTGTGAGAACCTCGATCTCTCGGCCGCTGAGCGTTTCGTGGCCGGGCGATCGAATTCGTTCCATCACCCTGGCAGCAACCGAGGGGGCGAGGACCGATTCGCCCCGCGAGGCCGCGCGAACGGCCTGGAAAAGGTCCTCACGAGGTGCGTCTTTGAGCAGGTAGCCGATCGCACCGGCGCCGATCGCCCGAGTTATGTCGAAGTCGGTGTCATAGGTGGTCAAGATGAGCACTTGAGTGTCGTTGAGACGAGCACAGATTTTCTCGGTAGCCGAGACGCCGTCGAGCTCGGGCATCTGGAGGTCCATCAGCACGACATCCGGTTCAAGGCGACTCGCCAAACTCACGGCTAGGTTGCCATTCTCGGCTTCGCCTACGACCTCGATGTCGCTTTGGGTCTCGAGCATCCCTCGCAGTCCGGTGCGAACCACGGGATGATCGTCGGCGATCACCACCCGGATCATGTTGCTCACGCCCCATCCGCCGTACTCGCCGACCGTGAGAAGAGCACCGTTGGTAGCTCGACGACCACAGACGTTCCGTGGTTGACACTCGACTCGATGACACGGGTCCCCCCGAGCTGTTGCACGCGTTCGAGCATCAGCTGCAGGCCCAGCCCGCCGACCAGTCCGTGCCCGGTGGCCGAAAGGCTCGCCGCCTCGAAGCCGACCCCATCGTCGAGCATTTCGAGCACCACTCCGTCATCGAGATACGACAGGGTGACGGTGACTCTCGACGCCTCAGCATGCTTGCGAATGTTCGCCAGCGCTTCTTGAGTGACACGCAGAATGCACTCATCGGTAGCGGGCTGAAGTGGTCTCGGCTCGCCGGTCACCAGGAACTCCGCTCCCGTTGACGTCTCCTCGCTCAGCTGGCTTACAACCGACTGAAGGGCCTCGATCAGTGAATTCCCGATCAAGCGATCCGGCCGCAGAGCCCACACCAGGCTGCGCGCTTCGGCCAGACTCTCTCGGGCGGTTGAGCGCGCTCGGTCGATGAAGGTATGGGCCTTTTTAGGAGCGGCTGTCAGTTCGGCTTCGGCAGCTTCCAGCAGCATGACGATACTTGTGAACCCTTGAGCAAGAGTGTCGTGAATATCTCTTGCGAGGCGATGACGCTCCGCCAACGTTCCCGCCTCACGCTCGGCGGCTGCCAACTCCGCCCGAGTCTCTTCGAGTTCGCCGATCAGCAGCAGCCGTTCCTCGCTACGGCGCGAGATGCTGTCGAAGAGGTAACTCAACAACACCATGATCACTGAGGTCACCAGCACCGAAACGAACACCGAAGCATCCTGCTGACTCCGGAACAACACCTCTCGGAGTAGCAGCCCGGCCCCGAAGATCGAAGCCACCACGACTGACCACCTCACACTCAACACACACACATGAGCGAGCATCCCCACACCCGCCCAGACAAAGAAACCGAAGTCGATCGGGTCGAGAAGGACCAGCCAAAGCCATAGGCCGGCTTCGACCGCCAGGAAAGCGGCTGCCCAGGCGGTGCCTCGCATCCACACTTTGCGAACACCACCGACGTAGCCGTACCAGAAGGCGAAGGCGCCGGTCAAGGTCGCAATCAGGATCGCTTCCCCGGTTCCACCGCGGGTTCTGGGAAGCGCTACCACCAAACCCAGCAGCAGCATGGAGTAGACCAAGAGATCCCAGCCGCGCATCCACCGACGCCACCCGGTGGCCTCATCGTGGCGCTCTCGCTCGACGATGCCGGTCGTTTCCGTCTCGATCACAGATCTTCCCAACGCAGCGAGGATTTCATTTCGGTCCACTCCGAGCCTATCCGGGCCGCAAACCTCACGCATCAACCACTCGGTTGATCTGATAGTCCACCTGTCGGTGCTGCGGAACCCGTATTCGGGTGGATGACCCGACCGGCGCTGAGGTGCATGGTTTCCCTGAGAGAAACACACGACAAGGAGATTCAATCATGTCGATCAACACTCGACTGACCGAAACCAAGACGGTCCGAAAGATTGGCAGCTGGGGTACTGCTTCCCGGCTCGTGCTCGGGGGCCTTTTCATCCTTTGGGCGTTGGGGCGAGGAGTCAGCTGGGATGACGCCATCATCGGGCTGGTTGCCTTCCCGACTGCCGTGTCGCTGGCTTTGGCGCTGCGCGGTCCGGAGGCTCCACCGTTGCGCTTCTATGGGGCGCGAGGCCACAGCCTCAACTTCCTCATATGGGCAGTGGCGTGGTCTTTGGCACCGGTACCGACCGCGCTCTTCGGTGGCGTGACCCAAATCCTGGCTGCCGCCCGCGGCTATGCCGGGTGTGAGTTGTTGGCGGTGTCGAACTGGCTGCGCAGACGCGACGACCAGATCGCCTGCCCGGTACATTCCTCCATCGACGCCTGGGAAGCCAAGGCGAAGGGCCGTCAGCCTCAGGAGGCCTGCTGACCCTCGCTCCGGCGACGACTTCCTTAGACGCGAGAATCTTCCCCTCGGGGGAGGTTCTCGCGTTTCTAGGTCTCTGGCGTGTTGCGACCCCGGTCTCGGGTGTGCGGTGAGTCCCGAGCCGACGGGTTGGAGACCAAGGGGAAAGGATCGAGGTGCTGACGGATGCCCGGGACCGGGTCGCCAGGGGTCAATCGGAGTGCATGCGGCCTGACTCGATGCACCAAAAAACGGTAAGGGTGTCCGAAGCCGAGCGAGACCAGAGAGCCCCGCCGTCCAGGGCTCGCCGACCGTTCGACGCACCCTTGAGGGCGCTTGGTGCGGTGGTGTCGGAGAGCCGACGGTGGAAAAGACCGACCCAAGGTGGAGACTGAGGCCGTGGGGGTCGGTTTCTTATCGGTAAGGGTGAGCCGTCGGTGGATAAGACCGACCCCTCCTGGAGGCTCAAGCCGTGGGGCGTCTGACGGTTGCCGACAGGCAGCTATCTGATGAACGCGAGGGGCCCCGGGCGGGGTCGCCTAGGACCGCTAACCAACCTCCGTGACCTGGGGACGTCATCACCGACCTACTTCGACGGTGTGCCCATCGCGTACTGGAGCGTCCTTCCACGGAAAGTAGCTGGGACACGTACCTTGTCGCCCTTTACGACTCAGCAAACCAGATGGCAACATCGAAATACTGGGCGATGGTCCTTTCTTGCTCGTCCTGGACGAGTCCTGATAGTTCCGTCCGCACATTCCTGACGTCGATATCGTCGCCAGGGAACGTCACCGTGGCCTCGAGTGTCGAGGCGTCCAACCACACGATGTCCACAGTCGCACCCGGAATCCGGGTGCTGTCAGAGTCGTTGACACTGCCGACGTACACCTCGGCCGGGCGGTTCCACACGATGAACACCGTAAAACCGGTGTCATCTTCGTACACGTTCAGCGGCCAGGTGCTGTTGACCACGAACCGCAGATTGAATGTGGTGCCGTCGGCTATGAACACCGTCTCGGCGTCGCCTTCCACAATCATCGTGAACACATACGACCCATACCCGAAGCCGCTGCATTGGAGGTTGAACGCCTTGGCGACAGGTGTCACGGCCGCGATCTCAGCGACTTCCCTGGCTTCCTCGCCCGGCCGCGGCGACGGACGCCACCCCGTCGCATCCTGCTGGGTGGGGGACGCACAGGCGATCAACGCCGCAACGAACAAAGCGGTCTCCGTCGGTTCAACCGCAGACAACGGCTCCTCAGACTCCTCGACGCTCTCCCCGCTATCGGTGCCTGTTGCGTCGGTCTCTTGAGCAGTTGCCGCCGTGGTGTCGAGCGTCTGAGTGTCCGCCTCGCCTCCATTGAACAACAGGAACAGAACGACGAGGACCCCCAATCCTCCGAGACCCCCACTTATTACGAGCGCTCGTCGAATCATGTCACGTCCCTGGGACGTCTTCCAGAAGGGTCCTACGTCTTCGAAATCGACGTCTGGAACTTCTAGCAGGGTGCCGTCGGGCATTTCGACGAGGGGTCCCGGCCTCCCCGATTCCCACGGAATGTCGTCGCGAGCATCTTCCTGTTCTGCCGAACGGGCCGCATCTTGGTCAGGACGTGAGTGTCTATCTCCCCATCTTCTACCTCGCCACCTCCACCCACTCAAACTCCACCGACGCGGTCTGCCTGCCGCTTCGTCCTTAGCGGCGTCCTCAGCGTCCTCTATTTCCTCGTCGCCTGGCTCTCCCGGCACGATTGCCAGGTCCGCGGCGGCGAACATGGAGGCTGCGTCTATGTCTCGGTGTTTATACTTGACTGAGTCCAGGACCTCCTGGTGCGACGGCGGGTTCGGCTTCGCGTCTCCTAAATCGACATCCTCAACCGGATCCTGAGAGGTCTCCCGCTCGCCGTCATCGGGTGTACTTGGCACTCAGCCCCCTGCTTCGTCTCTGAAACGACTCTA
The DNA here is from genome assembly GCA_022571885.1 of Acidobacteriota bacterium. Classification (GTDB taxonomy): domain Bacteria; phylum Actinomycetota; class Acidimicrobiia; order Spongiisociales; family UBA11373; genus JACZWZ01. Next base: position 15,051 of record JACZWZ010000058.1, read on the forward strand.
CCCGGGGGCATCCGTACACTGCTGCGGTGGTGTCGACGAGCCGACTCGAACCTCCACGTTCAGGGCCCCGGTGACACGCAAACCGCCATCCTCTCGGATGACGGGGCCTTGTGTACGACACGTCTGAATCAGATCAGAAGCTGACTGGTCCCCCGCTTGATGTAGCGACCATCACCGGCCTTGCCGTGGTACTGGCGGTCTGAGATCAGCACGGTCCCACGAGCCATCACCAGCTCGATCTGACCGACGACTTCCTTACCCTCGTAGGCGCAGTAGTCGACATCCATGTGGTTGTGCTCCACCGACATGGTGTGGCTCGCCTCCGGGTCCCAGATGGTGATGTCGGCGTCGGAGCCGATGGCGATCGTGCCCTTCTGCGGGAACATGCCGAACATCTTGGCCGGAGCGGTCGAAGTCACTTCGACGAAGCGGTTGAGGCTCAGACGGGCCTCACCGATCGCACCGTGGTAGATCATCCGCATCCGATCCTCCACTCCCGGCATCCCATTGGGAATCGCGGTGAAGTTGCCTTCGCCGAGGCGCTTCTGGGTCCCGAGCGTCGGGTGGTCGCCCATGCAGAACGGGCAGTGATCGGTGGAGACGATCTGAAGGTCATTGGTGGCCAGGTACTTCCACAGCGCTTCCTGATGCCCCTGCTCCCAATCCCGTACCGGGGTGGAGCACACGTACTTGGCACCCTCGAAATCGGGTTCGCGCAGGTTGTTCCAACCGAGGAACAGGTACTGCGGGCAGGTCTCGCCGAAGACGTTGAGGCCCCTATTGCGGGCCGCCGCCACCTCGTCCACCGCCTCCTTGGCCGACATGTGAACTACGTACAACGGACATCCGGCCAACTCGGCGTAGGCAATGACGCGGTGCGTCGCCTCGGCCTCGGTGATCGGAGGCCGGGTGATCGAGTGGTAGATCGGATCGGTCTCGCCGCGTCCCTCCGGTGATCCTGGACGGACTCTGCGCTGAGCAACGACGATGACGCCACTACCCGATCCAACACCTTCGCACCCTGCCT
>JACZWZ010000059.1 GCA_022571885.1 Acidobacteriota bacterium
GCTGTGGGCGAGGACCACACCGGCCAGAAGCAGCACCACTGATGTCGAGGCGTTACCGGGCTGGCGGAGGATGCCGGATGCGACCGGCTCGCAGTCGCTTCCCGGTGCCGGAATGTCGGGTCGCGTCACCTGCAGGACGACGAGCGTCACCGCCACCGCGATCACGATGAGTACCCGCTTCACCCGGTGATCTTCGTCTTCGTATCCTGCGGGCGTGGTTTCTAACAGCGAAGTGGCATCACACCTATACGAGCTGGCTCGGCTGACGACCCTCGCCGAGGGCAGTAGCAACGCTTTTCGGGTGCGGGCGTACGAAACGGCGGCTCGTTCCGTGGAGGGGCACCCCGATCCGGTCGGTGACATGTCGGCGACGGAACTCACCGTCTTGCGCGGCGGGGGTAAGAGCACCGCCGACAGGAGTCGGAGGTTGGTCGAGGACGGCCGGATCGATCGCCTGGAGGAGCTGCGTGCCCAATTTCCCCCGGAGTTCGTCGAGTTGACCAGGGTGCAGGGTGTGGGCCCCAAGACCGCGGTCTTGCTGCGCGACGAACTGGGGGTGGCTTCGGTGGAGGCGCTGCGGAGTGCCATCGCTCGCCAGGAGCTGCGTGAGCTTCCCGGCATGGGCGCCAAGACCGAGGAGAACATTGCCAGATCGCTGGAGCGACTCGGGGAACCGGGCAAGCAGCGCCGCACCCCGATCAACGACGCGATGCGGGTGGGGCGCGAGATCGCCGACACGCTTGCTGCGGTACCCGGGGTTGTGAAGGTCGCTCCCATGGGAAGCCTGCGGCGGTTCCGCGAGACCATCGGCGACGTGGATGTGATCGTCGCCAGCTCCGGTGACGCCGACGCCGTCATGAAGGCCTTGGTGGATCTTCCCCTGGTGCGCGACATCGTGGGGTCCGGTTCCCGCAAGACCTCAGTGGTGACGGCCGCAGGCCTTCAGATCGACGTTCGGGTGGTACGGCCGGATCAGTACGGCGCGGCTCAGATGTACTTCACCGGATCGAAGGCCCACAACATCAGGCTGCGACAGATGGCCATCGGCCGCGGTTGGATCCTCAACGAGTACGCCCTGTCCGAGGCAGAATCGGGGCGGATCATTGCCTCCCAGACCGAGGAGGAGGTGTATGCCGCCTTCGGGTTGCCGTGGATCGCTCCCGAAATGCGGGAGGACACCGGCGAGATCGAAGCGGCGCTTGCGGGAGAACTACCCGATCTGGTCTCAGAGGAGGGCCTGTTGGGTGATCTCCACGTCCACACCTCGCTCAGCGGTGACGGCCGCCAGGATCTCGACAGCATGGTGGAGGCCGCCAAGAAGCGTGGATACACCTACTTGGCCATCACCGACCACGCCGAGGATCTCGCCATCAATGGGGCCTCCCGCGACCAGATGCTCGAGCAAAGGTCGCGGATATCCGAGATCCGTAAGCGGAATCGTAGGATGAGGGTGCTTCACGGGGCAGAGCTCAATATTGGTCGCGACGGCTCAATCGACTACGACCCCGAGTTCCTGGCTGGTTTCGACTGGGGCGTGGCCAGTGTTCACTCCCATTTCGACCTGCCGGTCGCCGAACAGACAAAGCGGATCATCACCGCGATGCACAACCCGGGGGTAAACGTCATTGGACACCTGACCGGCCGCTTAATCGGAAGGCGTCCTGGAATCACCCTCGACGTCGATGCCGTTCTCGGTGCCGCCGAGGAGACCGGCTGTGGGATCGAGATCAATTGTCATCTCCGTCGACTCGATGCTCCGGCCGAGATCCTGCGTCGGGCGCGGAACCGTGACGTTGTGTTCGTCATCAGCACCGACGCTCACGACGCCTCAGAACTCGGCAATGTCCGCTGGGGCGTTCGACAGGCACGCCGCGGATGGGTGGACCGCCGGCGAGTGGCCAACACCTGGGAGCGCGATCGGTTCCTGGAGTGGGCAGAACAGAAACGTAGCCAGTAGCCAGCAACTAGAGAGGCGTGGGAGTGTTCTGGCTGGGTTGGATACTCGACGGCGCGATACCGATGGTCGGATGGGTACGTCGACGTCGCCCCGCAGTAAAGGCCGGGTACTGGATACTCGCATGGGCGCACGGCCAGCTGGTCGGCCCGAGGGTTACCGCGGTACGCTCTCTTCATGGCGAACCTCACTGTGGGCATTGTGCAGGATTGGCTCGATCGCTATCTGGAAGCGTGGCGAACCTACGACGGTGGACTCATTGGTGATCTGTTCACCGAAGACGTCAGCTATCGGTATCACCCTGGTGACGAGCCGGTCGAAGGTCGCGACGAGGTTGTCATGAGCTGGCAGCGCGGTTCCGATCCTCCCGATTCGTGGGAGGCGGAGTACTCGCCCTGGCTGGTAGAAGGAGATCGAGCGATTGCCACCGGCTGGACCCATTACAGCAACGGCCAGCGGTACTGGAACCTGTTCCAGCTCGTGTTCCGCGACGGCAGGTGTAGCGAGTTCGACGAGTGGTATATGACCCCACGGGAGGGTGACTGATATGGAAGAGCCTGAGGATCGGATTGCTCTGTTTCTGGACTTCGAAAACCTTGCCATTGGGGCTCGTGAGGATCTGGGGGGCCACAAGTTCGATCTGCGTCCGGTAGCCGACGCCTTGGCCGAGCGGGGTCGGGTTATCGTGCGTCGGGCATACGGCGACTGGAATCTCTTTGAGGAATTCCGCGGAATGCTCTCCGAGCATCACGTCGAGATGATCGAGATTCCACAGCGGATTCATGGGCCGCGCAAGAACGCCGCCGACATCAAGATGACCGTCGATGCTCTCGAAATGGCCTTCGAGCGCGACTACATCACGACGTTTGTCATCGCCACCGGGGACAGCGACTTCACGCCGCTGGTGCACAAGTTGCGCGAACTCAACAAGCGGGTCGTTGGGATCGGACTGCGCGACAGCACCTCGAAGCTGCTTCCCGCCGCTTGCGATGAGTTTCTCTTTTACGAGTCACTCGACGGTGTCGAGGTTCCCCAGAAGCGTCGCCGCAAGTCGAAGGACGTTTCGACAAAGGCAGCTCCCTCCGGTGATATTGCTTCGCTCGAGCAGTTGGTGACCCAGACGCTGTCGGGTCTGCAGCGATCCGGCGATGGCGTGGTATTGGCCTCCCGGCTGAAGCGGGCGATCATTCGCAAGGATCCGACGTTTAGTGAGGCCGATTACGGTTTTCGAGCCTTCGGCGAGCTACTCCGCAACCTGGCTTCCCAGGGAATCGTCGAGCTGACGGAGGGCCCCGCCCGGGGTGACCCCGAGGTGACCTTCAAGCAACGGGGTGGTCACGAGGAGGCGGGATTCGATCTGCTGCTGAAGGTAGTTTCCGCCGCCAAGGGCGGCTCCATCCAGTTGTCGGGGATCAAGGATGCGATCCGCAAGATTGAGCCGGGCTTCAGCGAGAGGGAGTTCGGTTATCGCGGCTTCCTTCAGTTCTCCCGGGCGGCAGCCGCCCGCGGGGTGATAACGATGGAGTGGTCCGACGACGCCGACGACTATCTCGTCGGTGCCGGCGACTGAGCGACGGTGACGGCGGTCGCCTTCGTCCGCGGGGTTTCTAGCTCGTTTGAGCAGTGCGTCACCGCCCGGCCCCCGGATCCACCACTGAATCCGGAACTTGCCGCGACGCAGCATGCTCAGTACGTGGCGGCACTCGAGCGAGGGGGGTATCAGGTGATCGCGGTACCAGTCGATGACGACCTGGCCGACTCCTCGTTCATCGAAGATACAGCCGTGGTGGTCGGGACGCGGGTCCTGATCACGAGGCCGGGACACCCTTCGCGCCGCCACGAGGTGGAGACGGTCGCGGCAGCCCTGACCAGCCGGTTTCCGTTGCACCGGGTGCGCCGGCCCGCCATGATCGACGGCGGCGACGTCCTCAAGATGGGTTCATCGATTTTCGTCGGTCGTAGTGACCGCACGAATGAGGAGGGAATTCTCGCTATCGCCGCAATCGCCGAGCCGTTGGGAATGTCGGTGACCTCGGTCCCGGTGGCGCGGGTCTTGCACCTCAAATCAGGTGTGAGTGCACTCGATGACGGGACTCTTCTGTGGCATCGGGATGCCTGTGAGCGGGAGGTCTTCGACGGCTTCGAGGTGCTCGAAGTCGTGGGAGACGATCCAGAGGCCGCCAACGTGGTCCGCCTCGCCGACGGAGGGATCCTCGTTGCCGAGCACCATCCGGAGACCGCGGCGCTCGTTACCGGGAAGGGGTTCACTGTGGCAACAACCGATGTGTCCGAGTTCGCCAGGGCCGACGGTGGCCTCACGTGTCTCTCGATCAGGGTGAGATAGGGGTACGACCCTCGGTTCTCGTAATGTCAGGGTCATGACCGAGGATTCCACCCAAGAACAGACTGAGCCCGAGCTGGTCGAAGACGAGAGAGAGATGAGCGAATCGTCGTTCGTGCAGGCTCCCAAGCTGATGCGTATCGCGGCTATGACCCGTGCGATGCTCGACGAGATACGCCAGAGCCCGCTCGATGAAGCGGGGAGGCTACGTCTCATCGAGATCCACGCCAACTCGCTCGAGGAGATGCAGGAAGTCTTGAGTGACGATCTTCGAGAGGAATTGTCCGACATGTTCAGCCCGGTCGAGAAGGAGACGGCGACCGAGTCGGAGCTCAGGCTGGTTCAGGCTCAGCTCGTGGGTTGGCTCGAAGGACTGTTCGCCGGCATTCAGGCGTCCCTGTGGAGCCAGCAGGCTGCTGCCGCCAACCAACTTCAGGAGATGCGGACCAAGGCGATCGAGGCTCAACATCGCGGCAGCGGCGAGGTTCCGGGACAGTATCTCTAGACAGGTGTTAGGTGTTAGGTCCTAGTCCCTAATTCCTAATCCCTAATCGCTTCTACACCCCGGTCAGGGTGATCGACGTGATTGATGGGGCGTCGTTCGGTCGGTCGCCGGGGCCGGTGTCGAGGGCGGCGATGGCGTCTACGACATCAAATCCGGAGGTGACCTTTCCGAAGATCGTGTAATTGTGGGGAAGCTGGTAGTCACTGTGCATGATGAAGAACTGGCTGCCGTTGGTATTGGGTCCGGCATTGGCCATTGCCAGTGTGCCCCGCTCGTACTTGCCTGATCCATCGAGCTCGTCGCGGAAGCTGTATCCGGGCCCGCCGCTTCCGGACCCGGTTGGATCACCGCACTGCAGCATGAACCCTGAGATGACTCGGTGGAAGATCACGTCGTCGTAGTACCCCCGGGCGGCTAGAAACAGAAAATTGTTGACGGCCAACAGTGCTTCCGCGGGAAGGAAGTCGACCGCGATGTCGCCGAGTGTCGTATGCAGCGTCGCGGTGTAAGCACCGTCGAGTTCGATGGTGAGATCTGGGGCCGAGTCGAACTGCATGAAGCGGAGCCTTTCGGGTCGTCGGAGCGGCGCAGAATAGCCTTGCCCCGTTGGTCAACCGTGTATCGCTTCGAATCACACGCGTGTCGGCGGATCAGCTAATGACAAAATCGTCTTACGCGCCGCGCGGCACGTAAGACTCCCGAAGCCGGTGGCGGCCTGTTGGCCCGGCCCCGGATTTGCAGAGCGACGTTTCCGGTTTCCCGTGTCCCCTTTCCCGAATGGCATTGCTGGGGCCGTGGCGGCGATTGAAGCCACCGGGACTCCATTCGGAAACGGTCTCGACCGACTAACACCACCTGTCGGCACGGTCCAAGGCCAGCGTGATGACCCCCGGTGTGTCTCGGCCTCGATCGGTCGCAAGGCTTGCCGCGGCCGGTCATGGGGCGGCTAGGCGAATCGGGCTTCGTCGATTTCGTACAGACCCGCCGCACCGGCCGTCGCCGATGAAGCGAGTCCGGGAACGGTGGGAAGGATGTGTTCGGCGTAGAAGGTTGCGCTGGCAATTCGATCCGCCAGAAACTCGTCGCTGTAGCCATCTGGACCATCGGCGGCGGCCCTGGCACCTCTCGCCAGGATCCATCCTCCGAGCGTGTCTCCCATCATCTTCAGATACGGCGTGGCGCCGGCCAGCACGTCGTCGTACTTCTCCTCCAGCAGCCATGTTCCGAGGGTCATCGTGACCTCACCGCAGGCCTCCGCTGCTGCCAGGAGACGTTCACCGATCGGTTTCAGGTCGCCTTCGAGCGAGGATGCCTCAACGGCAACTGTCTCGAGTAGCTGGCGTATCGCTTCGCCGCCTTCGAGCGGGATTCTTCGCATCGCCAGGTCTTGGGCCTGAATCCCGTTGGTGCCTTCGTATATCGGAGTGATTCGGGCGTCGCGCCACCATTGGGCAACCCCCGTCTCTTCGATGTACCCGGCCCCACCATGTATCTGGATGCCGAGCGATGTGAGTTCGACACTGAGGTCGGTCGCCCATGCTTTTGATACCGGGGTCAGGATCGCGGCCAGATTCTCCGCTTTTCGTCGGGCATCCTCGTCGGTCAGGTACCGGGACTCTTCGATCGCCAGCGCGTTGGAATAGAGCAGTCCGCGCATGGCCTCGATATTGGACCGCATCAGCATGAGCATGCGGCGGACGTCCGGGTGCTTGATGATCGGTGCCGCCTCACCGCGTGGACCACCGATCGTCCTGCCTTGGAGTCGCTCCATCGCGTAATCGGCGGACTGCTGGTACGACCGATGACTGGCGGCCAATCCTTCGACGCCGACCGAGAGTCGGGCCTCGTTCATCATCGTGAACATGTACTGCATGCCGCGGTTCTCTTCGCCGATCAGATAGCCGATGGCGCCGTCGCCGTCGTCGCCGAAGGAGAGTGTGCACGTTGGGCTCGAATGAATACCGATCTTGTGCTCGATGGAGACGCAGGTGATGTCATTGCGCTCACCGAGCGAACCGTCGGCTTCAACCAAATATTTGGGGACGATGAAGCACGAGATTCCCTTGGTCCCCGGAGGGGCGTCGGGTGTTCTCGCCAACACGATGTGGATCGTGTTCTCGGTGAGATCATGTTCGCCCCAGCTGATGAAGGTCTTGGTGCCCTTGATCCGGTAGGTGCCATCGTCGGCGAGGGTCGCCTTCGTAATCAGAGCGCCCACGTCCGACCCGGCCTGGGGCTCGGTGAGCACCATCGTCCCGCTCCACTCGGAGGTGACCAGCTTGTCGAGATAGGTGGCGCGTTGTTCGTCAGATCCGTGTTGTACCAGCATGTCGACCGTTCCCGCGGTGAGCATCGGGCAAAGCGCGAAACCCATATCCGCAGCAATGATCATTTCCTGCAGCGCCGAGGCGATCACCCAGGGGAGTCCGCCGCCGCCGATCTCCTCGGGAAACCCGGCCGCCGGCCATCCGGCTTCCACGAATTGTTGGTAGGCCTCTTTGTACCCGGGTGGGGTGGTCACGGTGCCGTCGGGGTTGTGGACGGCACCGACCGTGTCTCCCACAGTGGCGAGGGGAGCGATCACTTCTCTGGCGAATCGGCTGGCCTCGTCGAGGATGCCCGTCAGCAAGTCCCGATCGATGTGGGCGAACCGGTCCAGCGAGGTCAGGGTGTCGAGACCGACGACGTGCTCGAGAGTAAACCGCATGTCGGTGGTGGGCGCTCGATAATCGGTCATGTCTTGAGGGTAGGGCGCGAGGCGAGATTTGGTACCCGTTTGCGCAGGAGCTCAGATCTGGATCAGCCAGGTGGTGATGGCCGTGCCGATCTCGTCGGGGGAATCCTCCTGAATGAAATGGGTTCCCGGCACAGTGACCTCATGCTGATTTGGGAACGAGCGGCAGAACTCACGCTGGCGGCCGGTGAGGATCGCACCCGGGTCGGCGTTTATGAACAGCTTGGGTATGTCCGTAGTTTGGAGCCACTCGGCATAGGCGGCGACGATCTCGTGGACGTCTGGCGGATCGCCATCGAGCGGGATCTCGCGGGGCCAGGTGAGCATAGGGCGGCGCGACTCACCCGGTTCCAAATATGGCTCGCGGTACCGCGCCATCTCCGATTCGGTCAGTTGGCGCAGCATGGAGCCGGGGAGAATTCGCTCCACGAAGATGTTCTTGTCGAGCACCATTCCTTCTCCAGCTTCCGACCTGAGGCCCTCAAATGTTCGGCGGGCCGCCGATGGCCAGTCCTCCCACGTCACCGGCATGGTTATTGCCTCCATATAGGCGATCGCCTTGACCCGGTCGGGATGGCGATGAGCCCAGTCGAACCCCAGACCCGAACCCCAGTCGTGGATGACCAGGGTGACGTTCGAATCTGCGCCCACGGCGTCGATCCAGGCATCGAGGTGCAGGCGGTGATCGACGAACCGGTATGAGCCGGTCGACGAGGGCCCGGAACGACCCATTCCCACCAGGTCGGGAGCAAGGCAACGCCCGTGTTCGGTGAGATGCGGGATGACGTTGCGCCACAGATAGGACGAGGTCGGGTTGCCGTGAAGGAAAACGATCGGGTCGCCATCCCCGCCGGTGTCCACGTACTGCATGGTGGTGCCAAGGATGTCGGCTGTCTCACGGGGGTGGGGATCGTTGGGGGAGATGGGCATGGGAGCAGAGTAAAGCCTGCTGCATGAGCTGGTATCCAGTACCGGACCCTTTGCTGCCAGTTTGGAAACGACGTGCCCTTCCGTTCCCGCGTTACAGCGACGTCGAGTACCCAGTACTCAGTAAGACGGGGAGGCACTGGTTACCGGCTACTGGTTACCGGCCTCACCGTCAACCGTGGCAGTAGCACGTGCACCAGTGGTCCGATGCCGAGGGCAAACAGAACGGTTCCGGCTCCGATTGTGCCGCCCAGCAGCCATCCGCCGATCAGAGCCATGAGCTCCACGCCGAAGCGTGCCAAGCCGATCGGCCAGCCCCGTTTGGCGAGTCCCGTCATCAGGCCATCGCGGGGTCCCGGCCCCAGGCCGGCTCCGATGTAGTAGCCCGATCCGACACCGACGATCAAGACGCCACCCACCAGGTAGAGCCAACGGATGATGGTCGAAGGTGGCGTGCCCAGCCAGAGAAGGGTGAGGTCCATCACAACCCCAATTAGTACTGCGTTCAACAACGTGCCGATCCCGATCCGCTCCCGAAGCGGAATCCACAACACCAGGACGGCAATCCCGGTGATGATCACGACGGATCCGATCGGAATCGAGGTGTGCACCGATACCCCCTGGTGGAACACGTCCCACGGCCCCAGTCCCAAATCGGCGACCACCATCAGCGCGGTGCCGAACCCGAAGAGAAACAGCCCCCCCAGGAGCCGAGGCAAGCGCCGTTGCAGTTCGGATCGAGCGGGGAGGGGAAGCATGAGTGCCGGCAGACTAAAGCTTCCAAGCTCCCAAGCTTGCACCGACGTAAGGTCGGTGCATGCGCCACCCACTCGAGCAGCGCGTGGTCGATCATCTCGACTCGCTCGGTGCCGATTTCGAACCGATCGACATCGATCCCACCTTCGCCGACACCGCGGCGTTTTGTGAACGGTACGGCTTCACGCTCGACGAGTCGGCCAATGCGATCCTCATTGCGTCGAAGCGGCCCGACGGCTTGTATGGCCTGTGTCTCGCCCTTGCCACCACCCGGCTCGACGTGAATCATCGGGTTCGTGCGCTGCTCGGAGCCAGAAAACTGTCCTTTGCGTCCGCCGAGGTGACGGTGACGGTCACCGGGATGGAGATCGGGGGGGTGACTCCGTTCGGTCTGGTGGATCCGCCGCCGATCTACGTCGATGCCGCCGTGCTGAATCTCGACCGGGCGATCGTCGGCGGTGGGACCCGCGCCATGAAGGTGAGCCTCGATCCCGAAGTGTTCGGCCGCATCGAGGGTGTAGAGGTTGTGGAAGGACTGGCGGGTTAGGGGAATAACGTGCAGCCTGCAGCAGTTCCGTTCGCCTTCTGCTTTCTTCTGACTGGTGACTGGTGACTGGTGACTGAGTAGCCTCATCGCGTGACCTCGGATTCCAAGTCGGGCGACGGGATGCCGCCGTGGATATACCGTCTCGTTGCGGTCATCGTCGGCACCATTGTCGGACTGTGGGCCGTGTTCAACATCACCCAGCGGCTGCGCAGCCTCCTGATCATCCTGCTGATCAGCCTCTTCCTGTCGATCGCATTGGAGCCGGGAGTGAAATATCTCCACTCGAAGGGCTGGCGACGTGGCTGGGCGACCGGGTTCATGTTCCTGATCCTGCTGGTGGCGGCGAGCCTCTTCGTAGGGCTGATGGTTCCGCTGGTCATCGATCAGACGGTGCGATTCGTCGATCAGATTCCCGAATACATCGAGGACATAGCGGTCTTTGCGGAGCGATTCGGGATCGAGTTGTCGCCCGACAGAGCCTCGGAGGCGCTCACCACCTTCGACAGCAATCTGCAGAGCATCGCGGCCGACGTGGCCGGAAGCGTGTTTGGCGTCGGTCAGGCGCTGCTGAACACGGTCTTCCAACTGCTGACGATTGGGCTGTTCACCTTCTATATGACGGCCGAAGGACCGAAGTTTCGCCGGACCGTGTGCTCGGTGCTTCCTCCGGAGCGCCAACGTGAGGTACTGCGGGCCTGGGAGATAGCGATCGACAAGACCGGTGGGTATTTCTATTCGCGGGCCTTGCTGGCCGGATTCTCCGCCTCGATCGGCTGGGCGGTATTCACGATCATCGGGATTCCGTTTGCGCTGGCGCTCGGGCTGTGGATGGGCTTGCTGTCCCAGTTCGTTCCCGTGGTCGGTACCTACATCGGCGGTGCTCTGCCGTTGCTCATTGCTCTGTTGGAGAGTCCCACCCGTGCGATTGCCGTCGTCGTCTACATCATTATCTATCAGCAGATCGAGAATTACGTATTGGCTCCCAAGATCACGGAACGGACGATGGCATTGCATCCTGCCGTCTCGTTCGGGTCGGCGATCGCAGGGGCAACCCTGATGGGCGTTCCTGGTGCCCTCATGGCCTTGCCCACTGCTGCAACGGTGCAGGCTTTCGTATCGAGCTATCTGGAGCGGCACGACGTGGTCGAGTCGCACCTGACCGACGAAGGTGATGATGACGATGAGGGCGAGGATGAGGACGAAAGCTAGACGGCGGGCGACCGAAGGCTGAGGTCGAAACATTCGAGCCGTATTGGCGGCAGATGAGGTCGCCGTCCATTTGCGGTGCCGCGTCTTGGCTCACTCGGTCTTCGGCCGATTGCTCAGGCGGCTGCTGCCGGGCGACAGACCATACACGGGCGGAAGCCGGCACTTCGAGCCGACTGCTCCGATCTGAATTCGACGGTGTGGCCGGGGCTGGTTCGACGTGCGTGGTGGCAAGTCGGGTGGCAGAAGATGTTTGTCGTTTCCGACCCGGTGAAACGGATTCCTCGGTCGGATAACATTTGGTATTCGACCAGGTCGAGGCCTTCGGCCTCGAGCAGCAGCCGCTTGTTATCGGGATCGCCCAGCGAGTAGTTGCCGAGGTGTCCATCGGATCGGACCACCCGATGGCAGGGAACGACCACCGGCACCGGATTGCGGGCCAGTGCTGACCCAACGGCCCGGACTGCTCCGGGCTTGCCGATCTCGCGGGCGACCCACCCGTACGGCCGAACCTGGCCGCCGGGGATCTCTGCCGTCTTGCGAAGCACCGCCACCGAAAACTCGGTGAGGCCGGAGAAGTCGAGCGGAAGCTTGCCGGGCTTGCCGGTGGCGATTGCGGTGTCGAGGTGCCGTTCGATCTGCGCGGGGAGTCGACCGACCGGGAGTGCCTGGCGTCCGTACAAGTCGTTGAATCGCCGTTCGAACTCTGCCGGCGAATCGGCCATGTCCACCGCCGATACCCCGCGCTCGTTGAATGCGACGAAGAGGAGGCCCAGCGGGCTCGGCCTGGTCACGTATCCGTCGGCGACTGCCGACACCGCGATGGCAGCGTTGACGGCCACTTTCGGCGCAGCAGTCATCAGTTCTCGCAGATCAGTGATGAGTCGGTCGGTCATCGGATTGTCTCCTCTGGGTATGCCCGGCGCAGTCGGGTGAGTCCACGGTGGACGTCTGCCTTCACGGTGCCCACGGGGCGATCTAGTGCAGCCGCGATGTCGTCATAGGTCAGATCGAGGACGTGTCGCAGGACGACGGCGGCGCGCTGGGGAAATGGCAAGTCCATGAGGGCTCTTCGGAGGACCTTTCCGATCCCAGACAATGCGGCATCTTCGGTGTCGGTGTTCGTGGCCTTCACCTCGAGAGCTTCGAGGGGCACGGTCGGCTTCCGAGCTCGGGATCGGAGTCGATTGCGGCACAGGTTGGCGGCGATGGTCCACGTCCAGCCGCCAACCTTCAGGTTACGAATCCGTTCCTCCGAGTATCCCCCAAGGGCCTTGTAGGCGCGGGAGTAGGTCTCCTGCATCACATCCTCCGCATCGCGGCGATCGCCCAGCATTCGGAGCGAGCCGCTGAAGATGCCATCGGCGGTGGCGAGGACGTATGCGGTGAACGCTCCATCGAGGTCGGTCGCCAGATCGCGAGCGAGCGGAGAAAGGTCTGGTCTCGTCATGGTTGTGGTCATCGTCTACCAGAACCCCGGATGGCGTGCCGGCGTTGCAGGTGTCGGCAGAAGTCTCTCTATGGCCCGAAAGATCGCGGTCGCCACTACCGTCCGTTGCATGTCCGGCTGCTGCGATCCCTCGGGTTATCCGGAGGTATTCGACAAGAAGACGGCGGCGCGCGACGTCCGCTCCTTCCTCGACAAGGGACTCGACTCGACCGCCAAACCCATGGTCGAGGCACTGCGGAGCAGAGGAATGGAGGGATCGACGGTGCTCGAGGTGGGTACCGGCGCCGGTGCCGCTCTGGCAACAATGCTCGAGGCCGGAGCCACGGGTGCGGTGGGCATCGACATCTCCCCCCACTATGTGAGGGCGGCGCGGTTGCTGATGAGCGACAGAGGGCATGAGGAGAAGGTCGCATGGCACATCGGTGACTTCGTGGCCATGGCCGAATCACTCGAACCGGCCGATGTGGTCTTCCTCAATCGAGTCGTGTGTTGCTACCCAAACATGGTGGACATGGTGGATGCCGCCAAAGGCAGCACTACAAGATTGCTGGCAATGGCGTATCCCCGAAAGCGGTGGTCGACCCGAATCGTTTTCGGCCTGATCAACACCTGGGCCCGAATCAGAAGGAATACCTTCCGAGTCTTCGTGCACGACCCCGAGTCGATCAGGCGCCGGGTAGGGTCGCCCGACTTCGAGGAAGTGGCGTCGGGCACCACCGTCCTCTGGCATTGGAAGGTGTGGGAGAGAACGGCCGGTAGCCGGTAGCCGAATTTTCCTCGCATGCGGTAGTCACTCGTGCTTGTCATCACATCACCCTCCGGGCGAGTCGGCGAGCGAAGCGAGCTGGTGTGGCCGCGTAGCGCCGGTGACTTGCCGGGCTCGAGGCCATCGGCGAGGATCGGGCCATGAGCAAGATCACCGCCGCTCAATCACTGGTTCGGGTGCTTCAGGCAGAAGGTGTGGACACCTTGTTCACCTTGACCGGTGGGCACATTCTCCCGCTGATCGACGCCTTTGTCGTGGCCGGGGTCAGGGTGATCGATGTCCGTCACGAGCAGGCTGCCGCTCACGCCGCCGACGCCTATTCCAGGCTCACCGGACGGCTCGGAGTGGCGGCGGTGACGGCCGGACCGGGAGCCACCGGTGCCGTTTCGGGAATTGCTACCGCCTGGAGTGCTTCTTCGCCGGTGCTGTTGCTGGTGGGACGCCATCCTCGGTTCGAGGAGCTGCGCGGCGGCCTGCAAGAGATGGATCATCCGCCGCTGTTCGACTCGATTACGCGGTGGACCTACACGGCCATGGATGCCGACCGCCTTGCCGACGTCGGCGTTGCCGCCACCAGGCATGCCTTCGCCGGACGGGGTGGTCCGGTGGTGGTCGATATTCCGTGGGACGTCCAGGCTCAGCAGGTTTCGGCGGCACCTTTGCAGGATCATTCGAAGGCTCGAACCAACCGGGCCGCCGGCGCAGACCAGGCGACGATTGCAGAAGTGGCGGCGATGGTGGCCGCCGCCGAGAGGCCGGTGATCTTCGGCGGGACGGGGCTGCGCTGGGCAGAGCCTTCCCCGCTGGCGGATCTGGCTCAAACGATCGGCTGCCCCGTGTTCCTGAACAGCTTGGCGAGGGGCTCGTTGCGGTGGGATCACCCGCTGCTGGGCAATAGGGCGAGGTCGTTTGCGCTCGGTGGGGCAGACTTGGTGATTGCGCTGGGTGTCGATTGGGATTTCCGCACCAAATTCGGGGCGGTGGTGGGGTCGCAGGCCACAGTGGTCCAGATCGACGCCGAGCCGACCCGGATCGGCTGGAACCGCGGCGCCGACATCGGGTTGGCCGCCGACCCCGGCGTCTTCGTCGCCCAGCTGCTGGGCGAGATTGGTGGTGGTCCGGTTCAGGACTCGGATTGGGTACGCCGAGTGCGTGAACAGGAGGCCGTCAAGTTGGAGGCTGCCGAGGTTGCTTCTCGCAGCGATGAATCTCCGGTTCATCCCGAACGATTCGCCCGTGAGGTTGCTGAGTTCTTCGGGCCGGATGCCATCGTTGCTGCCGATGGTGGCGACATCGTCTCGACGACTGCCAAGTGGCTGCAGACCTCGTCGCCGGGCCACCTCCTCGACCCCGGTCCGTTCGGATGTCTGGGAGTGGGGGCGCCCTTCGCCCTGGCTGCGAAGACGCTGTTTCCCGACTCGATGGTCGGAATCGTCTACGGCGATGGCGCCTTTGGGTTCAACGCCATGGAGTACGACTCACTGGTTCGTCACGACCTGCCGGTCATCGGCGTGATCGGAAACGACGGTGTCTGGAACAACATTCGGGTGCTGCAGCGGGCCATGTATCCGGACCGGGTGGTTGCTGCCGACCTCGGCGTGCGCCCCTATCACTTGATGGTGGAAGGTCTTGGCGGTTTCGGCGAGTTCGTGGACGATCCGGCGGAGTTGCGACCCGCCCTGGAGCGGGCCGCAGAGAGTGGCCTCCCCGCCCTGATCAATGTGCACATCGCCGAGCAGAAGCGGATCAGTAGCGTTTACGGGTTCTGAGCCGCCAGCGTGAGCGCGTGTTCAAGGATGGCGGCTGCAGCCCGGTCGGGCGTCAGATCCGTGACATCGAGTGTCAACTGGTTGGGATGACCGGGGTCATACGGTGGCCCGGCGGCGGCCAGTCGAACAGGCTCGTCTGGGTCCATCGACTTGATTGCTTGGCGTCGCTCCGGCGAGACGATCCTTCGAGCGTTCTCCTCCGGTTCGCACAAGAGCCGTACCGGCACGAAGGTCGATCCACGAGTCGCGGCCACTTCATTCAGACGGGTCACCGTTCGGATGTCGGTTATGCCGTCGAGATAGGCGGTGAACACCATGTGCCACGGTTGCGGGGTGAGTTCCTCGACGGTCCGGGTAACGGCAGCCGCCACTTCGCCCACCCGATCCCACACCGCATCCGGCAGCGGGTTGAGCCCATCCTGGTCGATCAGCCCGAAGATCGGGTTGTTGATCCAGTGGTTGTCGACGACACGGGCGGTCTCGCCCTCCTCTACTAGGAGCCGTTCCAGGGCGCGAGCGACCGTCAGTTTCCCGGTCCCGGGGAAACCGGTCAGTAGGAACAGGTTCGGCCGCATGGCCGAACTCTACCTATCAGGTCTGGCGTGGCTCCAGCACGAATACCGGGATCTGCCGGCCTTCAGAGGTCTCCTCGTACTCGGCGAACTGGGGACGCTCAGACACCTGCTTCGACCAGATCGCCTCGCGCTCGTCGGGGGTGGCGATCCGCGCAGTTACTGCAACCGTGCCGGTCCCCACTTCGATCTCGGTGTCCGGATTGGCGAGGAGATTGTGGTACCAATCCGGGTGTTTCGGGTCACCCGACTTCGAGGCGAAGATTGCGAAATTCTCGCCGGCAGGCTGATAGGTGAGGGGGTTGACTCGCTGAGTTCCGGTCTTGGCGCCGGCGTGGTGGAGCAGGAGCATCGGCCAGCCCTCGAACATGCCGCCTAGCTTTCCCCCATTTCCTCTGAATTCGTCGATGATGTTGGCGTTCCAGTCGCTCAGAGTGTCCCTTCCGGGATTGTGCTGCGGCGTAGAACGCCCGGCGAACCGAAAATGTTC
>JACZWZ010000060.1 GCA_022571885.1 Acidobacteriota bacterium
CTGGGCGCTGAACCAGCCCGCCCGGCGAACGTGAAGCCCTCCGACGGCTTCACTGGTGATATACGGAAAGTGTTGACGAAGAGTCTCACTGTTGGCCAGGACGTCGAAGCCGTCGTCGGCGGCGCGATAGGAGTCCGGGTCGTGGTGAATCCGCACCGGGCCCGATCCAAGGCTCGAACTGACGTGGGAGCTCTCGACGAGCTCCCTGAGTCGTTCTTGCTTCGCGGTCACGAAGAGATAGCCCCTTCGATTCAGGCCAAATGCGTTTCCTGAGGCGAGGGACATCTCATCGAGGAGGTCGATCGACCGGTTCATCAGAGCGACCATCGGGAGGTTTGGCCAGTAGTTGCGGTAACACTCAGTTGATTTATCCGAGGTGAGGCTGAGCGGCGGACGCGGATCGACGATGACAACCTTTTCGAAGCCTCGACGGACGGCAAGCTCGTGCGCTGCGGAGACTCCGGCGATCCCTGCCCCGACGATGACAACGTCCGCCGATGCGGTCATATCAGCGGTTCAAATGCTGCTGGGTTTGGGTGGCGATCGACTCGGGGGTGAAACCGAACTGCTCGGCGAGCACCGTGTCGGGGGCTGAGGCGCCGAAGCGGTCGAGCCCGATGGCGAGTCCGTCATCCCCGATGATCCGCTCCCACCCGAACGTGGAACCGGCCTCAACGCTCACCCGCGGTGCGGTCCCGAGGACCTTCTGCTGATACTCCTCATCCTGGGCGAAGAACAGCTCCCAGCATGGAAGGCTGACCACTCGGGCCCCGATCCCATCGGCGTCGAGCAGATCGGCCGCGGCCAAGGCCGCACTCACCTCTGACCCGGTGGCGATCAGGGTTACGTCCTTGCCGTCGCGTCTGATGTATCCGCCCCGAGCTACGGCCCCGGGCACTCTCTCCAGGTTCGGCAATCCCTGCCGGGTGAGAAGGAGGGCCACAGGCCCGTCGTGACGATTGAGGGCCAACTCCCACGCCTCTAGGGTCTCGTTGGCGTCGGCCGGCCGAATCACCCACAGGTTGGGCATCGCCCGCAGCGACGCGAGGTGCTCGATCGGCTGGTGCGTCGGCCCGTCCTCCCCCAGAAAGACCGAGTCGTGGGTGTAGACGAAGATGCTGGGCGCATCCATGACCGCCGCCAGACGGGTGGCGCCCCTCATGTAGTCGTTGAAGATCAGAAACGTGGCGCCGTAGGGGCGAAAACCACCGTGAACTGCCAGACCGTTGACGATCGCACCCATCGCGTGCTCACGCACGCCGAAGCGGATATTTCGACCTCCGATGTCGTCTTGAATCTCCGCCGCGTCGGCGATGAGGGTGTTGGTCGATGGCGCAAGATCGGCAGATCCGCCGATCAGGCCCGGCACCTTGAGAGCGAGATCGTTGATGGCCCGCTCCGACGCCTGCCGGGTTGCGACCAGATCCCCCACCTGGTAACCGAGTGGTCCTGCCTCCACATCGCCCGGGTCGAATTGACGGGCCCAACGATCGGCAAGTTCCCCGTCGGCAGAGAACGCCGCATCCCGTCGGCCCTCCCAGGCAACCCGAGCCGCGTTGCCCGCCTCCATCGCAGACGAGAAGAAGTCGTATACCCCTTCGGGGACGTGGAACAGCGGCTCTACCGGGAAGTCCATCGCGGCCTTGGTGGCGGCGATCTCGTCGTCGCCCAGCGGGCTCCCGTGTGACTTGGATGTGTCCTGCGCCGTCGGCGCACCGTGAGCGATGTGGGTGTGACAGGCGATCAACGAGGGGCGGTCGTCTGCCCGGGCGGCGGTGATCGCCTCGTCGATGGCGACACGATCGTGCCCGTCGATATCCAGCACATGCCAGCCGTACGCTCCAAAACGGGCGTTGACGTCTTCGGTGAATGTGATATCGGTGCTCCCACCGATCGATATCTCGTTGTCGTCGTACAGATAGACCAGCTTGGAGAGGCCGAGATGTCCGGCGAAGGAGGCAGCCTCGGACGAGATTCCCTCCATCAGGTCCCCGTCGCTCACAAAGGCATACGTCATGTGATCGACCAGTTCCGCCCCGAAGTTGCGCCGCAGATTGGCCTCGGCCAGCGCCATCCCGATGCCGGCGGCGAAACCTTGGCCAAGGGGTCCGGTGGTCATCTCGATACCGAGCCGGGGCTCCCGCTCCGGGTGCCCCGGCGTCTTCGAACCGAATTTCCGAAACTGCTTGAGGTCGTCCATCGTCAGCCCGAAGCCGGCCAGATGCAGCAGCGAATACAGCAGCATCGAACCGTGCCCATTCGACAGCACGAACCGATCCCTATCGGGCCAATCCGGCATCGCCGGATCGACCAGCAGATGCTTCGACCAGAGAACGGTGGCAATGTCGGCCATGCCCATCGGCATGCCTGGATGACCGGAATTGGCCCGCTGCACCCCATCCATGGCGAGAGCCTTGATCGTGTTCACGGCGAGTTGCTGGGTACTCATCGGCCTTCCTGACAGCGGGGGCGCTCAGGGTAACGACCAGGAAACCCGGCCTCTTCCCCCTCCCCTGCAAGCTGGAAGCTGCCTGCTGCAAGCCGTTCGCTACTCGACGATGCGGAGGTGCCGTTCCGAGCGATTGAGTTCGTCGACCCCGGAGTCTCCGCAGACGACAATGTCCTCCAGGCGCATCCCCCACTCCCCCGGCAGGTAGATGCCCGGCTCGATCGAAAACGCCATCCCCGCCTCGAGCGGTAGTTGGTTTCCCTCGACGATGTAAGGATGCTCGTGGCCTTCCAGGCCGATGCCGTGGCCGGTGCGATGGATGAATCGTTCACCGTAACCAGCCTCTTCTATCACCAGACGGGTTGCCTCATCCACCGATGTCGCCGTCACCCCCGGCGCGATGGCGGCCCGCCCGGCGGCCTGTGCTGCTTCGAGCACGTCGTAGGCCTGGGCCATCTCCGGCGTCGGCTCGCCTACCGAAAAGGTGCGCGTCGTATCCGAGCAATACCCTCGATGCCTACCCCCGAAGTCGACCACCACGATGTCGCCGGATTCGATCTCTCGCTCGGTCGGCTCGTGGTGTGGGCTGGCGGAATTAGGCCCGGAGGCGACGATATCGAACGTAGCAAGGTCGTGACCCTCCTCGACGGTCATGCTGCGGATCGCGGTCGCCAGGTCTGCCTCCGAGCGACCCGAGAACCGCATCGACTCCAGCCTCGACACAACCCGATCTGTGGCTTCGGCCGCTTGGCGCAGAAATCGGATCTCTTCAGGCTCCTTGCGCATCCGGAGTTCCCGCGTAAGCAGTGAGGCGTCCTCGAATCGGGTACCGGGCATCGCCGCCTGCAAACCGAGCAGGAAGGTCGACCACGTGGTATCGCCCAGCGCCACGGTCTCCGTGCTCGACGCCAGTTCGGCGACGATCGCAACCGGATCCCCACCCTCATCCCAAGCCCGGATGTCGAAGGCGTCCCTCCTCTCGACCCGAGGAACTTCCAGCTGCGGAACCACCAGCACCGCGTCGCCGTCGACCGGCACCACCAGCATCGTGAGGCGCTCCAACGGCATCGCCTCATATCCGGTGAAGTACGGGAGGTCGGCTCCGACGGAGAGCATCAGCGCTCCGCAGCCGGTCTCAGCCATCAGGCCGCGTATCGCCGCGATGCGAGCTGCGTAGTCGAAGTCGGGGAACCGGCTCATCAGTTTTGAGGCTAGCTACCGGAGGTGACGCCAAAGGAGTCGAGGGATTCGAGGGCACCGCGGCCGACCGGCGCCGAATGGCAACCGGGGAGGTCAGGGGTGCTGAGGCACCCCTGACCGAAGTCCACCAAGCGCGATCTGTTCCTGGAAACTGACGATGGGAATCTCGCAGAAACCGTGGAGAAGGTCAGGTTCGACCGTTACCTCCAGGTTCAGCAAGTCGAGGGTCTCCTTCATCAACGCGGGCGCCTCTGAAGCCGGTGGAGGTTCTTCTCCGTCTCCCCGATGGAGCGTCTCCCCCATTTGGTGAAGTGCACTTGGCGGATGACATTATGACGACATGCCGCTGAGCCGAGGCTTAGGAATCCGAACCCCACGCATCTAGGCGTCAGACTTAGACTCTCGCACAATGTCCAATGTGTTGAAGAATGTGCGAGGCCTGGTGGCCGAGTTGTCTCCGCGTCGGCTTTGTTCGGCTCCCGGCCGAGAGATGAGGAGCCGTTGCTGAAGGACCTCATCGAAGAACTCGACCTCGCCAACTGGGCTGAGATCATCGTCGGTCTGGCGATTGTTGCCGTCGCCGCGCTCGTCTCTTACCTCGTCGTCGGGCGGCTGATCGCTCCCGTGGTTCGGCGTCTCGTGCTCAAGACCGAAGGGGGGTGGGACGACATCCTCCTCGACAACGCAGTCCTGCGCCGAGTGGCGCTGTTCGCCCCGGCGATCGTCGTGCTCGCCGGGGTGCCGCAGATCCCGTCGCTGGCCTCGGGTTGGATGGAGTTCATCGAGCGGGTCTCGGGGGCGGTGCTCATCCTGTTCATCGTGCTCGCTTTCAGCGCCCTCATGACGGCGGCGGCCAATCTGTACGCGACGCTGCCGATCGCCGCCGATCATCCCATCAATGTTTACGTGCAGATCGCCAGGATCGCCCTGTTCGTCGTCGGCGGGGTGGTGATCGTAGCCAGACTCGCCGACCAGTCCCCGTTCTTTTTCCTCACCAGTATCGGGGCGCTGATGGCGGTGATCCTGCTCATTTTCCGCGATACGATCCTGTCTTTCGTTGCGTCGTTGCAACTGGCTTCCAACGACATGGTCCGGGTGGGGGACTGGATCGAGATGCCCCAGTTCAACGCCGACGGGGACGTGATCGACATGGCGCTGCACACCGTGAAGGTACAGAACTGGGACAAGACGATCACCACGATCCCGACTCACAAGCTCATCTCCGAGTCTTTTAAGAACTGGCGCGGCATGAGCGAGTCGGGAGGCCGACGCGTCAAACGGGCGATCCACATCGACATGTCGAGCGTCCGCTTCCTCACCGACGAAGAGATCGCGTTTTTCCGCAGCTTCGCGCCGTTGCGCGAGTACATGGATCGCAAGCTGGAGGAACTCGACGCCCACGCCGCCGACCACGTCGTCGAGCCGGGATTGACCAGCGACCCTCGCCGGCTGACGAATATCGGGACGCTTCGCGCCTACATCGTCAGCTACCTGAAGCAGCATCCCGACCTGGACACAGAGGGGATGACGTTCCTGGTGCGTCAGTTGAAGCCCGGCTCGCAAGGGCTCCCCATCGAGATATACGCGTTCTCCAGCGACACGCGCTGGTCCGCCTACGAGGATATTCAGGCAGACATCTTCGACCACATCCTGGCGATGATCCCCGAGTTCGGCCTGCGGGCCTTCCAGGCACCGTCGGGAGCCGACGTGCGGGTGATCGCCGGCACGGACAGCGCCGATGACGGGGAGACCGACTCCGCTGCTTCTCCGGCTTGGCCCCGCCGTCACCGACCTTCCGGTTGACGACTGAAACGGATCTACAAACAAACGGTGAGACATCAAACGACACGCATGACACCAGAACGTCGCTGGCTGCGTGCTGATGGGAGCGATCGCACCGGTCATACCAAATCGTGACGCCGCTCAGCCGCTGATCCAGGACGTGGGGGTTTCGCGGCTGGCGGCAGGAAACAGAACGGCGGTGGTTGCTAAGCGTCTTCACCGCCGGGAGCGCTGATCTGGAGCGGGATACGACCGCCCGTTTCGTACCGGTGACGCCTCCCGACGGCGGCCGGGTACCATCTGTGCTGTCCGAGTGAACCCTCGGCCCTCGCATCCTCCTCTCGGTCCGTCTCGACGACCGGCGGACATCACGATCGGGGAACCGACCCCGACGCGTCGGACTGCACACGACTCAGGAGATCAACCATGCCAGCAACCGGAAAAGTCAAGTTCTTCAACGAAGACAAGGGCTTCGGTTTCATCACTTCATCGGACGGTGACGATGTGTTCGTTCACGTGTCCAACATTTCGGGTGGCAACACCCTCAAGGAAGGCCAATCGGTCACCTACGAGACCGCACCAGGACGCAAAGGCCCCGAAGCGGTCAACGTCGAGGCCGTCTAGGTGGCACAACGCGGACGGGAAGGCATGGCGAAGCGCGCCCGGGAGCAGGCCCGCAAGACGAAACAGGACGCCAAGCGTGAACAGCGCCACTCCACTTCTCCCGCTGAGGTCGACCCGGAGGATGCTCCAGACGAAGACGCGCTCATGGAGGAGTTCCGGCTGCTGAGTGAGAGCCATGCCGCCGGCCACATCGCCCAGGCCTTCTATGACCAGGAGCGGCTGCGGATCTTCGGCGAACTCGGTCTCGAAACCCAATAGGCCGATCCGGAGGGCCAGGAGTCCCGCGAGGGGATGAGGTCGCCACCCGCTACCTCACTCATGGTGCGATCGTCAGGGCGAACGGGACTCCCAGGGCCGGATGATTCTGATAGGGGTCCCTAGGGGCTGCAATTGATGCTTCGCAAGGAGCTCGGAGGATGCCCCTTCAGTTTTGCCCCCCGAACAGCCGATGCACATAGGATGACTGTCGAACTTCCGTGGGCCGACTTCAGGGCCAGTCGCTTGCTGAGGTTCGGACTCCCGCTGGTGGCTACGGCGCTGGCGCTAATCGCCATCCGTGTCACCACCGATGCCGAGCCCTCGGTGTCGCGATGGATTGCGATCGCAGCCGCGTCGGGTTTCGGGGCCATCGCGGCCACGATCATCGTGCTGCGGGCGACCAGTCGCCGATTCGAGGTCTTTAAGACCGGGTTCCGCTACACCACAGCTGAGGCCACCGTCCTCGCCAGCTGGGATCAGGTCGAGTCCTTCTACACCCCGAGTGTGCGGTTCCGCCGCTTTCTAGGACGCCCCGAGTACCGGTTGGTGACCAGCGAGCAAGTCCTCAGCATCGGGAGCCAGGTTGGCGCCGATGTCGAACTCGGAAGGTGGATCGAAGCGAGGACCAAGAACTCCGCGATCGCACGGGCACAGGCGAAGGTTGCGGCCGGGATTCCCGCGACTTTCGGCCCAATCCGCCTCCACAGCGGCGGAATCGAGATCCGGGCACGCCGAACCCTCAACATTCCGTTCGCCAGGATCCGCGATCAGCGCCTCTCCGGAAGCCGATACACGCTTACCTCGATGGACCGCCGCCGGCCCTATGTCATCCCGGTCGCCAAGATCCCCAACGTGACGGCCCTCTACGCGCTGATCGAGCCGCTGAGAGGACCGGAAACGACCCCGGGCCCAATCAGTCAGGAAAACATCAGGGCCGCCCGGAAACCGGATGGCGCTTTGGTGTAGCCGACCCGATCATCGGCGGCCAAGCCAACCTGATCGAGGAACGCGACCAGCCCGGACACGACCTCCTCTGTGCTCAAGA
Organism: Acidobacteriota bacterium; assembly: GCA_022571885.1. Classification (GTDB taxonomy): domain Bacteria; phylum Actinomycetota; class Acidimicrobiia; order Spongiisociales; family UBA11373; genus JACZWZ01. The sequence continues at coordinate 7,359 of JACZWZ010000060.1, forward strand.
TGACCATGCGTCCCCCCTTCTGAGTCTCTTTGGTCGATTCTAGAAAACCGATCCATTGCCAGGTTCCCTGGCAATGGGGAGGCTACGCCGCTACCCGTATCTGGAAAGAAATGGTGGGAAGATAGCGACACGGGTGCTGAGGGGCCTGAGCCCCAACCCGCCCGATACATGCCGGTATGAGTGAAGATTGGCAGCGCACTCGAAAGCTCTGGCAAGATGCACTCATGACGATTCTTGGATTGCACCACGTTCAACTGGCCATGCCTCAGGGTGGGGAATCTGACGCTGAGGCGTTCTACGAGGATCTCCTCGGGATCCAGCGAGTGCCCAAACCACCGCACCTTGAGTTACGGGGCGGATGCTGGTTCGAGTCGGACGCTGTCCGCATACATCTCGGTGTGGAAGACGGATTCGTACCGGCTCGAAAGGCGCATCCAGCACTGCTAGTTGACGACTTGGAGAGCCTTCGGCATCAGCTAGGCGAAGCCGGTGTCGCTGTGGTGGACGATCAACCGCTTCCCGGCTTCAACAGGTTTTATGCCGATGACCCGTTCGGCAACCGTCTAGAACTTCTTTCACCGCTTGGCGGTTAATGCACAACTCGAAGTCTGCGTAACGCAGGTACTTCCAAACTGAACGTGAGGCTGGTGAAGTCTTGACAGGGGTGCTGAAGCGCCTGTGACCTCCCCTGCGCCAGATGTGCCGGCCTGGGCTGGGCTGTACCGTTCTTGTCGGTCCAATCGCCTACGCGGGAGTGCAGTGATGCGGGATACCGTTGTCGACCACATCAAGACTCTTGCTGACGCTCATGGGGAACTGGCGGAATCGCTCCCGGACGATGCGTTCATTCAGGAGATGAGTGTGCGATCCAACCCCATCGGTGGCCAGTTCTGGTGTGTTGTCGGGGCCAGGGAGAGCTACACCAAGGCGATTGGAAAGCGACGCATGGGTTGGGTTCAGTTGTTCGCTTCCGGGTTCAGCCACAGCTGACAAGACAAAGGTGGTCGAGGCTCTTCGCCAATCCGCATTCGCGTTCGAGAAAGTCGTGGGGCAAGTCGATTGGACCGGTACGAGAGATGACTTGTTGCTGGCCCTGCTCGAACATGAAGCGCAGCATCAAGGACAGTTGATCAGGTACGTCTACGCACTCAGTTACAAATTTCCGGAGTCATGGGCCAGTCGGTGGGCGCTCAGCTAACAGCCGGGGATGACACCTGCACCAAAACTTTCACCTCAATAGCGGAGACTCGGTCGCCGTCTCGCTCGGACTCCTTTCGGCGACCTAGGGACCCGATAGAGCGATGCCGAGGGTGAACGGGAAGCCGGCAATGGCGAAGCCTTGACACGGGTGCTGAGGGCCCCGACCTGTTGGTTGACCACCAACGAGGGCTGCCAGAGCGGTCTAGCGGCCCTGTCCGGACCTCCATCAACAACACAATGGGTAGCCTGAGCGCATGGTCGCGAAAACGGCAGCAATCTTCTTGGCTGCCGTCATCGGTGAGTTGGGCGGCTTGTACGCAATATGGCGATGGCGTCGAGTCGGGGCGTCGATCTGGCTGGTACCCGTCGGCTTGGCCGCATTGCTTGCTTACGCCGTCGTCCAGACGTATCAACCCGAGACGAGCTTTGGTCGCTTGTACGCCGCATACGCCGGTGTGTTCCTGCTCGGAGCGATGATGTGGAGCTGGGTGCTCGACGGTCTGAAACCAGATCGCTTCGACACCATCGGAGCAATCCTCGTTCTCGCCGGGATCTCGACCATTCTGTGGGGCCGCGTACTCTTCACCTGAACCGATGACCGGCCCTCTCTAGGGCGTCGGCAGCGACGCAAACTTCGCCGACCCGAAGCGGGCGTGAATGACCTCGGCGTTCGGGCCGTCGACGAACCTGGCGAACACGACGAGACGGCTGGTCGAGGAGAATCGGGGAGTGCAGGTGGTCAGAGTGAGCCAGGACCCTTCCCACTGGGTGGCGACCCAGGTGTCGTCGGGCTGGACGATCCTGGTCTCGACCACCTCGTAGGTATGGGCGCCAGTGAGGGACTCGACCGTGATCGTGTCGCCGCGCTCGAGGCGATCGAGGTGGTAGAACGGTGCTCCGTTTGTGGTGCGATGCCCACTGATCACTGTGTTACCCACCTGGCCCGGCATCGCACTCCCCCGGATGTGACCGGGGCCATTCCGCAGATCCTCGGGCGTCACGCCTTCGACGATGATCCAGTCGATCTCTGCCTTCGGAATCACTATTCGACCCAGCGCTGCTCCCGGCTGAGGGGCCAACTCGGGCATGACGCCGGCCAGATCGGGTATCGCCTCCAACTCCGCCGAGATGGTGTTGGCGACCTGGATCACCGGATCGTCCCAGGCAACCGGTATCACGATCTCGGATGCGGCGGCCGACGCCCCGTCACCGAGCGGCAGCGCCGTCAGGTCCGAGATGGCCAGCAAGCGTTCCTGAAACTCAGCGGCGAGACGTGACTGCTCCCCGGCGGTGAAGATGCCGGTGCCCCACAGAAACCACCCGCGACCGTGAACGCCACCAGCCCAATCGCCAACAACATACTGCCGACGACCCGCAGCGAGGAGACCACCCGTTCCGGCTCGTATCGCACCGTTGCACGAGGCAACAGGTTGAAGGGATTCGGCTCGACGGGATCGAACAACAGTCCGTCGGACGTGTCGTCGACGGAGGACTCGGTGGCCGATACTTGCAGTTGCTCCACCGAGACAGGCTACCGATCGGCCGCCGTCGAGGTTGGGGAACGGGTTGGGCCTGAGTCGATTGCACACGCCTCAGCCCAACCGAGCCGCCCGGTCGAAGCGGAAGAGCGACGAGAAGAAATCCTCAATGGACGTCGGAAGAAAATCCTCACCGCGGCAGATGATGTCGTCGCCACCCCGACCGTCGATCAGGTCCCTGCCGCCCAGACCGTGGATCACGTCGCGTCCGGGGGTGCCCACCAGAACGTCGTTGCCGGATGTTCCCAGGATGGTCGGCTCCAAGCCCTCACAGAGTCGATAGGCACGCACCACCGGCGTTCGGCTCCCGGAGACGAAGTCCACTCCGACATTGTACGTTTCGACCCGAATCTCACCGCGCGACACCCCCGAGAAGCCGCTGCCGAAGACAGTGACGGTGTGGCTGCCGGCAGCAACTTCCAACGAGTAACCGCCTCCGGCGTTGGTGACGACAGTCTGATCACCGACATGCACCGTCACCCCGGGAAGTCCCTCGCCGAAGTCCATCCTGTCGTTGTCGTTGCCGTCTGCGAACACGACCCCGGTGACCAGCGGGCGGATATCAGGTCGGAAAGCGGTGTGTACCGCCCAGAAGTTCTCGATCGCACTGCGCCCCACCCCGATCTCGCGGTGATTCTCGAACCAGCTTTCACCGAACAGGTGACGGCGGTGGATGGGTGATTTGGCGAAGCTGGTGAGGACGTCGAATACGACCGGGCTCCCCGAGTGAAGTGACTCGACGTTGTTGGCCTCCACCGCGAAGTCGCTCCCGAGTGGATACCCGGCGTTGCGGGCCAGCTGATTGGGCCACAGGCCGGTGACCTGACTGCGGTGGGCGAAGTATCCGTAGACCGCCATCTCGTCGGCCTTGGATTGTGACGATTCCAGCAGCCGGTCATCGAGGGCCAGCGGTGGGCGAGCGACCATGTTGTCCCAGGTCACGTTTGCCGCGGCTCCATAGGCCACCGGGTTCCAGCGTGCCCGGTTGAGCTCGTAGACGAACTGCTGTCGGTCCAACGCATCGGAACCCTCGCCGATGTTGGCGTCTGATTGCTGGACCGGAACCAGGAGCAACACCACCAACAGCACCAGAGGTGTCAGCAGTGCCGTGCGGCGGTTGCGGAGAACGGTCACCCAGCGGGTATCGGTGGTTAGTGTGACCACCTAAAGTGTTCACTAAGGCTACTTTCCGTATTTGGGTGGTCGACCCGACTCCACTGAGTGAGGCTGGGCATTCGAGACTTCTGCCCCAGCCGGTGACAGCACCACGCCATCCCCCAGTGTTCATGAATGTTCCTAGAGGGTTTGGGCCGGGAGGTCAGGGGTGCTGAGGGCCCGGTGACCTCCCCGTGGCTTCCCCCACTGCTCGTTAATGTCACTGGAGGAATCTTCCAGTCAACTCGGTTCGAGGGTGCGATGCTGGTTCGGAAGCCGGAACCGCTACTGTGCTTGTCGCGCACGCCGATTCGCGTGCAGCGCCTGTCTTTGCTTCTCCGGTTCCGTCGAGTGAAGTCGCCGCAGAACCCCACCTTCTTCAGTCGACGTCGAATACCGTCCGGAGAGACCGGGGTCCACCTGTGTGGCGTTCCATCCCTGACGGTTCAACGCTTCAGAAGGAGCACAACAATGTCCACAAACATCTATGTCGGGAACCTCGCGTTCTCTACCGACTCTGCCGCGCTGCAGAAGATCTTCGCCGAGCATGGCGAGGTCACCAGCGCTCAGGTCGTCGAGGACCGCGAGACGCAACGTTCCCGCGGGTTCGGTTTCGTTGAGATGGCATCAGCCGACGATGCCCAGAAGGCGATCTCGGCCGTCGACGGCTCAAGCGTCGACGGTCGCCAGCTCAAGGTCAACGTCGCCAAAGAACGCGACCGTTAGAGCAGCCCGCTCAGATGGAAGGGGCCGGGGCTTGTCTCCGGCCCCTTCCTCTTGCACGCAGTCGCCGATTCCGTCCATGTGGTGCGCCGCCAAAGGGACTGAATGGCTAGTCGATGCCGAGTTCGGACCGGATCGCAGCGATAGCTTCTGAGTAGGCGCTATCGAAGACTTGTCCGATTTCCTGGGACAGCCGCGGCATCTCGGTAACCCAGTCGTCGTACTGGCCCTTGACCGCCTCAGTGTCGTCTAGGTCTAGCGACCCGAGCCCCTCGACCCACGGGAAGTAGGCGGCATAAAAGTCGGTCAGCGGTGCCAGCGCATCAACCACGGCTCATGTTGCTCACCTTACGCGGCACGCCGCGACGCGGCTCGGGTGTGACCTTCTTGACTTCGAGAATCAGCACCGCAGCATCCCCCAGCGTGATCACACCGGACGCATGAACAGGTTCCGTTTGCCATCCCGAAGGTTGGGTGGGTTGTCGACACGAATCAAAGTTGTTGGCTCAGAATGGGCGAGCCCGCCGACTACCTGCGCTTCCTCCTCGATCGCGGTCCAGTGGGCGGCAGTAAACCGACCGAACGGAGCCGCCCGGACCTCGAGTCCGGCATCGCCAGGGCTCATGCTCCACACGCCGGCCACTTCCCCGTCGATCAGCACGACCGAAGTCGCGTTACCCGACCGGTCATAGACGTAGGGGAGCAAAACCTCCGAGATGAACCGCGACCGGTCCTTCCAGGTGACGAAGAGGGTGTCCCAGATGGGGAGCAGGCGAACGCCTCGCGGCGGATCGGCCGCCACCGAATCGAACTCGAACAGGTCACCGCGTGTGGTTGCGCCCGACGTCTCAACGGCGGCCCGAGCCTGGGTCTTGGTGAGCCCCGACCACCAAGCAAAGTCCGTGATCGAGGCCGGTCCGAATGATCGCAAGTACAGCCGGGCCAATTCGATCCGAGCTGCATCCGGGTCGGGACTCTCGACATCTACGGCCGGAAGCCAGTCGGCCCACCTGGTGTATGCGATCTGAGCCGAACGCCACGAGACGGGAATGCGAATCCCGATCAGACGACTCTCGGTGGCCATCTGGCTCACCACGTTGGTGATGAAGGGGCGGTCGTCCTCGGGTGGGTCGAGCCGCGCTGTGATCTGAGCTTTGGTCAGTTGCTCGCCGAGACCGAGCACATCCTCGATCCGTCCTGTCCAGGTCGGATAGTCGGCAGTCGTCAGTGACTTACGCAAAAACCCGGCGAAAGCCTTGACGTTGCGCGCCCGAGTCGCCGGCACCACGATCGGCAGCAGGTCCACCGCCATCAAGAAGGCGCTTCCACGCAGACAGCGCAGCCCGATCAGGCTTCGTTCCGCCAACAGCGCGTCCAGCTCAGAGGTCCGATAGCCAGGCACCCGCGCCGCCAGCTCGAGGTGCGACACCGGCGGAGGGACGTAAAGGCCGATCGACTCGTGGGCCACCTCGATGATCGATGTCGGACGGCGGTCGAGGTGGGTGGAAGGCCACGGCACTGGAATCAAGCCCGCAGCGCCGCCTTGATCTCGCCGATCTGACCGCGGTGCTCTGCCTCGTGCTGCATCAGGTGGTGGAGCACCCAGGCTCCCCCGACCTCTTGCTCGGGATCGCCCTGGTTGAAGGTCGAGTCCAGGTCGGCGTCGGACATGTTCCGCAGCGTGTCGAGCAGGTGCCCGCGCACCCACTCCAGCCGATCCAGGTGACGCTGCATCGGTTCGACGACCGGCGAAAGTCGTCCGTCCTCTTCCCTGACGTCGATCGGAAACCAATCGGCGGCGCCATCAGGAAACCCGTCCCCGTCGCGTCCCAAGAGGTCGGAAAACGTCCAGTCGAGTTCGATGGCGGCGACGTGATAGAGCAGTGTGCCGATCGAGTTCGAACCCCAGCTGGGGGTGAAGTCGAGTTCCTCGGGTGACAGGTCTTCGAGGTCCCGATGGAGTCGCTGCCTGGTATCGACCGCCATCGTGACGAACCGACCCACCAATGGGTCGTATCCGGACGGCGGATCGAGATGCCGTTCCCTCATTCGATTCGTACTCCTTCTCTGTCGATGGCCAACTCCAGCACCGAACCTGCACCTTCCAGCGCATCCTCCAATGCAGCCGTCACCGCGTCGATCGAATCCTCCACCGCCAACCCGATCACAGACGGGCCGGCGCCACTCCATGCCGCGTACACCGCCCCGGCGTCGAGCGCAGCCGCGATCAGTCGTGCCGGCGTCTCGGTGATCGACCGACGCGGCGCCTCATGCATCTCGTCCCCGAGGGCCGCCGACAGCGTCACCGCGTCTGCCGTCCTCAATCCCTCGATGAGCATCGCCAGCCGAGCCGCCGACCGGACCGCGACCTGACGGGACACCTCGGACGGGAGCACCGCCCTCGCTTCGGCGGTAGACAGCACCTCGCTGGGTACCGCCACCACCAGCTGCAGCGACGGATGGACCGCAAGTCGGTTCACACTGCCGTCGACACCGACCGCGACCAGGCCGCCGAACACCGCCGCCGCCACGTTGTCCGGATGGCCCTCGACCTTGGCCGTCGCCTCGAACAGATCGTCGCGCTCCGCTTCCCCGCTGATCGCGGCCGCAGCTGCGACCAGCACGGCTGCGCTCGACCCGAGTCCGCGGCCCACCGGGATGTCGGAGTCGATCCTCACCGAATGCGATTCTGCATCCCCGGCGACCGCTCTCACCATTTCGACAGTGGGCGCAGACGCCGGCTCATCACCACTGAGCACCGACCACTCGTCGGCCGGCTCTGCGCTGACCGTGCACCGCAGGTTGAGCGCCAGAGCGAGGACGTCGAAGCCGGGCCCGAGATTCGCCGACGAAGCGGGAGCCGAGGCGGTGTTCACGGGCCGGGGCCCACTTCGACGAAAATCCGGGTCGCCTCCGGGACAAACTCGCGAACCTTCGACTCGATCGAATCGACGATCTCCTCGACCTGGCGTCCGCTCAAGGCCCCGTCCACCACGACATCCATGTTCACCAGGATCTCGTCGGGGCCAAGGTGCATGGTGAGCAATCGGTCTACGGTCTCGACCTCGGGAATCGACAAAGTGGCCGCACGGATGGTCGAGAGAGTGCCTCTGCTTGCCCCCTCTCCAACCAGCAGACTCTTGGTCTCGATTGCCAAGATCCAAGCGGTGAGGGCCAGAAGCACGCCGATGACCATCGAGGCAACACCGTCCCACACACCATTACCGGTCGCATCTCCGATGAGGAGGCCGGCCATCGCCACCATGATGCCGACAACCGCCACCGAGTCCTCGAACAGAACGACGATCAGCGCGGGATCCTTCGAATCTCGAATCGCCAGCCAAACCTTGCGACCTCCACGCCGCCGGTTGAACTCACGAACTGCCGGAATGAACGCGATGAAGATCTCGAAGGAAGCGGCGATGCCGAGCACGATGAGGTTGAACATCAGCCCACCTTCGAGATGCTCCGGATTCCTGACCCGATCGAGACCCTGCATAAAGGCCACCACCCCGCCGCCGACGAACAGGACGACGGCAACCATGAAGGCCCAGAAGTAGATCTCCTTCCCGCGGCCGAAGGGGAACTGCACCGACGGCTTGAACTTGCTGGCTGCGGTACCGCGAAGCAAGAACAGCTGATTGCCCGTGTCGGCGACCGAGTGGAACGCCTCGGCGAGCATCGCCGCACTCCCGCTGATCCCGGCGGCGATGAACTTGAAGACGGCGATCAGCGCATTGGCCGTGAGAGCCAACAAGATGAGGATGCGAGAGTCGCCGGTGGACATGGGCGGGAGTGTATGAGGAGGGCGGTTGGTGGGTGGCGCTGGGAGACAACCAGATTCCCCCCACCAATCGTCCCGCGGCCGATTGACTCCCCCCAAAGGGGAGAGTGATCCAGACAAGAGGTCCCCGCCAGGACACGCCAGGGGGAAGTGATCGATTCTTTACTAAGAACTAAGGACTAGTGAGCTACCCGCAGACTGCTCCCAATTCGGCCGAACCCACCAACT
>JACZWZ010000061.1 GCA_022571885.1 Acidobacteriota bacterium
ATGCCCACCGGGGTCCTACCAGCCCGGCAAGTCGGCATCGTCTTGTCTCGCCGCCGATCCGGGGGCATATGCTCCGGGCTCCGGAAATACCGATCAGATCGCTTGCGACTCCGGCACCTATCAGCCCGATCCCGGCCAGCCGCAGTGCCGTCTGGCCGATCGGGGAAGCTTTGTCGCCACTCTTGGTGCAATCGTCCAGCAGGAATGTGTTCCCGGCTCCTTCGAGGCCGACTTCGGATCCAGCGGCTGTGACCCCGCCTCGCCGGGCCATTACGTTGCCGGCCCGGGTGCTATTGGGGAGATTGCCTGCCTCCCGGGCGAGTTTCAGCCGGAATCAGGCAGGACGGAATGCCTGCTGGCCGATCCCGGCCATCGGGTGCCGACTTCTGGGTCGGTCGAGCAGACTCCGTGCCGACCGGGTCGGTACCAGCCTTCGGTCGGCCAATCCGAGTGCCTTGCGGCGAGCGCCGGTTGGTTCGTCGCCGAGCCGGCGGCGACGACAGAAGTAGCCTGCCCGGTCGGGACATTCCAGCCCGACGAAGGAATGTCCGATTGCGACGACGCTTGGCCGGGGCGCTTCGTTCCGGCTGCGGCGGCGACGGGCCAGCTGAAGTGCTCGCCGGGTACCTACCAGCCCGAGGCCGGATCTGCTTCGTGTCTGACTCCCGAGGAGGGCTTCGTTGCTCCGGTGGCGGGTGCTATCCGGGTGCTCGCCTGTCCGCGGAACTTCACCTCGAGCGAAGACTTCACCACCTGTGTCGAGACAAAACGGCTCGGCACCTTCATGCTGGCCTTGTTCGGGTTCCTCGGGATCGGCCTGGCGATAGCAGCAGCCAACAAGGCGAAGACGGACACCGGCGGCTGGGACGACGTCCGATCGGTAGTCGATATCCGACTGAAGGCGCAGAGCAAGAAGTCGAACAGGTAGGCCGGCTCGACGCCGAACACCGGAGCCACGAAAGCCTATGAAGAGATCGGGGGGCCGTCGACCCCGTCTTGATTCGAGCCGGCCATGTCGCCATGAAGACGGCAGCGGCCATGGCTTGGGTGATCGGTTTCCCTGCGCGGGCAGGCCGCAGTAGCCGGTCCACGGTAAAGGCGGGTGTTGCAGGCGGCGTCGGGGGCCATGAAGCGGCGGCCGTCCGACACGGTCCCTCCTCGAGGTCGTGCTCCCTGTTGTTGGCTCAGACGCGACGAAGCCCCCGGTGAAGGAGGCCTCGTGCGTTCCGCCGAGAGAGGGAGGGGCTACTCGACGATACCAAACATCCCTGCCTCGTAGTGGCCGGGAATCAGGCAGGCGACCAGGTCAAACGCCGCGTCTGCGGGGAGCGTCATCTCGACCATCCGCATCATTCCGGGGGGGACCATCACCAGGATGTCTCCGGTCTCCTCGCCGTGGGTGCCGTGTCCTCCTTCGAGGTGCTCGGCTGCCTCCTCCTCGGTGGTGAGTCGGAACTCGTGCTCGACGGCCCCGTTGTTGGTGAGAATGAAGCGCACCGTCTCGCCAGGCGTCAGGTCGAGCGAGTCGCCGCCGAAGGAGAACTCGGTCAGCGTGACCTCGTACTCCGAGGTGACTTCCCCGATGGCTACCGGGTAGGAATCGCCGTCCACCATCGGCTCTTCCTCATGGGTCCCGCCGTCGTCGTGACCGTCGTCCTCATGGGGAACTTCTGTCGTCGTGGTTGTCGCCGGTGCGGTCCCGGTGCTCTCTGAGCACGCCGCGGCCACCAGGGACAGCGCCGCAACCAGAATCCAGGCCCTTTTCATCCCGTTCCTCTTCATGTCTTTCATGCTGTTCCTCTTCATCTACTTCATGAACCGTTGGACTTTGTGATTTATTTCACAAGCGAATCATAATGCATGCAAATCGGCTTCAGCTAGGGCCGAATGGCCCTCATTGATCGCGCGGGTGTCCGAAGAGTGCGGATCCGCCGAGGAGTTCGAGATGGCCCCGGCTCCACTAAATGGCGGCAAGAACTGCGTGACCACGCGGCTGCGGCGGCACTTCGAGGTGGCGTGCTGCCAGAGTGGGTGTCACAGGAGGCGGCTCGCTTGGCTGAGACACTCGACACCGAAGTGTTCATCATGGACAGCAGGGACCTCGATGCTCCAGTTGTCGCGCTGGAAATCGAGTCCAACACACTTCAACTTCGGTCGGCGACATACGACGCCCCATGGCGACCATGAGCGACTGGGGGCTGGATCCCAAGATTGCGTTCCTCAACCACGGCTCGTTCGGGGCGTCTCCGGTGAAGGTGCTTGCCGAACAGCGTCGGCTGCGGGACCGAATGGAGGCCAACCCGGTTCAGTTCTTTGCCTTCGAAGTGACCGAGCTCCTGAGCGATGCCCGGCTGCGTGCCGCCGATTTCGTCGGAACAGCTCCCAACGGTTTCGCATTTCTTGCAAATGCCACCGCTGGCGTCAACACCCTGCTGAGGAGTGTTCCACTTGAAGCCGGTGACGAGATCCTGATGACCGATCATGGCTACGAAGCATGCAATCTGGCGGCCGAGCACATCGCAGCCCGCCGGGGTGCTTCGGTCAGGTTTGCCCGGCTCCCGGTACCGGCCACCGATACCCAGGAGCTGCGGACTTCGGTGTTGGACGCCGTCACAGCCAAAACTCGCATCGCTGTGGTAGACCACATCACAAGCCCGACGTCGCTGGTGTTACCGGTGGAGGAGATCGTGTCCGATCTCGCCGCGCTCGACGTCGGGACGATCGTGGACGGTGCTCACGCTCCGGGCCAGCTGGCGCTCGAAATCGATGCCATTGGTGCCCTTGGGTATGCCGCCAACTGGCACAAGTGGGTGTGCGCCCCCAAGGGAGCCGGATTCCTGTCTGCAAGTCGGGAGTGGCGACAGTACGGGAGCCCCTTGGTCATCAGCCACGGCGCCGGTTACGGCGGCACCGGCGATGTGCGCTTTCGAGACATGTTCGACTGGACCGGCACCGCCGATCCGACACCCTTCTTGTCCGTTCCCACCGCGATCGAGGTCGTGGGTGGGATGCTCGATGGAGGCTGGCCTGCGATACGGGATCGAAACCACGATGTTGCGCTTCACATGCGGGATCGTCTGGTGGAAGAGTTTGGCCTGACCCCGACGGGTTCTCCCGACCTGACCGGCTCCATGGTCTCCTTCGTTTTGCCGGCGCGCTGGCGGGGATCGAGTGAACCCCGCCAGGCGGCTGGGGAGTTTCAGCGCCGACTCAACGACGAGTTCGGTGTTGTGGTGGCAGCGGCCACCCGCCGCCACAGTGACGACGTTTTCTTGCGGGTATCGGCACACCTCCATACCGGTGAGGACACGGTCGAGCGCCTGGTGTCGGCGCTCCACTCCTTCTAGTCGCGACAGGCGCCAGATTGTCGCCGAGACCCAGACGCGCCTGATCCCCGGGCGGCCCGGGGATCACGACGCGCTTGGCTCAGAGGGGAGTGCGGTCAGCCGGTGGCGGGGTCGGTGCGGGCGATATCGAACGCCGGGTCGCTTCCTTCGAGCAGTCCCCGGAGGAAGTGGACGACGTCGACGCCGTCGCCGTGAGCGGCCTTGACGCTGTTGCCGGCCGCCCTCAGATCGGCCCGTCCAGCGCTCAGCACCGACTCGGCCGGGTCCGGCCAATCGGCAGCCTGCAGACCGATGACGTTTCCGGCCACCGGGCTTGCCAGGCGGTATCCCTCGGCGATGTTGGCGTCCATCTTCTCGAGAAGGCGCCAAGCCTCGTCGACATCGAATCCGGCTTCCTCGAAGCGAGCGGTGATTTCGCTCAGCTTGGCGGAGAACCGTTCCAGCTTGCCGGTGGCGTACACGAGGCTGTCGGAACCTATGACCTGGCTGGTCTTCGGCGCCAGAACCTGCCCGATCTTGTAATCGTCGATGTGCTCGATGAGCTGGCGCAACTCTTCCACAGTGGTTGCAGCTTCGATCTTGCGAGCGAGCTCGCTGAGCCCGTCGGCTGCGGTACTGATGTCACGCAGTAGCTGGGTGGCGTGGTCATCGGTGATGTGGCGAGATTTGGCGATCTTGGAACGAAGCCGCTCGAGGGCCTCGAGTTGCTTGTCGATCCGCTCCAAGGCTCTGGCTTTGATCTCGCTCAGGTCGTGTTCGGGCCGTTCGCCGGTGGTTGCTCGTTCGGCCTCCGCACGGTCGGTTTCAGTAATCGGCGTGGTGGCCTCGTCGAGCGCAAGTGCAGCGGTTGGTATTGCTACCAGAGCGATGACGAGCGCCACGATCGTGATGCGTCGCAGGGACTTCATTACTTCTCCTTGGTTGGGTGCTTCGGAGTCTGTTGAACCACGTCCGTTGTTCATCAGGCTCCTCAAAGGTCGGCGAGCAGGTCGTCCAACTCGTCGAGGAGCGCTTCGAGATCTTCGAATTCGCTCAGTTCCTCTTCGAGGTCCGGGGCTGCGAAGGTGGTCGCCGTTGTCGTTGTCGACATCGACTCTTCGACAGTCGTCGTCGTCGAATTTCCGGGCTGGCTGGTCGGAGCGGTCGTGGTCGAACCCGATTCGGCTTCTTCGCTCTGATCCGGTTCGGCGTCTGCGTTGGTCACGGTCGTCGTCGACTGTTCGGTCGTGGTGCTCGGTGGACTGCATGCGGTGAGCATGAAGATCGCGACGAGCAATGTGACGAGCACGTGTCTCACGTCGGCTGTGACGGTCGGCCATCCCATTTCGGTTCCCTTCGGTCGGACAGGAACACCATCGGGGGGCGAGATCAAGACGACGCAAACCGTTTGTAAGAGTTTGATGAGGGGGCGTCGCCGGTTTCTACACTCTGGACGTGCCCTCGTAGCTCAGGGGATAGAGCACCGGTTTCCTAAACCGGGTGCCGCAGGTTCGAATCCTGCCGAGGGCGCTGACGGATACCTTTCTCCGTTTACTTTCCCGCCGACTGATATGCGCTGTCGGGAGACCTCAAATCACCTCTGCTGATCGCAGCCGTGTCTCCGGTGCTGATCGAAGGCGCAGACGCGGCTTCAGGTTTGGGTTCGAGCAGCGGCAGCGATGGGCGTGAAGTGACGCCGAGTGTCGTCCTCCGTAACGTGGCCCAGACCCGGTCGGGGGTAGTGGCCGGCCGCCAACAGCGTGTCGGAGGTCAGGCTGTCGAAGACTCGGTGCCGAGTGGCTGCAGCGGTGGATGGCTTCACATCCAGGACACTATTCCACTCAGGGTATTCAGCTTGCAGGGGGTGATGTGTGACGTCGCCGGTGATAAAGGTTCGCTGCCCCTCCGACATCGCTGCGACGGACATATGCCCGGGAGTGTGGCCCTGAGTTTCGACCATGGTGATCCCTGAGACCACCTCGGTGTCCCTGTCCACCAGTTGTAGCCGACCGGCGTCGATGATCGGCGCAAGCTGTTCGCTGACACCGCTCGTGGCGCGCTGAGGCCCGGTGGTCCAGTAGTCCAACTCCCGTCGGTGAACATAGAACTGGGCGTTGGGGAAAACGAGTTGACGGTCGAGAGTGAGGTTGCCACCGAAATGATCAATGTGAAGGTGCGTGTGGATCACCGTTCGGACGTCGGCGGGATCAACACTCAGCGTTCTGAGCGCGGCTGGCAATTGGCCGGTCCCCGACTCGTTCGTTGCTAGAGGCGGACCGCCGCGACCGCTGTCGACCAAGACCCAATGGTCGGGGCCGGCGAGCAGGAAACACCCCATGCTCAGACGCAATCGGCCATCGGTAGTGAGGTAGTCGGCGTGAGTCCGCCAGATGCTCGGATCTGACTCTGGGAACCATTCGGTGGGCTGCACATGGAACCAGCCGTCCTCGATGGCGAACAACGTGATAGATCCGAAACGGGTTTCCCAGATCACGGCTGCAGCGTAGCCCGGGGGGTGGGCGCTCAGGGGCGTCCCGTACTGCCATTTCGGTGTCCGTCTCCCATGTCGTGCTCACCCTGTGCTCGCTCAATTCGTGCTTCTTCCGTCGAGCATTTCCCACTTGCCCGACTCGATTTGCTGCACCTCCCCTTCCGAGTAACCGCGACGTTTCAACTCGACTCGAATCGCTTCTTTGCGCTCGTTGTCCGGTTCGATGTCGGCGCTGGCGTCGTGGGGAAGGCGAGGGCCGGATCCCGACCTTATCCCTGACGTCATCAACCAATACGCCAATTCGTGTTCGTCGGCACTTGGGAGATCGTGGGGATCGACTGACATGGTGAATCCGCTCTAGAGACCCTGAGGCGCCGGTGTTCGCATCGATTTTCCAAAGCGGCTGCCACAGGTTCGAATCCTGCCGAGGGCGCTTTGCAGGGCGAGGGCCCGGCTTCCGTCGCCGCTGCTTAGAGGCGCCGTCTAGTGGCGTGGACGTCTGATGTGCTGCCATTTGGCTCCCGGCTGTTGTTCATCAGCATGTGACCACCTCTATGGCATCTTCGACCCTTGGGCCGCCCGGAATCTCTTGGCGAGGCTTTCGAGTGCGCTCCGCGCGATGTATTGAATCGTCAGCAGTTTCTCGAAGTCCGACGATTTGAGTTTGAGCAGCACCACCTCGTCGACCGCGACGACGGTGGCGCTGCGCGGCTCTCCGTCGAAGAGCGAGATCTCGCCGAAGAAGTCGCCTGCAGCCATTCGTGCGACCACCCGGCCTCCGGCGTCTACCTCGACGGTGCCTTCGACGATGATGTACAGGGCATCGCCGGGATCTCCTTCCCGCACCACAGCTTCGCCGGAGGGATAGGTGACCTCGGTGGTCATTTGCGCCACCTCGAAGAGAGCCTCCTTGGTCAGACCGCGGAAGATGGGTACAGGTCTGAGAGCACGCAATCTCGTCATCGGCGTGGGCAACGACATGATCACCAGCCACCGTAGTCCGTACTCGACCCCGCCGACGATGAACGGGCGGGCTCCGCCGGCGGGCATGACCGCCTGGTTTGGATGACACTGCTCCGGGTTGAGACACCTTCGAGACGGGCGTGTGTTTCGGTGTCGTCCGAGCGTACGTCCCGAGCGGGGGTCGAGTCCCATGCTGGGTCGAACGTATCGGCATGGGCGGCCTCCCTCGGTCGGTGGTCTCGGTCTTAGACCTGCCCGGATGCTTCCTGTGCTGCGGTTGCGACCTGGTTTGTGTGGCCGCCGACTGCGGCACGGGCGACGGCAACGATCGTCGTAGTGCTCGCTCAGTGACCGGTTGGCGGCGTGCGCGATGGCTGCTCTCCTGGGAGCGGCGCCGTTCGATTGAGTGCCGCTAGCCGCCGTGGAGCTCGCTCTCGGCGCCTTCCACATGGATGGTGCGCTCGCGGTGGACGTGGCGTCCCGAAACGGGGACGTGCGCCGGGTCGTCGATGAACAGCTGGTCGTCGGTGGTGTCGAGGTGCATCAGGCTGTGCCCGTAGGCCGCCCTGAGATTCTCCGGTGTCAAGACCTCATCGGGGGGTCCGGCCGCCACAACCCTGCCGGACATGAGCAGCACATGGTCGGCCGCCCGGGCCGCCGTCAGGTCATGGGTGGTCAGAACCACAGTGCACCCGTCGCCGGTGGAGTGGTGAATGACCACGTCGATCGCTGGGGCAGACGTGATGTCGAGTCCGGTGAGGGGCTCATCGAGCAGCAGGATTTCGTGGTCCTGGGCGATCCCCTGGGCCAGGAACACCCGTTGCCGCTGGCCGCCCGACAGCTGGTGCAGATGCCGGCCGGCGAGGTCGGTGATGTCGAGATCTTCCATGGCCGCGTCGACGATCTTCCTATCGCGGGCCTGCAACCGTTGGAACCTTCCGAGGGACGGGTAACGCCCCATCCCAACCACCTCACGCACCGTCACCGGAAGCGCTTCGTTCACCTTGGTAGCTTGCAATACATATGCGATCCGAGCTTCGTCGTGGATCGTGACCGTTCCCGCGGCCGGAACCACCAGTCCGGCGATGCCGCCGAGCACCGTGGATTTGCCGGAACCGTTTGGTCCGATGATGGCGGTGAGCGAGGCGCGGGGGATCTCGAAGGAGGACCTGGTGACGGCGGTCGCCGGTCCGTAGGAGAGGACGAGGTCGCTGGCGGTGATCGCCGCCGTCACGGGCATCGCTCGCAGCTGCCCTCGATCTCGAGGGTGTGGCTGACCGCTCTGAAGCCGCGTCCGGAGGCGACTCTGGAGACTATTTCATGGACGACAATCTCGGCCGGTTCGTCGAACTGGACATCCTCGATCCTGCCGCATTCGACGCAGACCAGATGGTGATGGTGGTGTTGCAGTGGCTCGGCCAATTCATATCGGGTCACTCCGTCGCGGCTGCGATGGAGGGCGACCACTTCGGCGTCGGTGAGCACGGTGAGGGTTCGGTAGATCGACGAGAGAGGAACTCCGCCGTCGAGACTGAGGTGGATCTCGGCGGCGGATAGCGGTCCGCGGGCTCGGGTCAGGGCGTCGACGACCTCTCGTCGTCCCCGGGTGAGGCGGATGTCGGCTCCTAGCCGGTCTGCGATCTGGTCGACTATCTGCGAGATGGTGAATCTCCTACTGTCTTGACAGCACCCTACTGAGAACGGTTATCATTATCAAGATGAGACTCAAGTCCGCCGGAGTGTTGCTGATGGCGCTGCTATTGACGATGTCGGCATGTTCCGGTGCGAAGTCCGGGGCCGAGGGTCTGAGGATCGTTGCCACCACGACGATCCTCGGCGATGTCGTGACCAGGGTGACCGGAGGACGAGCCGTCGTAGACGTCCTGCTCCCCATCGGAGCAGATCCGCATGAGTTCCGAGCCTCATCCCGCCAGATCACCGAGCTGGGGCGCGCCGATCTCGTCGTCGCCAACGGTCTCGGGCTCGAGGAAGGTCTGGATGACGTTCTCTCGTCTCTCGAAGCCGACGGCACTCTGGTACTTCGAGTTGCCGATCACCTCGATCCGATCCCCTTCGGATCCGGCACGGGCGGCGGCGAGCCCGACGACCTCGATCCTCACGTATGGATGGACCCCGGTCGTATGGCCATCGCGGCTCGGCTCATCTCCGCCGAATTGGAGATTCTCGACCCCGACGGCCCCTGGCCGGCGAACGCCGACGCCTATATCGCCGCACTCGAGTCCCTGGACGTCGAGATCGAGCGGACACTCGCTGGCGTGACCAGTCGGGTGCTGGTGACCAATCATGATTCGCTGGCGTACTTCGCCGATGGCTATGGATTCGAGGTGGCCGGTGTCGTCATCCCCGGCGGTTCGACATTGGCGGCGCCGAGTAGCGCCGAACTGGCCGAGTTGGTCTCGACTATTGAGCGCCTCGGTGTGTCGGCGATCTTCACCGAGTCGACGGAATCCGCCGTCCTGGTGGATGCAGTGGCGGCGGAGGTGGGCGCTGCCGTTGCAGTCGTTCGGCTCTTCGTCGGTTCGCTCGGGGGTCCCGGGTCGGGGGCAGAGACCTACATCGACATGATGCGAACCGATGCCGCGCTCATCGCAGAGGCGCTCGACTGATGGAGTGGCTCACCGAACCGTTCGAGTTGGGGCTCCAGCAGCGGGCGCTGATCGGAGGATCGCTTGCCGCCATCGCGCTCGCGGTCGTGGGGACTTGGGTTGTGATCCGGGGGCTGACCTTCTTTGGAGATGCTCTGGTGCATGGTGTCGTGCCCGGCATCGCACTCGCGGTCCTGCTCGACTTCGATCTCATGGTCGGGGCCGGCATCGCCGCGGTGGTGATGATCGGGGGGATCAACCTGGTTCATCGCCAGACGGCCTTCTCGGAAGACACCGGAATCGGATTGCTGTTCGTGGGAATGCTCGGCCTCGGGGTGATTCTCATCTCCAAGTCGGATTCCTTTACCGGCAGCCTCACCTCGATCCTGTTCGGTGACGCTCTGGGTGTGACGATGGGTGACATCGTCGTCCTGGCTGTGGTGACTGCGGTCGTCATCGCGGCAAGCCTCTTCTTGTACCGGCACTTCCTCGTCCTGGCGTTCAACGAGCAGAAGGCGACTCTGCTGGGCCTTCGTCCCGGTCTGGCCCACGCGGTGTTGCTGGGGCTCATCACGCTCGGAATCGTCGGATCGTTCCAGACGGTGGGAACGCTCCTGGTCTTCGGCATGCTGGTGGGTCCGCCGGCTACTGCGGCACTCCTGGTGCGTCGGGTCCCGGCGATGATGGTCACGGCTGCTCTGATCGGTGTTGCTTCCGTTGTGATCGGACTCCTCATCTCCTATCACGCCGATACCGCCGGTTCGGCAACGATCGCCGTGACACCGGTGGCGTTCTTCTTCGTGGTTCTGACGGTGCGGTCGTTCCACGGCGGACCCGCCTGGACCCGCAGCTCCGACTAGGGAGACGTACCCCTGCTGGGCGGAGCTTTCGGTCTTGGCCCGTCGAATCCACGGCTTCTGCGGCGTCTTACAAGGAGAACGCTGCAGAAAGGAATGACAATGCGACGCTCACTCATTATCGCGGTGGCAATCCTGGCCACGATGACCGTGGCGCTGGTAGCCCTCGCCGTGGAACCCTTTGTAGACGGGGACACCATCACCGACCTGCCCAGTGATCAGGCCACCGACCAGGCTCCGAGTGATGCTGCGATCGCCGACGCGCCTTCCCAGGACGCCGCCGTCGCTTTCGTGGGCGCCGCCGACTGGCCACCCCAGGTGGTCGATCTGCTGCTCGTGGTCGGCACCGCCGCCTTCGACATCGAAGCGCTGCCCGATGACATACGGGTGCTCGTCACCGAGATCCTCGACGACGGTCGCGACACACTCACGTTTGCCGAACTCGATGCGTTGCTCGACTACGCAGCCGACCATCCCGAGCTATTCGAATCCGACATGGATACGCCAAGCGGCTCGACGGGCGATGGAACTTCCGATGGCTCGAGCGACTCGGACCAGGGTGGTGATCAGCCGCAGGACTGATGATCGGGATCCGATGGCACGGGTGACCGGCTTCCTCGGCGCCTGATCACAGCGTGAACTGCCTGTTGGGTGTGGGGGGAGCCGCCCGGATATACGCCGACTCGTCGCCGCGCCTACCCTCGGGCCACCTACGGAGGGGATCACACTCGTGGCAGGGATCGGCATTCTTGGATTCGGCTCGTACGTGCCGTCGCGGGTCATGACCAACGACGACTGGGCAGAGTTGCTCGACACCGACGACGAGTGGATCACGTCTCGCTCCGGCATCAAGGAGCGTCGCTTCGCCGACGACTCCGAATCGACGCTGGACCTGGCGGCGGCCGCGGCGGAGCAGGCGATTAGCGATGCCGGTCTCACCGCCGACGATCTCGACGAGATAATCGTGGCCACCGACACTCCGGAGGTCTACACCCCGGACACGGCGGCTCACCTCCAGCACCGGTTGGGTGCGGGCGAGGTGACGGCATTCGATCTCGGCGGGTCAGGCTGTGCAGGGTTCGTGCTCGCTCTCGATATCGCCAAGACTCGGGTGCAGGCCACACCGAAAAAGGTCCTGGTGGTGGGAGTCGAACTCATTTCGCGGCTGATGGACTGGACGGACCGCAGTACTGCGGTCCTCTTCGGCGACGGGGCAGGTGCAGTGGTGATCGGTGAGGGTGATTTGGTTAAGGCGGAGCTGCTGTCGTTTGATGCCGGCACCGACGGCCAATACTCCGACATTCTCGGCTTGGAGACCGGGGGCACTCGCCGTCCCTTCTCGCTCGAGGAGGCCCAGAAGGACGGCCACCACGAGATCGCCATGAACGGCCGCGAGGTGTTTCGCCAGGCCGTGAGGCGGATGGCTGCGTCGTCCGAGATCGTGCTGGAGCGGGCGGGTCGGCGAAAGGATGAGGTGGCGTTGGTGATCCCACACCAGGCCAACCTGCGGATCATCGATGCGGTCCGCCACAAGCTCGGGCTCGATGAGGACCTGGTGTATGTCAACGTGGATAGATATGGAAACACCGGATCGGCGACGGTCCCCCTCGCGATGTCTGAGGCCCATCACGAAGGTCGGATCAAACCAGGTGACCTGGTGGTCCTCACCGCTTTCGGAGCAGGATTTCACTGGTCGTCGGCCGTGCTCCAATTCTGAGAAACTCGACCGATAGGCCGGAATTCGGAGGCCTCGGGGCTGTGGTCCCAAGACACCGCGCTGAGCCATTAGACAAGGGCCATGCCCGTCGCCGAGAGGTCCGACTCATCGCCGACGTCCTCAACAATCTCAGAGAATTCTCATTCGATCTGCGCCGATTAGGTGATCGATCACTCTACTGTTGCACCCCGTGACCCTCCGAAGAACAGCCCTCGTCGTCGTCTTGCTGCTGACCGTGTCGGCATGCGCGCCGCGCCAGACCCGGGACGCGATCTCATCGAATGAGGATCGGATATCCGCCCTCGAAGAAGCCTTGTTCGAGGCTACTTCGACGACTACTACCACGGCCGGGGCGACGCCGACGACGATTGCCACCCAGATCACGATGCTCGATTTTCCCGACACGGTCGAACCGGTGGCTGCGATCGCGGCAGCAGTAGGCCCTGCGGTGGTGCAGATCGAGACGGCGGACGCTCTCGGTGCAGGAGTCCTGTATTCCACCGAGGGGCTCATCCTCACTGCCCACCACGTGGTCGAGGGTCAAACCGAGGTGCTCGTCCGGCTTTACGACGGGCGCACCCTCACCGGTACCGTGCTCGGGTTCCATGAGCTCACCGACATCGCAGTGGTGATGATTCCGGCCTCCGACGATCTCCCGATCGCCCTCTTGGCTCTTGGTGCCAGCACCCAGGTAGGCCAACTTGCGGTGGCGCTGGGTAGTCCCTTCGGGTTCGCCCAAACTGTCACCGCAGGGATCGTCAGTGCGGTTGATCGGGTGGTCCGCGGCGTGACGATGGTCCAGACCGATGCCGCCATCAATCCGGGAAACTCGGGTGGTCCACTGGTCGACTCCGATGGTCGAGTGATCGGGATCAACGACATCATCTTCACCGAGTCGGGTGACAACGCCGGAGTCGGCTTTGCGATCGCCATCGATCTCGCCTTCGTGGTAGCCGAGCAGATCGTCGCCGGCGAGGAAGTCCAGCTTGCCTTCCTGGGTGTCGGAGTGACTGACGCCGCCGGCGACAACCCCGGTGCTCGTGTCGAAGAAGTCGTGCCCGGCTCCGGCGCAGAAGCAGCCGGAATCCAACTGGGCGACATCATCACCGCAGTCGACGGGCGTTCCCTGACCAAATCCGCCGACCTCCGGGTGCGGATAATCGAGCGGGCTCCCAACGATGTGGTCGAACTGACGATTCTGCGCAATGGTGAGGAGTTGGTCCTCACGGCAACCCTGGGCGACACCAGCCAAGCCGGCTGATCACTCCCCCTTGTGGAGGAATCGGTCGGTCGCCGATTGGAGCGGGTCTGATCACTCTCCCTCTTGGGGGATCTCTCACATTTGGTGCTCGCCGGTCTGAGGGTCGGATCACTCTCCCCTTTGGGGGGAGCCAATCGGCCGCAGGCCGATTGGTGGGGGGTTCCGCTTGTCATGGCCGAGGCTCGGATCGGATCCCTCCACCAGCTTGCTCGCTCGAGGCCGCGTCAACCTTTGTTCCAGGCCCAGGCATCGACCACTGATTCCCGGGATGCCGGGTCTCCGGTGCGCGACGTGCGCTGGTGAGGGGAGTCGGCCGGCCTAGTCGTCGGCGATCTCCACCCGGTTGTAAAGGAAGCACTGGCAGCTTGAGCCGGGCTGGGTGATGAAATTCACGCGGTCTTCGCAGGGATCCTCCACCAGCAGGATCCGTCGTCCCCCTCCAAAGGCGGTCTCCAGGGCGTAGCGCCCCTCGGACCCATTGCATCCTGCACCGAAGTCGAAGTCGAAGAAGATGAATTCGTCCTCTTCGTTGTCGTAATCCCAGCGCCCGGTGATATCGAGGTTGTCGATGCTGGTCCCGGCGCGTATGACACCGTTGGACTGGAAGTCGAGGAACCCGTTGAACGCCGTTGGCTGGCGGAACAACCCGGCCCAGGGAACCAAGTTCGGATCGGCGTCGTCCGGTGGCTCGGTGGTCGTGGTCGTGGTCGCCTCGACGCGGGTGGTGGTTGTGGTCGATGTCTCGTCGGTGGCCTCTGAGGTAGTGGTCGTCTCTTCCGGCTCCGTCGTAGTCGTCGTGGTCGTCGCTTCGGGGGTGGTGGTGGACGAGCTCGTCGTCGGGATCAACGTTGTGGTTGTCGTCGTGCTGGTCGATGTGGCGGCCGCGGCGGTCGTGTCGGTCGATCCAGAATCAGAGCACCCGGCGGTGACGAGTAGCAGGGCGGTGAGTGCGATGGTGGGCGGGGTTCTCATGTGCGGGCGACAGGGTAGAACGGGAACGCGGCTTGCAGACCAGTCCTGCACCGGCGCCCGATTAGTGCCGACAAGCATTCGAGACTGGTCGAGCGGCCGAAGGTTGGCGGTCCCACCGGTGCCACGGTTTGCTCACATCTTTCGGCACAGCCCCCCGGGGCGTTGGAGGAACACCCCTTGGAATCGGTGGCCGGCCGATCAGCCGAGGGCGGCTCGGAACGCCTCGGTCACCCTCGCATCGAATCCCACCAGCAGTACCTGGTCGAGCGTGTCCGGGTGATGCTCGCACCAAGCCTGTGTCGCCGAGACGATCACCTTGGTCGCCTGATCGAGCGGATACCCGTAGATACCCGCCGAAATCGCCGGGAGCGCCAAGCTGCGGCACGACCGCTCGGATGCGGCATCCAGTGCCGCGGTCACTGTGGTGCGGAGCATCGCTTCGTTGTCCTGGCCGTCTCGGAACATCGGTCCGGCAACGTGGATGATGATCCGGGCCGGCATGGCCCCCGCCGGGGTGACGGCCGCAGTGCCGGATGTCAGTGGCCCGTGCTCCCTCGTCCAATCGTCGGATGCGTCTTGGATGATGGGCCCGCCGGCCCGGGAGATGGCCAGAGCCACGCCGCCGCCGTGTTGCAGGTTGGTGTTGGCGGCGTTGACGATCGCATCAACGTCGAGGGTCGTGATGTCGCCTTGGAGTGCGGTGATCCGGGTCACCCGCCGAGTATCGCGTTGTCATGGGCGAAGTGGGCTACTGGCCCGGGAGCGTGACCGGGATCATCGTCCGCTCGGATCTGTCGTCGCTGAGGTAGTGCTGGTCGGATAGCCACCGTCGGAGCAAATGCGCCGGCATTCGGTTGGCGTATCTCTCAGGTCGTGGTCAGCTGGCCCGGGGCAGGAACATCTGGTGGAGGGCCTGCTGGTAGGCGGTGTCCCAGTTGGCCCAGTCGGTGCCCACGGTGCGCCGCCCGGTATCGCGACTGACGATCTCGACTCGCTTTATCGTGCCGCCGGTGCTCCAGGAAACCTGAAACTGCCCCTTGTTCTTGGTGGTTGTTGCTTTGGCAATCATGCTCAAAGGATATCGGCATTGGGGGCCTGCCCATAGAGGACTTCCGTCCAATTACGACCGGCGAACGGTCGTGATTGGAATGTCGGCTGGCAGCGCTTCGGCCGCGATCGGTGGTCCCCAACTAGCCTCAATTCATGTCTGATCGTGTACCTCGCCTGACAGTTGTTTTTGCGGTTGTCACCGCGCTGCTGACGGGCTTGGGGCGCTCACCACCTGGAGGAGCTGTGGTCCGAATGGCTCCCGATCGATGCCGCCGCGAGCGAATCGTAGCAACGCGGTGTACGTCGTCGACGGAATCTATCTGGAGGGTTCGGGAGCAGGGACTCTGCTCGATGTGTGGGAGGCACTGTCGGGATCGGCTGAGGCATACAACTCGGATCCGACCGCCTCGAGGTGCATCGTGCCGTTCATGGTCCACATCGACAACGGGTACGAGAGTCCATCGATAACGCCGCAGGATGTGGCACCACGGGAGCTGCTGGTACCCGTAATCACGCTCTACAACGCACAGACCGGGCGCATCGTCGGAGCTCGCGAGAAGGCGGCAATCGTCTTCGACCGATCGTTCACGATTTCAGGCACATCGGTGCGTGTACGGCGAATCGGCAACGACACCGGCGAAATCCTGGCGCCCGTCGACGTGCCGACCGCCCACGAAG
>JACZWZ010000062.1 GCA_022571885.1 Acidobacteriota bacterium
GTTGTTCGATCGGCTCAGCGTGTTCGCCGGGCGATTCTCCAGGGAAGCGGCCCTGACGGTCGGTGCCGACCGGGACGGTGTCCCACCCTCGTCAGAGCTGGCGGCACTGGTGGACGCATCGATGATCGTCGCCGACGTTTCCGGTCGAGCAACCAAGTATCGGATGTTGCCGACCTTGCGGGACTTCGGCGTGTTCAATCTCCGCGAGGGTGGCGACCTCGAGAGTGTCCGCCTGGCTCATGCGGAGTACCTGGTGGCCGACGCCGGGGACATGGTTCTTCCCTACGCCCCGAACCAACCAACCAACCGCGTTGAGCGGAACGTCGCCCTCGAGGACTTCCGGGCTGCAACCGATTGGGCGCTTCAGGCCGGGCGCACAGAACTTACCCCGGGCCTCGTCGGGCCTCTCATCAATCATCACGTTCGCGGCCGTCGCCTCGACGAGGCAGCGCACTGGGTCGACAGAGTCAACCAATACGCCGTCGAAGGATCGTTCGAACAGTGGCGGCTGCAGATCACGGCAGCCACCATCGACTACCTCAGCGGCCGCAGCGAAGCTCGGGAGGCTGAGTACCGATCGCTCAGCGCCTCAGCCGCCGAGATGGGTGAGGTCGCCGCGTCGGCCGATGCCCTCCAATTCGCCGGGCACGCCCGTTGGCGTCACGGTGACCTGCGGGGTGCCAGGGACGATATGGCCGCCGCCGCCGAAGCTGCGTCAGCTTCAGACTGGAGCGGCCATTCGAAGCGTGAAATTCTGGCCGAGATCGAACTGCAGCTGGGGAACATCACCGCGGCCGAGCAGCAGGCAGATGTGCTCGCCACATTCGCAGACCGGACCCACGACCCAGTCGCAACGGCCGCCGCCATTCACATTCGAGGCTGGGTGGCGTTCTACCGAGGAAAGCCCGAGGAGTCCATTCGACTCCTCGAGAACTGTCGCGAACTCGCCATCGCAGCGGGTGACAATCGCCAACACCTTCTGAGGGCTCGGCTCGGCCTTGCACGGGTGTTTACCGCCCTGGGCCTGCCCGACCAGGCTCTCGCCCAGGCCAAGGTCAGCAGTGACGCTGCCCTCGCCGTCTGGCACCAGGCTCGTGGCCAGTCGATGATCCTCGTCGGCAGGGCGCAACTAGATCTGGGAGACCTCTCCCAAGCGACCCGATCTCTGATGGAGGGACTGGAGATTCTCCGGGACCGTCACCCAAGTGCCGACTACATGGCGCGGGGTCTTCGTTTCGCCGGTTGGATCGCACTCGCCGATGGTCGAAACGACCTGGCCGTCCGGTTCCAGACCGCCGCGGAGGCCGAGCTCCAGCGGATCCACTACGTCGACCCACCCGCCGAAGCCACCCGAGCCGCAAATGCTCTGACCGAGGCCCGAATGTTGCTTCACGATGCGGAACGAGACGCGCCAACACCTGCCGCGGAACATGCCCCATTCGCCACGGTGCTCAACGAAGCGCTCGACTACCTCCATAAGGTAGCCGAAAGCCCAGGCTGAGCAGGAAGGCTCCGAGGGCCGACGATATTGCTAAGGAATCAGGCCGTTCTGTCCGCCGTGCATGTGGCTGATCGAGAGGTCACCGGCCATAAATGCGAATAAGGCCCTTCAGGGACAAACGCCCAGCGCACAGAACGACGGTCACCCTGCCGTCGAACACGCATCGGGATGCGTTCTAGAACCGGCATTCTGAGCGGCCTGTGACACCGACTCTCGCTGTCTCAAGTCCAGCCACTCTGGGATCCCCCAGCGTGCGGCAATGTTATATGAGCCCGGAGGGTAGGGCTCGGGTGCTGAGGGTCTCGGTCCGCACCCGAGCCAGCTGGTTGAATAGGGGGACGCTGGTACCTTGTGCAAGTCTGGCAAACAGCGATGGGTTATTGGAAGAGGTGGGATCGGTCTTGGACGAGGCACAACCTCCGGAAGTCATCACGCGGCTGAGCGAATCGGTGTATTCCTCGTTCGCCATGCTCGCTGGCACCCAACTCGATCTCTTCACTCCGCTCGAAGACGGTCCTCTCTCCGTCGAAGAGATCTCTGATGCGCTCGGTGTGCAAGCCGCAAAACTCCAACCGTTGCTCTATGCGTTGGTGGTAGCGGGGCTGTTGACGGTGGAGAGCGATCTGTTCGCCAACACACCCGAAGCGGACAGGTATCTGGTTCAGGGCAAGTCGTCCTATCTGGGTGGGGGACACGAACTCGAGGCGATGCTGTGGGAAGCGACGTTGAAGACCGCGGCGACGATCAGCGCCGGAGCACCGCAGGCCAAATTGGACTATTTCTCCATGTCCGAAGAGGATCTTGGCGCGCTTCTTCGCGGGACCCATTCGGGTACGGCCGCTGTCGCGGCCACCTTGATGGAGCACCATGACTTCTCGACACTCAGCTCTCTGCTCGACGTTGGAGGTGGGTCGGGCGGTCTCGCCATCGCGCTCACCGAATCCCATCCCCAGTTGCGGGCGACCGTGGTCGACCTTGCGTTGGTTACACCGTTCACCAAGCGGTTCGTTGAGGAAGCCGATGCGGTCGATCGAGTAGAGATTGTGACTTCCGATGTGGTCCGCGATGGTCTGACTGGCTCGTTCGACGTCGCCGTGGCCAGCAAGCTCACCCAGGTGCTATCTCCAGATGAGGTCCGCGCCACTCTTCGGAACGTCGCCGATGTTCTCGAACCGGGCGGCGTCATCCATTTGTACACCCAGGTACTTGATGACTCCCGGATTTCGCCCGAAGAAGCCGTGAGCTTCAATCTCGTGTTTCTCAACATCTACGACGACGGACAGGCCTATACCGAACAGGAGTACCGCAACTGGCTGGCCGAAACAGGGTTCGTTGACTTCGAGCGTATTCCGCTGCCGAACAACCCCAACAGCATCCTCACAGCACGAAAGCCCGAATAGCAGTATCAATTTCCACCGCACCGGGCCACAGAATGGTCACCGGCTGCCTGGAACAGAACCGAACGCGGCAACATGAGGGGGCCCTCACAATCAAGGGATCGTGAGCTGAAACGGAACTCCCCAGCCGGTCAAGTTTCGACATGGGTGCTGAGAGTCCGGTGACCTCACCGTCGCCTCCCCCAGCGTGCAGTCACCAGAGGTTGGGCGGTGTCGAGCGTGGGGTCGCGGTGCTGGGGCGGTCCCGGCGACAACACCTCCGCGATCGAACACATCACCGACTATTGGGTCGCAGTCTTCGGCGATGTCGGGGCATGATGCCTGATCGCGGTGCAGGCCTGGAGCGGCGTGCCTCTCGTCTTTGACCGCATCGACAACTAGGGCGGATTCGAAGATCCCGCACAGAACGGCATCCGGCGATGGTGGGTCACGGTTGCTCAGAAGCGCTCGAGGATTGCATCCCGGTAGACACCGGTGAGTCACGCTCGGTGGCGGTGGTCACCGGCCCGAGGCGAGTTCGATTCTCGGTGGCCTCCGTTGGGGTTGGCCGCGTTCGGCGCGGCGCTGGGCGATGATCCAGGCGACCCGGTCGTTGACGTCGGTGCTTGGCGGGGGTGATGCGGCGATTTGGTCGACGGCGGCGGTTTGGGTCGAGCTGCGGTCAAGCGACGCGGCCAGCGCGTCGAGGGGGTCTCTTGGTTCGGGGTGGGTGAGATGGGTGCACTGCTGGTCGCCGGGTTCGGGGGCGGCGAGGTAGAGGGTGTTGGCTTGTCGGCCGCGGCTCATAGCGACGTAGGCCCATTGGCGGTCGGTGCGCCCGGCGACGACGGTGAAGGTGCGGCCGGTGGTGACGCCTTGAGCTTTGTGTCCGGTGAGGGCATAGCCGTGGTCGACATGACCCTGGTCCAGGTACCAGGCAGCCAGTTCCCGGGTTTCTTGGTCTCGGTCGAGGCGAACCGTGAGGGTGCCGGCATTCGAATCTGCGGCGATGACGGTTCCGAGGTCACCGTTGAGCACTCCAAGCCGGGCCTGGTTGTTGCGGCACAGGATGCGGTCGCCGGCCTGGAAGGTCCGTTCGCCGGCTTCGATCGTCGGGCCGTCGAGACGTCTTGATGCGGCAATGTGGCTGCGAGCTCGTTCGTTGAGTTCGGCGACGGTGTCATTGTCGTGGGCGATGAGTAACGCGCTGGTGAGGTCACCGACGGCTGTGATGTGGCGGTACCAGTCCTGGACTGCCCGTGTCATCGTGTCGTTTCGGTCCTGTCCGATGATGAGCCGCTTGTGCTGGCGGTATGCCTCGACCGCTTGGTCGGTTGATCCGTCTCGGAGCTGGGCGAGGGCGATGCGTTCCCACTGGTGGCGTTGACGCACGTTGTCGGTCAGTTCGATTGAGGGCACCCGGTTGGCGAGGGCCCGGAACAGGCCACCGGCGTCGATCTCGGGCAGCTGACGATCATCACCGATCAGAATCAGCTTGCCTCGCGCCTTTTCGACGAGGTCGGAGACGGCGGCGAGCTGGCGGGTGCCGACCATGCCAGCCTCGTCAACAACGACAACGGTTCCTCCAGAGATGCCTCCATCATCTCGGTTCTCTGTGAGGAGTCGGCTCAGCGTCGTTGACCGGATCCCGGTCGCGGATTGGAGGCCGGCCGCGGCCCTGGCAGCGAGCGCCGCGCCCAAGATGGGGGTGCCGGTCAGCGAAGCGAGTTGGTTGATCGCCGCCATGACCGCGGTCTTGCCGCTGCCCGCCGGACCGACTCCGATATCAACGGCGTTGCCGGACGTGGCGAACCGGCGCAGCATCTGGCGTTGACCTGCGGTGAGTTGCCGGTGGCGTCGCAGCCTCGCCTCGACCAGACGGCCGGGTACGACCCAGCGACCGGCGCCGATCCCGGCGAGTGCCTGTTCGATCATCCGGTGCTCGGTGCCGAGCAGCTCAGCAGTGGTGAAGCGGCGCTCCTCAGGCCCCGGGAAGAGGCCACCTGTCTGGCGCCGCAACGGCCGCGGAACCGTCGCCGTGAACTCAACATCTAGGACGTCGACCGAGTCGGCTGCCTGGTGACCGGGTTCACTGAGTGGTAGGACCGGGATGATGTCTTCACCTGCCAGGAACCTATCGGCGAGTGCCTCAATCTTCGCCCGGGTGCCTCCCTGGCCAAGAGAGGCGGCGATCTCCTTGATCACCTCGGCTTGCCCGAACGTCGAGGCCTTCTTCGTCAGGCCCTCAGCCGATGCCAGTCGTCGGGTCACAACCTCAGGATCGGGCGTGGCCACGTGTCGGCTTCGGTCCATCGTCCGACTCATCGCTTCGGCTGTGAGGCCGATCTCGGTTGCCCGTTGCCGCCACTCCACTTCGAGCTCTTCGAGCCGACGATCCTGCTTCGGGCTGCGGGTGGCCAACACGGCTGCTTGGCGCGCCGCCGCAGTGTTTGGAAGGCCTTGCTGCTGGCGCCATTCCTCGGCCTGTTGCCGGCGGCGGGAAAAGGCTTCGATCTGGTGACGGGTGAAGCCTTCGATGTCGGCCATACCCTCTCGTACCGGCTGCCACCGCACCCCCAACCGTTGCGTGAGCTCGTGTCTGAGGACGGCTTCGTGGAGGTAACCCGCCGCCAGCTGATGCCGATACAACAACCTGCCGTCGATGCTGCGCCATATCCCGTCGACACCTTTGACCTTGTTGGCTACCACCACATGGGTGTGCAGCTGAGGATCATCGGCCCGCGACGTGAACTCGGTAAACGACGCCGCCACATAGCCAGCAGTGCGAATCGGCCACGTCTCCACCCGAAACCTCGCGGTGCCGTTCTCGTTGCGCACCGGATCACCGTTGTCATCCAGCACCGGCGTCTTGGCGGCGCCCCTCGTTGACGAAGCCACGGACTCCAAATATCCGAACGCCGCCGATGTCGCATCGTCGAAGGCCCCCAGCACCTGACGGCGGGTCTGCTCGTCGCCGATTGCCCACAACAGCGACACCGACTTGTCCGCTGAGAACGTCACATCCCACGCCGCCACCCCATCCTTCCGCAAACACCGACCGAGCTGTTCGCCGGTCCCGGGATGTTCACCGTCGAAGAGTCGGACCAGCCCCTCAGCGCTCACCGTGCCCTCGAGACCCAGCTCAGCGGCGCCGCTCCCACACCACCCACCGGTAGCTAGACCGCCCCGTAGGTAGTAGTCCTCCCGCGGCGAGATCTCCCCCAGCTTCTGCAGGTAATAGTCCTTGGCTGCCTTGGCCAGACTCAACACGACACACCCCGGCCACGGTGTTGGGCAACTTGTTGCAGATGCGTGTGTCGTGAAAGGCGGTCGGTCGGGAGGCTGTGGATCCTGGTGGGGATCTGTCGGTTGATTCTGTCGTGGTCTACATGGATCGCGGTTGCTTCGGCTCGGTACTCGTCGATGAACTGGCGGTCGGAGAGAGTCGATAGGCGGTGATGGGTGGGGCGCGGTTGTTGGATCTGCGTCCGGTCCGCATCCGTTGGCGATGCCGCTCGTGCGCTGTGACCAGGCCAGAGAAGACCCATCCGAACAGACGGATCGGTGTCGACGGCAGAATCTTCGCCGTGGCCGATACTGTTGGCGCGTTCCATGTCCGCCAACTAGACGCGACAACCCTTTCAGCTGAGTATCAGTAGCCCTTTCAAACCGCGCGCAACAGGCCTGTCAACGCACATGTGTTCCTGCTTGCCGACACCGAATTCCACTACCTAGAACTTGGCTCTGACCAGGCCAAACAGCCGAATTGATAACGAAATGCGATCGAAATGAAAGGGTTGTCATCCACGATCGGGTGATGTACCAGCTCGAACCGCTGCTCTCAGCTCAGGATCTCGCCGACTTTCTCCACGTGCCCATCGCCACCATCTACGCCTGGCGGTACCGGGGTGAGGGTCCAACCGGGTTCCGGGTCGGGAGGCGTCTTCGCTACCGGTGGACCGACATCCAGCGATGGCTCGACCAACGACTCGAGACCTGAGCGCCGGGCTGGCGGGGGGACACGTGTGGGTCACACCGCCGGGGTACGGCAGTGAGGACCTGCCCCCGACGACACAGACCGGCCGACGAACCCGAACACCGGCCGATCGATGGCACAGAGAACGACACAACCGAGCGATCGGAACCCCACGGATCGGCGCAACGAACTGCAGAGGAGACGACACTCGGGACAACGACAGGAGAGGAACGAATGGCTGGATGGATTCGAAAGCTCGGCTCAGGAAGGTATCAAGCCCGGTACCGCACACCCGATGGGCGTACCCGGGCCAGAACCTGGGACCGTTGTGTCGATGCCAAGCGATGGTTACGACAGGAGCTCGCCAGAATCGACCACGGCGGATGGGTCGACCCATCCGCCGGAACCGTGACCTTCGAGGACTGGACCGCGCGATGGGCCGAGTCCCGGCTTCACCTTCGGGACTCGACGCGGGAGCGAGACGACACGTATCTGCGTTCCCTCGTGCTGCCCCACTTCGGATCGCGTCAACTTCGCGGAGTCACCCCGGCCGATGTCCAGAGCTGGATCGCCAAGCTCAGCCGGGATGGGTATGCGGCGGCGACCGTGCAGCTTGCCTACGGGCTGCTGTCGATGTCGTTCGCTGCTGCGGTGGAGGCCGGGTTGCTCGCCCGGTCCCCGTGCCGCGGAGTGAAGCTCCCGAAGCGTTCGCAACGCGAGATGCGCTTCCTCTCCATCGCCGAGCTGCATGTCCTCGCCGATGTGATCGACCCTCGCTTCCGCGTGCTCATCCTCACCGCGGGCTTGACCGGCGCTCGATTCGGTGAACTCGCCGCACTGCGGATCGGAGATCTCAACCTGCTCCGACGGCGCCTCACGATCACGCGGTCCCTCACCGAGGTCCGCGGCGAACTCAGAGAGACGGAACCGAAGACCACAGCTGCCCGGCGAACAATCGCCCTGCCGGCCTCCCTCGTTGACGACCTGGCTCGCCACCTGGCTGCTCCGTCCCGCGACGCTACGGATCGTGTATTCACGTCGCCGGAGGGCGGTCCACTGCGACGCCGTAGTTTCCGACAGCGTTTCTGGATTCCTGCAGTCAAGGCCTCAGTTGGTGAGCCGTGTCGGTTCCACGACTTGAGGCATACACATGGGGCACTGCTCATCGCCGTGAACACGCACCCGAAGCTGCTCCAGACAAGGCTCGGTCACAGCTCGATCAAGACGACCCTCGACATCTACGGGCACCTGTATGAACCCCTCGACGAGGAGGCGGCGGACCGCCTCGAGGAGCTGGTGCTCGGCGCGATCGCGCACGAAACGCGCACGGAGCGCGCATCAGGTCTCTGACCCTGCAGTCCCGAAATAACGAGAATCCCTTGCGGCGCAAGGGATTCTCTGCGGTGGAGGTGAGGGGATTTGAACCCCTGACCCCTACGTTGCGAACGTAGTGCTCTGCCGAGCTGAGCTACACCCCCGAAGGTTCGGAGATTGTAGGTCGACCCGTGGCCTCGGGACCCCGCTTCGCGCGACACACACAGCCCTCCGCCGGTCTAGCGGGGCTATACGATGAGTAGCCAGCCACCGCCAACGATGAGAGAGATGATGCCGAGCGCCAGGCCGATGGTCGGCCAAGGCATCTCGAGCGGGAAACGGGATTCGGCGAACCCATCTGGGTCCCAGATCACTTGGACTGCTCCGCGCCGACGCTTACGAGCCACCACCTGCAGATCCAGGCGTTCCCCCGAGGGTCCGGTCGCTTCGATACGGTGGATCGTGGTGTGCCCTTCGAGGCGCGTGCCCATCACCGTGCCGTAGACCGTGATCGATCGTCCACCAGCCAATGCCCTACCCCTGGTTCTACGACGTTGATAGCAGAAGTGGCTGGCGGTGGTCAACCGGGAAGGCGTCCTCACGCGAAGAAGGACCCTGAGCGGGTCCCTCTCACGCCTATTTGGCGAAGATCAGCCGTTGTTCTTGAAGATCAGCCGTTGTTCTTCTTGCCGCCCTTGTTGTTGCCGCCCGGCTTCTTACCCTTGCCGGGGTGGTCTGAGTTTTTACCCTTGCCGGGGTGGTCTGAGTTCTTGTCCTTGCCGGAGAACTCATCGCCGCCATCTTCGGCATCGAAGGTGTCGCCATCGTCGCCGTCGGTGCCGGCGTTGTCGGACTTCTTGCCCTTCTTGGTTTCGCCGTCCTCGGCCGCGGCGTAGACGGGTGAATTCTCGTTACGTCCGTGGTGCTTTCTGAGTGCCGAGACAAACGCTCCGAAGTTCTTCGGCGGATTGGCTGCGAAATTCGCGATGACTTCGGATTGTTCTTGGGAGAGAGAGCCGAAGAGGGCGAGTGGATCGTCAGAAGGTTCTCCTGCCAACGTCCACGAATCGAATCCTGCCGCGATCCACTCATCGAAAGCGCCCCAGTCGAAGGTGCCATCGCCCGTGTCGCCGAAATCTTCGATCAGTTCCCCCAGCGCCGAACTCTTGCTGAAGTCGAAGCCCTTGCCAAAGAGAACGAGCGTCTTCCCGTTGATGTGAGAGCCCTCTGACTCCTCGTCACTTTCGACGGCCTCGATGTCGGGAGCCTCGGTCGTATCGGTCGTGTCCTCGTCGGCGTAGGCCGGTGCGACCCCTACCACCAGAAGTAGGGCGGCAGTCATGGCGATCATCTTGATCGAGCGCGGCATGTATTTCTCCGATGGTTCCTCGTTGATACCGTTGATTTCGTCACATCGGCAGCCAAATCTTTAGTGCTATCGCCGAAATGGTCAGAAAGGCTCCCGGCAATTGCTGCGGCAGGAGTCCGACTCTTTCCTAAACTCTGCCGATGCGCCGGTTCGTGCCGATCCTCCTCGCCGGAATACTCGTAGTCGCGGCGTGCGGTGACGAGTCGCCACCTGTCGCCGACGCCGAAGAGGAACTGGCATTGCTGGTGGCGGCGGCTGAGGATGTCCGCGGTCTCAACTTTGTAGTGGACCCCTTGATCAAGATCGTGTCGTCCGATGAGCTGGCCGATCGGATTCGGCTGCAGTTGGAGGAGGACCTCGATCCCGAGGAGACCCTCGTCACCCAGCGTCTGTTCGAATTGCTGGGCCTGCTGGACGGATCTGTGGACCTGCTCCAGTCCTACACCGATCTCTACGCCGAGGCAGTCGGTGGCTATTACGACAACGACACCCTCGAGATGGTGATTTCGGGGGACGAGGCTCTCGGGCCGTTGGCGAAGACGATCATCGTCCACGAATTGATCCACGCCTTGACCGATCAACATTTCGACTTTGCGACCAAGCTCGACTCGCTGGTCGATCAGGAGCGGTATCAGGAGGCGGCGGCGATCCAGGCGTTGGCCGAAGGCGACGCCACCTACTTTCAACTGGTGTACATGCAGACGCTTCCAACTTCGGAGCAGGTGCAGGCGGTTCAGGAGTCACTGGCGGCGGACACGACCGTCGCCGATTCTCTCCCTCCATGGTTCGCAGAAGATCTCACTTGGCCCTACGAAGCCGGGTTCGCTTTCGTCGATCGGATGATCACCGATCTCGGGGTCTCGGGCTTGAATCAGGCATACACATTGCTGCCGACTACCTCCGAGCACATCATCCACCCAGGCTCCTACTTCACCCGGCAGCCACCGCGTCCGGTCGCACTACCCGATGTGGCGCTGGACGGGTATGAGGTGGTCGAAGAGGGCGAATGGGGCGAGTGGAATCTGGAGTTGTACCTGCTCGACGGGGTCGATCCTGGTGAAGCCATCGTCGCCGCCACTGGATGGGGCGGCGACGATTATCGGATCTATTGGAACGGGAGCGATGTTGCGTTCGCCTACCTATACGTTGGAGACACTCCACGTGATGCCCAGGAGTTGGCCGCCACCCTCGCGGTCTCGGTCAGAGCGCGGATGGCCGTCGGAACCGGTTTGACCGCCCCGGGTGGTACCACCTTCACTCCGGGCGCCGCCTTTGCCCTCATCGTGCTGGACGATTCCACGGTGCTCTTTGTTGCCGCCGATGAACCCCTCGTTGGATCGACCCTCGCAGCTCGGCTTCAGGCGGGCTTTGCGACTCCGTAGCCGGTGGCCGGTGGCCGGTAGCCGGATGTCCGAGTCCTGAGTCCTGACTCAAAGATCCCGGGCCTCGACTTTCTGGTTGGGCGTGGCGAGTTGGCGGTGGGCGTGCCAGAATGTCCAGCCAACGCTGGCAATCAACCTGATCGGGGGATCATGGACTTCAGCAAGCTCTCGAACGGCGCCAAGATGGCTCTCATCGGCGGCGCACTACTCGTCATCAACTTGTTCCTGCCTTGGTACGGCACACTTGGCTTCAATCTGAATGCCTTCGACGCCGAATTCCTCGCTTGGGGCGGCTCTCTCCTCGCCATCGGAGGCGCGGCGATTCTCCTTCTCAAGGCCTTCGGCACGAGAGACGTCGAGGCTGGAAAGTTCAAGCCCGAGCAACTGGCCACGCTGCTCGGCGCAGCGGGGACCGTGCTGATCGCGCTCCGCTGGCTGACCGAGACCAACTTCGTCAAGTACGGACTGTTCGTCGGTCTGATCGCCGCGGCAGTCGTGACCTTCGGGTCTTTCACATCGATGAAGGATGCGGGGCTGGACCTGCCCGGGATGGACCGGATCGGCGGCGGCGACAGCTAGGCGCTCCTTCGAGATTCGTTATTGAAGGGCCCTTCGGGGCCCTTCAAACCGTTTGAAAGGATTGAGGGAGAAGGTTTTAGGTGTTAGGTCTTAGGTGTTAGGCAGATTGCAGATCTCAGATCTCAGACTTCAGATCCAGAAACGGAAGTGTCTGATGTCTGAATGTCTGATGTCTCCTACCTAATCCCTAATACCTAATACCTAACTCCCTATGCCATCCCGGACGCGCATCAACCGCAGACGTCGAACGAAGAGGAGCGCGAGTTACTTGCCGCGGCCCGCGTTGGGACGACGGCCGTGGTTCGCTTTCTTGCGGCGAGCACGAAGGCGGCGGCGTTTTGCTTTGGCCATGGGGCGGGAGCGTACCAGGGCACGGGTGGGGCGCCAGCCGGTGACCATCCGGCTGGTCGCTTCCGGCTGGGTGTCACCACCACTGCGTCTTGCCTGCACCAGGTTGGAGCGGTGGAGGGGCTTGGCGCCCTGCCCCGGTCCGTTCGGAATCCTGATGAGGACTCGGAGCATCCATGGTTTCGGATTGCGGTCGGCGATCGAATTCGTCGCATTCGATGCAACCGGCGTCGTTACCCGGTCGGGAATCCTCCGACCGCGGCGCATCGCCTACTGCCGTGGCGCACGCTGGATTGCCGAGCTTCCGGCGGGGAGTTCTCGACCTCCTGTGGCATCGGTGGCGTCGGTGGATAGGCTCGTCGCATGGCCGGCACGCTGATCCTGTGCGCGGGTCCCATCGGGAATCTCGCCGACGCTCCGCCCCGTCTCGCTGAGGCGTTGGCGGCGGCGTCTGTGATCTATGCGGAGGACACGCGGCGAGCCCGCACCTTGCTCCAGCACCTCGGGGTGGAGGGTTCGGTTCGCTCATACTTCGTCGGCAACGAGAATGAGCGTGCTGAGGAAATCCGTGATCTGCTCAGCGAGGGAGCCACGATCGCGCTGCTGACCGACGCCGGGACCCCGGCGGTGGCCGATCCGGGGGTGACTGCCGTGAGGGCGGCGATCGAGGCCGGTGCCATTGTGACCGGAATACCGGGACCGAGTGCGGTGACTCTGGCGATCGCGTTGAGCGGTGAGTCGGGGGACCGGTTTGTGTTCGAAGGCTTTTTTCCTCGCAAGGGCGGCGCTCGAGCGAAGAGACTTCAAGCTGTGGCGAGCGAGGAGAGGACGACGGTGCTTTTCTGTGCCCCCAACCGTTTGGCTTCGGACCTGGGGGATCTGGCCGAATTCGTGGGACAACGGACTTGCGTCGTTTGCCGCGAGATGACCAAGTTGCACGAGGAAGTGTGGAGGGGGACGGTCGCCGAGGCCGCCGCCCATTGGTCTGAGCGAACCGTCAAGGGCGAGGTGACCGTGGTGATCGCCGGCGCGGCGGCTCCCGAGCCGAGTCTGGAGGCTGCGACCGAGGCTGCGATCGGTGCCATAGAGGAAGGCGAGCGCCCCTCTGCCGCTGTGAGGCGGATTGCGCGAGAGACCGGTGTTGGTAGGAGAGCGCTCTACCAGGCGGTCATCGACCGCTGATCAATCGCGGCTGCGGCGCAACCGCTCGACTATGTATTCGCCCGCAGCCAGATCGATCGTGAACCCATTGATACGGATACTCTCGGCATCCTCGAGCGTGAATTCGTGAACGATCGTGGGGATCCTGGGACGAATCTCAACGTGATTGCCGTCCAAGGAGATCTCGAGTTGGTCGCCCTCCTGGATTCCGAGGACCCGCCTCATTTCGGCGGGGATGACGAGCCGCCCCAGATCGTCGATCTTTCGCACAATGCCGGTGGTCATGCCAACCCCTCTTGTCGCGCTCAAACTCGGGCACGGGCTTGACCGCGACGGCGACGTACACCCGCGCAAACGCGGTAAGCATACATCGTGACCACCCTCGGCCTGGCACGCCACAAGCCTGGACCGCTCCCACCTGGGAGTGTGCCCGGGTCCGACCGCGGCGACCTGAGGTCGACGGCCAGCACCGGCGGCCGTGGAAGGGCGGTCGGGGCTCACCGCTACGCTGCCCGGTGTCCATGCGTTACCTCACCACTCCCATCTACTACGTAAACGATGCGCCCCACATCGGGACCGCCTACACCACCGTCACCGCCGATGCGCTGGCGCGCTGGCACCGGCTGCTGGGGGAGGGCACTTTCTTCCTCACCGGGACCGACGAGCACGGGCTCAAGATCCAGCAGACGGCCGAAGCGAATGGGGTTACCCCCAAGGAGTGGGCCGACAGCACGGTCGTCCGGTTCCAGGAGAGCTGGGATCAACTCGACATTTCCAACGACGATTTCATCCGAACGACCGAGCCGCGCCACCATTCGGCGGTGAGAGAACTGTTGCAGCGGTGTCACGCCAACGGCGATATCTATTTGGGCCAGTACGAGGGCCTCTACTCGGTGGCCGATGAGGCCTACGTGACTTCGGCCGAGGTCCCGGAGTTGGAGCGACAGGGCCGCCAGGTAATCGAGATGCGTGAGGAGAACTACTTCTTCAAGCTGAGTCGTTACGAGCAGCCGCTGCTCGATTGGTACGAGTCACATGGCGACTTCGTCCTGCCGAAGATTCGACGCAATGAGGCTCTCGGTTTTATCAGGCAAGGGTTGCGTGATTTCTCGATCAGTCGCACATCCATCGACTGGGGGATTCCGCTTCCTTGGGACGAAGACCATGTGACCTATGTGTGGTTCGACGCCTTGACCAACTACCTCACGGCCGCAGGGTTCCCCGATGATTCGGCCCGATTCGCAGACATGTGGCCCGCCACCCACATCATCGGCAAGGACATCCTCCGCTTCCACTGTGTGTATTGGCCGGCGATGCTGATGAGCGCCGGCATCGAGCCACCGATGAACGTCTTCGTTCACGGTTTCTTGACGGTGGGTGGCGAGAAGATGTCGAAGACCGCTCTCAACCAGATCGCTCCGGCCGACCTGATCGAGGATTTCGGTGTCGACGGGTATCGCTATCACTTCTTGCGCGATCAGCCGTTCGGGCCCGACGGGGACTTCTCCTATGAGGGGATGGTGGCCCGGTACAACGCAGATCTCGCCAACAATCTCGGAAACCTGCTGTCGCGGGTGACCACCGTGGTCGGGAGCAAGTGCGCCGGTGTGGGGCCCGCCCCCGATCCGGATAGCACCCTCGCCGAGGTCGTGGCCACATCGCTCGATGCGACGACCGCTGCTTGGGGTCGAGTGGCACCTTCGGTCGCGCTCGAGGAGACGTGGAAGATCATCGGGGCCACCAACGCCCATCTAGAGCAGCACGAGCCCTGGAAGATGGAACCGGGCGCGGATCTCGATCGGATCATGGGCGACGCACTCGAGGTGGAGGAGTTGGAGTTGGACCCGCCGAAGGCGGAAGAGGTGCTTGTCAAGGTTGCCGGGGCCGGCGTGTGCCACAGCGACCTCTCGGTCATCGACGGGGTGATACCCTATCCTCTCCCATCGGTGCTGGGCCATGAGGGGGCCGGTGTGGTCGTGGAAACGGGCCCTGGAGTGTCCGGCCTGCAAGCCGGGGACCACGTCATCTTTTCCTTCATTCCGGCTTGCGGCCATTGTTTCTATTGCCTGCGGTCCAAGCCCAACCTGTGCGAGCCAGCCCTTCGGCTCGGCGGCAGCCTCTACGACGGCACCACTCGCTGGTCCAGCAGCACCGGTGAACCCATCAACCACTTTTCGGCCACCTCCTGCTTCGCCGAGTACACCGTGGTTCCCCAGCAGGGAGCTATCAAGGTTGGCGCCGACGCGCCGCTGGACAAACTGGCCTTGATCGGCTGTTGCGTGACCACCGGCGTGGGCGCGGCCATCAACACCGCCGGTGTTGAACCCGGAAGCTCGGTGGCGGTCTTTGGCTGCGGCGGAGTGGGTTTAAGCGTGATTCAAGGTGCGGCAATCTCGGGAGCTCAGCCCATCATCGCCATCGACCTTTTGGAAGACCGGTTGCAACTGGCCCAGGAGTTGGGCGCGACCCACACGGTCAACGCTTCAAACGAAGACCCTATTCGTGGCATAAGAGACTTGACGGAGGGCCGGGGCGTCGACTACGCCTTCGAGGCTATCGGCACGAAGGAGACCCACGCCCAGGCGCTGGAGCTGGTTCGCCCGGATGGCCAGATCGTGTGGTTCGGCGTGCCGCAGTCCGCGGACCTGATCCCGTTCGACTTCGACACCTTTTTCCGCAAGCGCATCTCGGCCTACAGCCCACTAGGAGCGCAGGACGAGTTGGAGCTTTCAAGCTTCCGACAGGCGTTGAAGTGGATCAACG
>JACZWZ010000063.1 GCA_022571885.1 Acidobacteriota bacterium
GCGCCAGCGCGGGCGCCACAACCAGACCCACCCATTCTGATACGGACGCGCTGGCCAGTCCAATGGCGAACAGCGACAGTGCGGTAAAAACAAAGGCTTTGCCGAACGAGCCAGTTTGGGGCTCAGTTGGTGGGGGTCCCGGCTCGGGTCGATCAGTCAAGTGATCGCCTCCTTTCGGCCT
The DNA here is from genome assembly GCA_022571885.1 of Acidobacteriota bacterium. Classification (GTDB taxonomy): domain Bacteria; phylum Actinomycetota; class Acidimicrobiia; order Spongiisociales; family UBA11373; genus JACZWZ01. The sequence goes on from JACZWZ010000063.1 coordinate 182, forward strand.
CGACGCGGCAGCAGGCCACGGAGGCGCTCCTTGCCCATCCGGTCGATCGCGAGCCGGTAGCCGAACCACAAGACCGCGGCGATGGCCATCCACCTTGCGATCCTCGGCTTCGGCATAGGTGTGGCCACACCTGCCCTCACCACCGTGGTCGTCGATGCCTGGCCCGACGATCAGCGCGGAGTGGGAGCGTCACTCGTCCTCGTTTCACGGCTGGTCGGCATTGCCATCGGCCTGGCCGGTCTCACGGCTTGGGCACTTCACCGGTTCGGCGAACTACGCGGCGGACTCACCGTTCTTGCGATCAACGATCCCGGGTACGCGGACGCCGCTCTGGCAGCACAAGCGGAGTTGACCGGGACAGTGCTCGGGGAGACGTTCCTGGCCGCGGCCGCGTTCGCTGCGGTGGCCGTGGCGCTTGCGACGCTGCTGCCGCCGAGGTCTCAACCCCTTGAATGAACCGAGGCCGAGTTCCTATCTCAACTGTTCGACGGTCTACCGGTCAACCTCGACTTCGAAAGCTTCGGCTCTGTGCCGAGCACCGATTCCGTTCAGAGCGAAACCAGCTTCCCGTCGCAGAGCTTCCCGTCCCAGAGCGCCGACTCTGTTGCCAGCACTGACTCCTCTGCCAGCGCCGACTCCTCCGACAGCGCCGACTCTGTTGCCAGCACTGACTCCTCTGCCGGCGCCGACTCCTCTGACAGCGCCGACTCCTCCGATAGCGCCGAGAGCTTCGACGGGTAGAGCCCCGGACGCAGTCTCGTGTTGTTGTGCTTTGGGTAGGTGATCGCAGTAGGCGCGCTTGGTGACTGCTTAGCGATGGCCTCGTCGTAAGCCAACAGGGGTTAGACGGCGCCCCACCCACTGATGGCCTTCACCTCGAGAAACTCCTCGAGTCCCCACGCCCCGCCCTCACGCCCATTACCGGACTGGCCGAAGCCGCCGAACGGCGAGTCCGACCCGAGCAGCCGACCGTTCATCTCCACCATCCCGGAGCGAAGCCGCCGGGCGACACGGCGGGCCCGTTCGATATCCTGGGTTTGCACGAAATTCGTCAACCCGTAGGCGGTGTCATTGGCAATGGCAATCGCCTCTTCCTCGTTGTCGAAGGGCATGATCGACAGCACCGGGCCGAAGATCTCCTCCCGCGCGATCGACATTTCCGGTGTTACGTCGACGAACACGGTGGGTCGAACGAAATAGCCGCGGTCGTGACCCTCAGGCCGTCCCGGCCCACCTGCCACCAGTCGGGCGCCCTCGTCGACGCCACTCTCGATGAGGCGCTGGATCTTGTCGAACTGCACCGCGGAGACGACCGGCCCGATGTGGCGGCCCTCGTTGGCGGCAATGTCAACCGCTGTATTGTCGGCCACCTCGACGGCGGTCTCCACCGCCTTCTCGTAGACAGAGCGCTCGACCAGCATCCGGGTCGGGGCGTTGCAGGACTGCCCGCTGTTGTTGAAGCAGCGCTGCACTCCGCGAGTGACCGCGTTCTCGTCAGCGTCGGCGAAAATGATGTTGGCACCCTTGCCGCCGAGCTCGAGGCTCACCCGCTTCACCGTATCCGCCGCATTCTTCGTGATGGCGACGCCGGCCCGAGTCGAGCCGGTGAACGACACCATGTCGACGCCGGGATGGCCGGTAAGCATCGTCCCCACGCCGGCTCCGTCGCCATTGACCAGGTTGAACACTCCCGGCGGGAAGCCCGCCGCGTCGACCATCTCAGCCAGCAGCATCGACGACAGCGGCGCCACCTCCGAAGGTTTGAGCACCATCGTGCACCCTGCACCGAGCGCCGGGGTCACCTTGAGGGTGACCTGGTTCATCGGCCAATTCCACGGAGTTATCAGCGCGCACACGCCCACCGGCTCGTAGACGATCCGCGTATCGGGAGCGTGCTCGCCGAGGGGCCGGTGGAACTCGAATGCTTGCAGAGTGCGAATGAAACTCTTGATATGAGCTCCGCCGGAGCCGACCTGTGCCGTCTTGGCGAGGTGCATCGGGGCGCCCATCTCCAAGGAGATCGCCTCGGCCATATCGTCCGAGCGTGCGGTGTAGATGTCAAGGAGCCCTTGGAGTAGTTCGATGCGGTCGGTCACGGAGGTCTGGCTCCAGGAGGGAAACGCCCCCTGCGCGGCCGCTACCGCGGCGTCGGCATCGGCCTGACCACCGAGCGAGATCACCGCGCAGGCCTCTTCGGTCGATGGGTTGATGACATGGAAATCGAGTGTTGATGCCGGCGCAACCCAGGCACCGTCGATGTAAAAGTTGCGCCGATCGAGCAGGGTTGTGTTCGTCAAGGTCTCTCCTGTTCTGTCTTGCGATGGGGGTCAGGTTGGGATACTCATACCGGCCCTCGGCTGCAGTTGATCGTGCAATCGTAAATCGCCGCCGAGGTCCCGCGATTGCGCCTGTCGGCTCACCTACTCGACGCGGTCATGCGGTCCAGCCGAAGAGCCAATGCCCGATTTGGACAACGGTGACCCAGAGAACGACTGCAGCGATCGGGACGATCGGCGTCCAGATCGGAGATCGCCTAAACACTGATACAAGGACCGAAACACCGCCGATCCAAACCGCCCAAAGCCAGTATGCCCACGGGTAGGGCACCACTAGGCCGCTGCCGAGGTAGAGCCCACCCGCCATGAGATAGACCCCGATCCCGATCACACCCGCTGTCAGTGACAGCCGTGAACGGTTCCGGTCGCCGATTGAGCTCACTTCCTTAGCCGCCAATGCCGGCGAAGCAGACTCTGATCGGGCCTCTTCCGAGTGGCGCGAGCGCTGAAAACGGCCCGGGCGCCCTCAGAGCGCCGTTTGTGTTTGGCATCCATGAGGGCGAGTTCGACGGTGAGGCGTTTGAGCGGAACACCCGACCATTGATCGAAGTCAAGGGCTTCCTCCGGCACGTTGAGGCGCGGGTGTGACCTCCATTTCTGAATTCTCCCCTATCGACACTCAGGCTCGGAGACGACGTCAGGTGCAAACAGTAGATCTTGAGCCGGAACTGGGGGTGTTGAAGTACCACGAGAGTAGGCGCCGGCGGTAGACGGCCAAGGCAGATGCGGCTGAACTCCGATGGGAACATATCGACCGACAACACCTCGCTGAATGCCGGAGAAATCACGCCCTCCGACAACGTGGATAATGCTCGAGAGTGGTCCCAGCACGATCCCGCGGTCGTGCTGGTCGCCGCCGCCGACCATGTGCACCAGCCGATGGCAACGGAAAAGGAACGGGCGCGCTCTCCGCGCTACGCCCAGACACACCGTGGTACCCGCGCCCTTACCGGTGCAGTCCGATGTGCGGGTGCCTGGTCCTTGGTCGGAGAAACGCTATGCGGTGGCCGCAGTTACCGGTGGCACGACCGGTTCTATGTCGGCACCGGCGTGCCCCTCGCCCAGTTGACAGGACGGTCGATCGTGGACAGCGGTACCCTCATCGGGAGGCTGCCGCATGCAGGTAGCCCGAAAGAGTAAGCAATGAGAGGCAATCAATGAGCATCTTCGACAAGTTCAAGAAGAAGACGGGCGATCTCGCCCAGGAGCACGGCGACAAGGCGGAGGACGCCATCGACAGGGGCGCCGAGTTCATCGACGATAAGACCGGTGGCACGCACACCGACCAGATCGAGGCCGGCGCAGAAAAGGCGAAGGACTTCATCGAAGACCTAGGAGACGACGAGCAGTAGGACCCCTCACGGGCGCGTTACGTGACGCCTGGTCGACAACTCATTCGAGTGGAAGGGTCCAATGAACCGAAGCGAGGGGGTTGGCCCCCAGAAGGTGGGTCTCCCTAGGCGCCTGCGTTGGCTACCTCATTGAGGCCTAACCAGGTCCGATCCGAGCAACGAATCCGATTTGGTGACTGATCCAGAGCCGATCACCTGAAAGTCGAGGTTTCAGGAGCGCCCTGGATGAACATAACCCTCGGGGAGGTAGGCCTCACCGGAGGGTCTAGTTTCCAGCGTGTCGGAGAGCCGACGGTGGAAAAGACCGACCCCTGCTGGAGGCTGAGGCCATTCTCGGACAATCGCTGACCGGACCGTTGTCGCTCGAGAACAGGATTTTCGGTGCGGCTGCTTAAGGCGCTCGCCCGGCTAGGAGCCGACCAACAGAAAGAACACCCCAGATGTGGCGTCCTTTCTGTTGGTCGGAGAGTCTCAGCGACCTGCTTCACATGACAAATCGAAGCCTTATGCGTATGCATCAACGAAGTCGCGTGCAAGCTCCTTGTATGTCCGTGCAGACTTACCGGTGATGTTCTTAACGTCGTCGGTGAAGAAGTCGGCGTAATTGTTGCTAAATCGCACAGAGTATTCTGCAAGCGCTCCGGCGACCCACTCGGGAAGGCCCATGTCGACCATCGACTGCTTCGCTGCGTCAACCGGGACGTCTACGGCCTGCACCTCCCGGCCGACAACCTCGGAGAGCTGTACAGCCAGCTGGGCGAACGAGATTGACTCCGGTCCGGTGAGGGTATAGCCCTTGCCCTCATGGCCATCGGTCGTCAGTACTTCGACCGCCACATCTGCAATATCTCGAGCATCGATCATGCCGAGCTTGCCGTCGCCCATCGCGTGGTAGATGACGCCTTGCTCGCCGACGGTACCCGCCCCCAAGAGGGTGTTCTGCATGAAGAAGTTGGGCTTTAAAAACGTGACGGGAAGACCGGAATCTCGAAGCACGATATCGATTTCGCCGTGCTGGGCGCTAACGATGGATGGAGCCGAAGTACTCGACTTCATCACCGACAGGCGAACCACATGCGGCTCCCCTGGAGAGCGCTGAGCGGCGGCGGTGATCGCGTTAGCCTGCTCGACCTGGTCCGGGTTAGGGGGAGTCAAAGAAAAGACCTTGTCCACACCGGCCGTGGCTTGATCGAGCACCGCGTCGTCAGTGAAGTCTCCGATGAAGACTTCAACACCCTGATCACGTAGCGCTTGGGCCCCAGATTCTTCACTGCGCACCAGCGCTCGAACCTTGGATCCTTTGGCGAGCAGTCCTACGACAACCAAACTTCCGACGGTTCCGGTTGCTCCTGTAACGAAAACGGTGTTTGCCGTTTGGGTGGCCATGATCTGGCCTCCTGTTCTGTTTGTCGGTGGGTCTATCCCACTGAATTAGTTTGCATAACGATGGTATGCATGCGTAGTATTCCCGGTTATGGACAAGAAAGTTTCAACTTGGCTGGAACCAGACCATGAAGCGGCATGGCGGGCCTTCCTCAAAGCCCACGCCTTGCTCACCCGACGACTCGACCGTGATCTGCGGGACTGCTGCCAGATGACACTGGTGACTTATGACGCACTCGTCCAGCTGAACGAAGCGCCCCAACGCCAGCTTCGCATGAGCGAATTGGCCGATGCCCTGGTCCACAGCCGCAGCGGAGTGACCCGTATCGTCGACAACATGGAGAAGGCAGGCCACATCCAACGAGCACGTGACCAATCCGACCGGCGCGCCTGGATCATCACCCTCACCCCCGAGGGCCTAGCCTCCCTGAAGACCGCGTGGCGAACCCACGTCCAGGGCATCGTTCGTCACTTCGCCTCACACCTCACCGACACACAGGCCCGCACCGTCACCAAAACGCTCCGAGCCGTCGTTGCAGGCCTCGCACCCGACCAACTCGGCCTCACCACCACCCAACAAAAAGACACACAATGACAGACACCATGAAAGCCATTGTCTTAGACGGGCCCGGACCTCCCGAGGCCCTCCACATCCGCCACCTTCCGATTCCCGCCGAACGGCACGGCTGGGTCCGCATCCGAGTCGAAGCCTTCGGACTCAACCGTTCCGAGCTCCACACCCGCCTCGGGCTCGCCGAGGGCGTCACCTTCCCCCGCGTTCTCGGCATCGAATGTGCCGGCACTGTCGACGCCGCCCCAGGCACCGACCTCACGCCAGGTCAGAAGGTTGTTGCGATGATGGGAGGCATGGGCCGTCGCTTCGACGGCGGCTACGCCCAATACACCCTCGTGCCTTCCTCCCAGATCATTCCGATCGACACTGACCTTGACTGGGAAACCGTTGGAGCCCTGCCCGAGATGCTGCAAACGTCCTACGGCTCGCTGACCAAGGGCCTCGACGCCCAACCCGGCCAGACCCTTCTCATCCGGGGAGGAACCTCATCAATCGGAATGGCTACCGCCAGTCTCGCCAAAGACATGGGTCTCACCGTCATCTCCACCACCCGAAGGCCGGAACGTACCCAAGCTCTCGTCGACGCTGGAGTGGATCACGCCATCGTGGATAGCGGAGAAATCGTCGACGAAGTCCGAAAGATAGTTCCCGACGGCGTCGACATCGCTCTCGAACTCGTCGGCACACCCACCCTCCCCGACACACTCCAAGCCACCCGCGTCCACGGCGTCGTCTGCTTCACCGGGATGCTGTCCAACCAATGGATCGTCGACAAGTTCTACCCCAACGCTTACATCCCCTCAGGAGTACGACTCACCGCCTACAGCGGTGACAGCGCCGACCTCCCTCAGCCCGTCCTACAGCACTACCTCGAGGCAATCGCAGACGGCCACATCAACGTCCCCATCCATCACGTGTACACCCTCGACCAGATCCAACAAGCCCACAGCGACATGGAAAACAACCACGCCACCGGCAAACTCGTCGTCCGCGTCGACCACTGACGGTCCGACACGCGCGCTCGCTTCCTTAGCGCCAAGCTCATGGGCGTGCTGAGCGCCGTTGATAGTGTCCGGGGGCGGCAACCGCTGGAAGACTGAACCAAAGGAGAAGGGCGATGGCAGACAACCGACGGGTGGTGGAGCAGTACATCGAGGGCCGGAAGACCCAAGACTGGGAGGCGGTTGGCGCGTTACACCACGCCGACTTCACCTCGGAGTTTCCACAAACCGGCGAACTCATACCTAGCCACGACAAGTGGGTGGCGATCTACTCCCGATTCGACGGCGGGCTACCTGAGGAGGAAGCCGACGAAGTCCACGGTGGCAGCGAAGCAGTGCACGTGGTTACTCCGCTGCCCATGGTGATGCCGGTCATCACCATCGTAGGAAGCGGCGACACGTTTACGGTCACCGGGAAGGCGCAATACTCGAACGGAGACGAGTACCACATCATCTCGATCTTGCAACTCAAGGAGGGCAAAATCCTCAAGGAGACCCTCTACTGGGCTGCCCCGACCGCGGCGCCCGATTGGCGTAGCGAGTTCGTCGAGCGAATCACAGCCTGAGGCGCCCGACGACCGCGCAGAGGTCCACCAAGTAGGCGTGCTAGGTCTCCGGCCTACTGTCCGCGAGCGTGTCCGACACCGGAAAGTCCGTGATAGGCGAAAAGAACGCCAGGGCCCGAGGGTCCCCGGTGGGTAGCGGCGGGCTCTTGCGAACCTCAGCCGGCGATACGGAACGCCCGGACCAAGTTGTTTCCGGTGTCGGCGAGCCAGACCGTGCCGTCGGAGGCGGTCTCGGTCCCGTGCGGTCGACGCAGAGCCCCGTCCGAGGGAATGAGCGATGCCAACTGCTCACCGGTGGAGCTGAAGTGTACGACCTCGCTGTCGGCGGGACCGGCAACCCAAAAGCTGCCGTCCTCGCGGACCGAGATCACCTGCGGGGCGGTGAGCGGGGAGGTCGAGAACACCTCGATGAAGTTTCCCTCTGAGGTGTAAGTCTGCACGCGCGAATTGCCGCTATCGACGACGTAAACGGTTCCATCCGGACCGATGTCGACACCGATCGGCAAAAACATCTCTCCCGGAGCGTCGCCTCTTTCACCGAACATGAACAGCAGTTCGCCGTCGAGGGTGAATACCTGCACCCGTGAGTTGCCGTAATCGGCCACGTAGGCGCGTTCGAGATCGTCATTGATCCCCACGCCCATGGCTGATGCGAACTCCCCTGGCCCGGAACCGGGCGTCCCCCAGGAAGCCACGGGCACCCCTTCGGGGCTGAACTTCTGTACCCGGCTCGTCCCCGACTCGCCGACGTAGATGTTCCCGTTGGCATCGAGCGCGATGCCGGTGGGCCCGCTCAGCTCGCCGATACCGTCGCCGGCGCCGCAAACTGGAGGAGAAGCACGCCCGTTGCAGAGAAAACCCACACCCGACCGCCGACGAATTCGGTGACGTAGAGGTTGTCGTCGGCGTCGAGCGCCAGATGATTTGGTGCCGAGAACTCGACGTCACCGCCTTCGCCCAACACCATGACCTCGATGTAGACAATGGTGTCGGAGGAAGCCACGGCGTTCGCCGCGGCATCAGGCCCCGCCGAGGCCGGCACGGATGTCGAGGCGGGCTCAACCGTGACGGGAGGGGACGGTGAGGCCGGATTTTCACCCCCGCTACACGCCGATGCGATCAGGGAGATGATGCCAATCGTCACAATCCGGTATGCGCTCCGGCAGAAATGCTCCGGCATCGGGCAAGGATAACCCGGGTCCTACACGGCGGTGACGACGCGGCAACCTTGACACCATGGCGAGGTGATCGTCGGGATGGTCGGACCGAGATTGACCGCGCAGAGGTCTTCTGGCCGGTTGGGTGACCGGGCGGTCGGGAGTCGCCGGATAAGCCTTGCACGAGTGCACAAGAAGCTACGTCACTAGGTCCCGGGCCTGGTGGCCCAGCGTTTCGCAACCCCGTCGCTGCACCATGCTGTGATCCGCCCAGCCGCCGGGGTGCCCGGCGAGGTGCCAGTTAGAAGCGTGTTTAGTCTCAGGACCTAGTTGGCAATGCGAATTCCAGCCGGGGCGTTACCGCTCGGAAATTGTCCGTTGGCGCTTGAGGTGCCCAGCGAGGTGCCGATCGGAAGCAGATTCGAACGTCTGGACAACGGCGCTCCCACGGACACCCCGGGTCACTACAGCCAGCGCCGTGGAACCTCCCCCACTCCCACGTTCCGGCGATGCTCTCTGCAGTCGAAGCTGCCAATGTCGTCGCGGACCTATCGCGGTAGCTGAATTGCGCTCCAGCGACATCTGCAAGGAGGGGGAGCACGACCGCCATGTCGAGGTGACCGATCAGATCGTTCACCTTCTGCTGGCCGGTCGGCGTCAACGCCCATCCCGATCCATCGGATCGCCGAACTAGGTGGTCCCGAGTCCGCAGGGTTCCCATGTTCCGTAGCTACTCACCCTTTAGCAAGTGTCGTGATCCGATTCCCAGCGGCCTCCAAACCTGGCTTTTTTACAACGATTCCCGGCGTCCTGCCGGAGCCTCGTAGCCACAGCTCCTCCAGTCCTAGAATATTGACCGAGAGATTCCGGTCAAGCTTGCCGTAGTTGTCGCATGTTTCTCAGCCAGCAGCTCCTCCGTTCCTTGGGACCGAAGCTGGCATTGGTGATGGTCAGATCAGTGCCGCTGGCGCCGTCAGGTTGAGTCTCCGGTGTCGGGTTGGTCTCCGTAACCCTGGGCCGCTGCCGAGGACGTGTCTTGGGAGCGATAGGGACTGTCGGGACTGGGCCACATCTTCTCGATCTCGGCGTTGAGCTCGGCGCCCACGAGGAGCGCCACAGCGGTCATGTAGATCCACAGCAACATCACAAGAGGTGCCCCGAGGTAGCTGTACGCCGAGTCCGACTCGATGAACTGCGTGGCGTACACCCGCAGGCCGAAACTACCGGCCAGCCAGATCACGAACGCCAGCACCGCTCCCGGCACATCCCGCCGCCACGCAGTGCGCTGAGGAGGCACGATGTGATACACCCAAGCGAGCAGAGTCAGCCCGAACGCGAGCACAAACGGGAAGTAGAGCACCCGCCACAGGATCTCGAAGGCGCGCGCCAACCCGAATCGGTCGGCGAGTGCCTCCCCCGCTTCGGGTCCGACGACGAGCAACGGGAGCAGCACAGCGAGCATCAGCACCCCGGCGGTCGTCAGTCCCAGTCCCAGCAGGCGGTGCTGCCGCCATGATCGGTGGTCCTCGAGGTCGTATGCGATCGTCACTGCCTGCACGATCACCCTGACCGCCCGTGAGCCCGACCACAGGGTGAGGATGGCGCCGATGGAGAGGATATCGGCCCGGCCTTGCGCTAGCAGGTCATCCACCGCCGGCTGCACGATGTCGTCGATGGTGGATGCGGTGAGTACGGCCGAGGCAGCGTCGATGATCCCCTGCCGGATGGTGTCGACGACGTCAGGGCCGAAGAGATCGCCGATGTATCCGAGCGCTCCCAGACCCACCAGCAGCAATGGGGGCAGTGAGAGAAGGAGGTAGAACGATACTTCCGCTGCTAGCCCGGGGAGGCGGTCGTCCAGCGAGTCGCGCTTGGTTCGGACCGCCAAGGTCGCCCCATATCCGATCCAGCGCCGGATACGGCTCTTAGGGGGAGGTCGTTGCGATGGCGAATCCAGGCTGTTCACGAGGCCACCGTACCGAAGCAGGAATGTCTTCGACACGTCGCCGCAAGATAAGCGTTTTCGACGGCATGGTCCGGCGCCTCGTTGTTGAAGTAGGGGTACGGTGGCGAGGTGATCGTGGACACGTCATGTCGCACGATCGACCCCCGCTTCCGAGTTCGAAGCCCCCCTAGCGAAGACGTCGCGCAGCAGTACCAGGGCAATGAAGGCCGAGGAAGCCGGCGTACACATACCGCGCGACGGGACCTCACTCCTCCTAGAGGGAGCGTCGAGCGTCCGCGCTGTATAAGAGGGCGCGATGCGCAACACCGTAACGGCTAGTTATGAGCTTCTTCGTACCGCGAAGGGCGATGTCGCCAATCTCCCTTGTCGCCTACACGCAGAGCTTCGTCCCGAAGAGACCTTCAGTCGTCCTGCTCAAAGGGCTTCTTGACGACGGCCTTGACGCCTTCGATAGTCTCAGTGGTAACCCCGGTCACAGCTTCGACGGCGCCGCCTCCGATCTCTTTCGCCGCCTGCAGAGCTCCTGTTGCTACCGCAGAAGCTGCTTCCTCGGCGCTGATACCTACATCGCGCGCCGTTTGTACCGCTCCCACAATGGCGCCTCTCGTCACCCCGGCGACATCGCCTGCGACATCACCGGCTCCCATCACCAGACCCTTAGCTGTGCTGCGGACCGCGCCGATAGCGTCACCCCCGATCTCCTGGGCTCCCTTGATGGTTGCCCCCGTGGCAGCCTTAGCGGTGTCTACGAGATCGATTCCAACATCCTTGGCGCCTCCGATAGCTCCCCGGGCGATACCGACCGCTGCGTCCTCTAGGGAAACCGCCGTGTCCTTAGTCGCGGTGATAGCACCCTCGACCAAACCCGAGACCGCTTCCGTGGCCTCAACGCCCACGCCCTTCGTGCCCTTGATCGCGGCCCGCACCGTGTCCGAGATGACACCAGCAGTCACGGTCGTTACCTCGCCGACGCCCTTGATGACGCCCACCACGGCGCCCTTGGCAACCGACACCACACTCTCGCCAACGTCGCCCGCGGCCTCTAACGCACCTTTGACAGCGTCGGCAGTCGCTTCCGCTGCTGCCCGAGTGATGTCACTGGCTCCCCGCAGGGTCCCGACAACGGCACCACGCACCGTTTCGACCGTGCCCCCTACCACATCGCCGGTGCCCTTCACGATCCCCTTGACCGAGTCCCTGACCTTTCTACCAAGGTCTCCCAATTCCATTCGAAACCTCCTTTAGTGCATCCAAGCTGAATGATAACGGAACCTAGTGAGGCCGGTTCAACCGCTTGTTGCAACGCGGAGCTGGTCATAGGCGTTGGTAGCGGTTGCCCATCCGAGGGTGCGCGCGTGTATCGAATTCATCGTTGTGCGTTGCGGTCGATTGCCGGCTGGTGGCGTGGCATGGGCTGGTGGCGTGGGGCAATCGTCGTAGCAGCCCGTTGGTGTTCTCGACCAGGGGTTTCTGCCAGGGGGATCGGGGCTCACAGAAGTAGATGGGGGCGCCGAGCTGGTTCTCGATGCGTTGCCAGCGTGCGAGTTCTCGGCCTTGGTCATACGTCAGGGTGCGTCTGCTTTGGTATGCCGCAGAGAACGATGAGATTGCCGCAGAACTTCGTGAGATCGTTCGCAACTTCAACCAGCGAGTGACTCGCCCAATAGTGATCTGGATCGGCCTGTAGTGGCGAAAACCTGGAACCGTCTAAAGAGCTACGAGGGTGCCGACGATCCGGAGATCGAGGGATTCATCGACAAAGCTTCACGTGGAAGCGTCGGCCAAGAAGCCGAACTCACTGTCCAGCTCGAAGCGCTCGAAGCTGAGCTGTCCGACGTACGGCGGCGTTTGGACGAGCGCGACGAGATCTCTGAGGCGTTCGAGGACGTCGCCAGGCATCTCGCCGACGTCGACATCGACGAGGAGGTCAATCCCGAGTCGCTCGACGTCGACGACGTGATCCGGATCATGGACGGTGACGAAACCCCGATCCGTAGGATCGTCGCCATCGACGAGAGCGAAGATGGGCTGATCTTCACGGTGCGGGGCGACAACCTGCCCGACACTGAGGAAGTGACCGAGGAGGACCTGGCCGGGTTGATCGTCCTCAACGTGCCCGAAGTAGGTGACGTCGTCATCTGGTGGCGGGAGTGAGAAATCGATGCCGACACGGTCACCTCGGCGGCACCAGGAAAGGGCGCTATTCAGTTAGCAGCGTGTTTAGTTCTAGGACCTAGTGCGCACCGCTGCTGCTGATTCCGTCGTGTCACCCCTGGAAGCGGGACGCGACCCGTGGAGGCGCTAGCCTTCACTCGTTTTCCTCACACCGCGGCGCCGGTGTTTTCTTCTGTCTCGAGGTTACGTCTTTGCTCCTTCGAGGAACCAGGTGGGCATGAGTCCTTTGCCTTTGACCTCGATCTCGCCGCGGGGCTCAAGGATGTAGCCGGTCTGTAGTCGGTCCCATGCACCCTTAGCAACGTGGATTCGCCCGGGCTCACCGAGTGACTCCATCCGAGCGGCCACGTTGATCGCGTCTCCCCAAAGGTCATAGTGAAACTTGCTGGTGCCAACGACCGCTCCGACGGCGGCGCCAGAGTTGATGCCGATTCTGAGCTGGAGGCGAAGGCTGTCCTGCTCGGCGCGGTCACGCATCCAGCCACGCATGTCGAGCGCCATGCGCGCTATCGCATCGCAATGGTCGTCGCGGCGGACCGGCGCGCCGGCCGCGACCATGTATCCATCGCCGATCGTTCTGATCTTCTCTACCTCGTGACGGTCGGCGAATCGATCAAACGCCGTGAACACCTCATTTAGCAACTCGACCGCAGCATCCGGACTCAAGCGTGCCGACAGCGGAGTGAACCCGACCAAGTCTGCGAACAGGACGGTGACCTCGTCGAAATGCTCCGCAATCGTCTTGCCGGGGTGCGCCTTGAGCTGTTCGGCTATCGCCGCGGGAAGGACGTTGAGAAGCAAACGCTCCGCCCGGGCGTGCTCGCTGCGGAGTTGTGTTTCGGTGCGGCGACGTTCGGTGATGTCGACAAATGTGAGCACGGAGCCGATGGGCTCACCGTGGCGGTCGAGTGGGTAGGACCAGTACTCGGCAGGAAAGCTCGAACCGTCCCTGGACCACATCACCTCGTTGTCGACGTGCACCCCGCTCCCCTGTCTGAAGGCCTTGAATATCTGGCACTCCTCCATCGGGTACGGGTCGCCGTTGGGAAGCGTGTGATGCACCAATTCGTGCATGTTGCGTCCCAGCAGATCGTCGTCGCTGTCGTAGCCGAGTAGTCGGACACATGCCGGATTGGCGAACGTGCAATTGCCCTGCAGGTCGACTCCGTAGATGCCCTCGCCCGTGGAGTTCAACAGCAACGTTGCGAGGTCTTCGTCGACCGGAGCTTCTCCAGTCGCGGGTGATGGTTGAGCCACCTAGACCTCCAACCCTTCCCCTGTGCAGTGGTTTGCCGTACTGAGCGCCTCTGAAGCCTGCTTGTCAGCCGAGCTTCGCGATCGCTTCCTTCGTCGACAGAACCTCGTTGGCGAGAAACCCGAAGTTCACAAGGGCGGCTGCGTAACCATCACCGAGATCGGGGTGCTGAGCAGCCGCGGTTGCATCCTTCACGACTGCCACCTCGAACCCGTCTTCGAGTAGCTCTCGCAAGTGAGCCTCGACGCACAGATTTGCCGACATTCCGCCGAGCACGACCTTATCGATCCCGCGCTTGCGCAGCTGCAGGCTCAGGTCGTTGCTCGCAGGTCCGTAGACCTTGTGGGGACTCGTAACTACGGTCTCGCCGTCTGCGATGTATTGCTTCAACGACTCAAGCCAATCTGCTCCAGACCCCTCGAAGCCGTCCAAGCTGAGAGATCCGGTGCGATCGAACATCTTGATGTCGTGCATCATCGTTTCGACGGTTCCGCCGAACTGCCAACCATGATCGGTTGGGTAGTAGTAGTGAGGAGACACTACGACGGGGTAGCCGCCGCTCTTTGCTGCCTGGAACATGCTCTCGATGTTCGCGACCGTGTTGTTTTCTTCAACGTTCGCCCCTACCAGGTCCCACGTCACTCCTTCTGGACTCAAGAAGTCGTTTTGCGGGTCGACGATGACTACGGCTGTATTGTCGGAATTGAAGTCCATGGCTGGTCCCCTCTGTGAATTGTCGACATGAGACTAAGGGGACACCCGTAGTTATGCGAACTCCCCAAGTTACCCCCGGTTGGACGCAAATGGAGGCGGCCGTCCGGTCCTTCGTTACGACCCTGGCCGCCGGAGCGACGGAGCAAGCGGAGCGCGCTAGGCCTAGGACCTGGTGGGGATAGCGGCGACCCCCACGTCGCGACGGTCGTCGAGGCCCGATCGGGCTGTTTAGGTGCCTTCTAGGGTGCCGGCACCTGTCAGTCTTGAGTGATGCCCGCTGCCTCACTGTCGGTTCAACAACCCTGGCCACTGAATCCGGTTTCCCCAGCTGATGCGGCCGGTTCAGTTAGATGGTGATGGCGCGGTCGGCGTCGACGGTTAGTTCTGCGAACTCCTTTGGTGTAATGAACCTGGCGTTCTTGCCTTCAAGATCGGCTTCAGAGACCCCACGGGCCTTTGCACAGCCTCCTCAGACGTTTACCGGGATGCCGTGTTCGATCACCTGTGGGAAGAGCTCGCTCAACGGGGGCCAGCCGACGCCGTCGATCTGATCAGCGACTGAATCCTTCATCAGATAGGTGGCCTCGCCTAGAAGAACTAACACTGCCTCGTATCCGGCTTCGATCGCACCAAGCGCGCCAATAAACGGAATAGTGGCCCGCGTAGGATCATCGGACCCATAGCTGCTCGAATACAGAATCTTGGTCATCCACCCACCTTTCTGTGCTGAGAATGGACCCTAGTCCGGAGCAGTTCGGCGCTGCTGCGTCAGCGAAAACCTCGGAACTGCAATAGGCACCTTCGTCAGCGAATTGTCCAACTATCTGACGTCACGTCGTGAGCTGGGATCCCGGTCCTATGGCCTCATGGGGGCGCTCCGATTGTCGGGGTGGTGAGACCCTTCATGGAGAATGAGGTGCCTTAGGGGGGTGCCCTGAGCCAGAACAAAGGGTGAGTAATCGGTGGTGGCGGACGGTCTAAGACGGCTTGAAGATAGTGATGGTGGTGCCCAGGGTCTATGGAGGTACATACGGTGCAT
>JACZWZ010000064.1 GCA_022571885.1 Acidobacteriota bacterium
GAAACGCAGATGTGCCCTATGTCATCAGCGAGTCAGTAATGCCCGTGCCCAGCCCGGCCACACAAGCGCCGACTGAAACCATCAACCCCCACCATGCGCCGGACCCGACAGACCAGACGCCGGCTTCCGAAGTCGCCGACGACGCAGACGACGGGAATCTCCCCGGCGAGCTGTTTCCTCTCGCCAGCACCCTCGCCGGCCTCGGCGTCCTCGCCGCCGGCCTCGTCGCGCTCCTCCGCCGGCTCCGCAACACCCAACTCCGGCATCGCCGACCCGGCACCATCCCCACCCAGGCGGCTCCGGACACCACCAAGACCGAGGCCACCATTCGCTCCGCCGCCGCTCCCACCTCCACCGAGTTCATCGACCTCGCCCTACGCGCCATGGCCCGCGATGTCACCGCCAACCACATCCCGTCGCCCGAAGTCGTCGGCGTCAATCTCACCCCCGAGACGCTGCGACTCCTGCTGTGGACCCCACATCACAGTCCACCGGCCGGGTGGCGCGTCGATGACGACGGACGCAGCTGGACCATGTCTACCGACACCGCCATCGACCGGCTCCGCCACCACGCCGACGGCGTCCCTGCCCCATACCCTGCCCTCGTCACTGTCGGCCACGGAGACCACAGCCAACTCCTCCTCGACCTCGAATACCTCGGAGCCACCCAACTCACTGGCGACCCCGAAGACGTCGCCGCCACTTGCTACACGATGGCAACCGAACTTGCTGCCAGCCCCATCGCCGACAGTATCCAGATCATCTGCGTCGGCTTCGGACACGACCTCACCAACCTCGAACGTGTCCGTGTCGTCGACCAACTCGGCGAGGTCCTCCCCGTCGTCGCAGCCAAAGCCGCTGCCATCTCCCGCCTCGAATCGGCATCACCGCTCCAGGGTCGGCTCAGCGCCGTTGGTGGCGACAGCTGGGACCCGATCATCGTCTTCGATCCCACCGTCAACGCCCCCGACGAAGCCCGCCATCTTCTCGCCACCGCACACGCCGGGCGGGGCGTCGCCGCCGTCGTCGGCTACCCGACCGGGGGCCGCTGGCGCCTCCACGTCGAGGACAACACGGTCCGCATTGACCCTCTCGGCTACACCTTCGCCCGCCGCAACCTCACCACAACCGAACAGACCGCGGTTGGCGACCTCGTCGCCGCCGCCAAAGACCTTGAGGGAATGCCATCAGAGGTCACCGCCGAACCAGTATTCATCAGCGAAACCAGCGACGATCCTCCTGTGTCGACCGAGAAACTCGTCGAACAGACTCTCTTCGGAGACAATGAAAAGCGGGCCAGCGAAACAGGCACGTCCCCGAACCCGGAAGTGAAGATTCTCGGCACCCTCCGAGTCGACGGTCCCGCCACCCGGTTCCCGCTCCGCAAATGCGCCGAAATCGTCACCTACCTCACTTTCCACCGCAACGGTGTCGAAGCCGACACGCTCATGGAAGCACTCTGGCCAGAACAGCCCCCCGACTACCCCCGTCTCAACCGTCACACCTCACGCACCAGAACGACCCTCGGGCACGGCCCGGACGGGGAGCCCTACCTGCCCTACGTCAGCGACGGCATCTACCGGATCAGCCCCCACGTCCGAAGCGACCTCGACGAATTCACCCGCCACATCCAGCAAGCCGATCGAGTGTCAGCTAGCGAGGAAGTCGAACATCTCCGAGCCGCCCTCGAACTGGTCGAAGGGACACCGTTCACAGGAGCCGGCAACGGCTACACGTGGGCCCACACAGACGGGATCATTACCCACACCACCGTGACCATCGACAACACCGCCCACCGTCTCGCCCAACTCGCCCTCCAAAACGACACACCAGACCAAGCGACCTGGGCCGCTCGGAGAGGTCTCGTCGCCACCGGCGCATGCGAAGAGTGCTACCGCAGCCTGATGCGCGCCGCCATCGCCGAAGGCAACCAGGTCGCCTTCGAAGCCGTCTACGCCGAGCTACTCGCCGTGGTCGACGCCGACGAAGGCCCAGACGTATCCACCTTCCTCGACCCCGAAACCATCGATCTCTACGAACAGCAATCTCGCAAACGTCGACGGCAAGCCGGCTGAAACCTGGAGGTACCGCGTGACAGCATGAGAGCACCAGCTTGAACAGATCCACACACAACTCGTGCATTGGCAAGAAAACCTGGCCACCCGTGTCGCTGGCGAAGCCGAATTACTCGACGTCGAGATCGGCAAGCTCCGCGACGACGACCTCGAAGACGCCCTCCGGCTGCTACACACCGCCCACACCCAGATCCTCGCCGGCTGCGACATCGTGCGAGATCTACGGCGGAAGGTGCAGCAGCGATACGAGGCATGAACCGCAGGCTTGCACACCTCGCCTGCGGTGGATCAGCGCAGCGAAAACCCTGCCCGGTGCTGAGCAGGTCGTCTCGCGTCAATCGTCCTCACGCAGCAGCCTCCAGATGGTCACTCCGCCTGATACCCAAAGATGGAGGCACGTTGGTAAGGGCCACACAATCAGGCATTCATGTGGGTGGGTAATCGTGTCGAGGCTGACTTCTCACTGGCGTTTCGCTGCCGTCGTGAAAGTCGAATCAGGCAAGGCTTCTACCCGGTTCTCGACCTTGCTGGCGTCCCGGTCGCTGGGTGCGGTCCTCGAGGCATTCTTGGATCAGGGCTTCGTTTCGCCCGACTCTGTTTGCCAGGTAGGTGACGGCCTGGGCTCGGTCAACAGGCTCTGTGATGGATGACACCACTGATCCGGCGGCATGGATCGCACGGGCCATGGCTTCGGGCTCCTCGAGGTTGTGTTTCTGGACGATCTGATCGATGAGGTGGTGTTCGAGAGGTATCGCGCCGGCTATGGCTTCCTGAAGAAGGTGGCTGCTGGCATCGGCGAGAAGGTCGGCGGGGTCTTGGCCTTCCGGTAGGCGGGCCACGCGAAAGCGGATCACGCCGCCCAGTTGGTCGAGTTCGGCAGTCCGCTGCGCCGCCAGGAGTCCGGCTTGGTCGCCGTCGAAGGCCAGGGTGACGTCGGTGATGATCCGACCCATCATCTCCAGATGCTGTGATGTCAGGGCGGTGCCGCCGGTGGCCACGACGTTGGTGAAGCCGGCCTGGTGGGTGGCGATGGCGTCGGTGTACCCCTCGACGACGACCGCCTTGCCGGCTTCGATGATCGGTTGGTGGGCGAGGTGCATCCCGTAGAGCAGTGATCGCTTCTGGTAGAGGTCGGTCTCCGGTGTGTTGAGGTACTTGGGTCCGTCGCCGGTGACGAGGCGACCGGCGAAGCCTCTCGGCGCGCCGTGGGTGTCGTGTATGGGGAAGATCAGTCGGCCTCGCATTCGGTCGTAGAGCCGTCCCGTACGGGCTCGACCGACGACACCGGATTCGACCAGGATCTCGTCTGTGAAGCCTTGCTTGCGGAGGGCACTGGTCAACGTCTCCCACGACCCCGGTGCGTACCCGAGCTTCCATCTGGTGGCTGCTTCCTCACCGATGCCCCGCTGGTGGAGGAACTCGAAGGCCGACGCCCCTTTCGGATCGCGCAGATGACGCTGGTAGATCGAAGTCGCCGCGGTCAGGACCTCTTCGAGTTCCGATCTGCGGGTCGGCTGTTGGTTCGGCGTTGGCTCTCCCACCTCCCGGTTGTGGACTTGGAGCCGAGGAGTGCTTTCGACAGGAGGCGGGTCCTGTTCGAGGCGCCGTTCGTGTTCCAGCTGGGTGAGGACGTCGCGAGCACAGCCAATGACCCGGTTGGCGGTTGCGGCCACCTTGTCGACGTCGCCGCCGCTCCACGACGCCACGTAAGGGAGGCTGTAACCGGTGCTGTCGATTCCAAGGGCGGCGCACACCATGTACGCCACCGACTCGGCTTCGACCTCGACAATGCCACGACAGCCGGGTCTGCCTTGCGTGGTCGGTTCGTGGAGCCGGATGTGGGCGAGTTCGTGAACCGCGGTTTTGAACCGTTGGGCGCCGGGAAGGCTGGCACGGATGACCACGTCTCGTTGCTGCCAGTCGGTGATCCCGTTGGCGTCGCCGAGCCGGTCGAGGTCTGCGACCTGTAGACAGAAGCCGGCTGCGGTGATCAGCTCACCCACCCGCTCCCAGTGGGCCGGCAGATCCCCTTCGACCACAGCGGCAGCCACCTCGGGGAGGGGTTCGCCGTCGGTTTGCGTGATGTCGAAGACGTGGACGACACGGAAGCCGACCACCCGCCGTTCCTCCTCTTCTTCACCGCTCTCGGGTGTGACCTTGCGGGTGACGGGGGCGAGGATCTGCAGACTTCGTTCGCCGCGGCACACTTGACGGCCGAGCTGCTGCCACATGCGGTAGCCGGCCACCCGGCTTGGAGTGAACCCCCGAGCGTGAGACTGCGCCCAGATCAGCTGGGTGTTGGCGAAGGAGTAGTCGTGGAAGCGGGCAGCAACGGCGAGGGCCCGTTGCCAGTCCTCGGAGGTGACCAGCTCCCGGAGCGAGGCTTGGAGCTGCTCATGGAGTCGTTCCACGGTATCGCTTCGACTGGTGGTCTGTTCGGCTGATCCCACCCCCCGAGCCTGCGTCGCAACCCTTTCATCAGAGTGTCAGTAACCCTTTCAGTAACCCTCCAACTTTCAGTAACCCTCCAACTGCCCGTTCTCGAACATGTCGCTGCGTATGCCGACGTTCTGAAAATCGCTGGTGGGCGTTGACCGTTTCGGGTTTCTGAGCCCGGAGCCTCAGGTTCCTCCAACACCCCTCAAAAACAACCGAACAGACATCGACTGTTGGTATACGAACCTGAAATATCGAAAGGAAACTCTTTTTGACAGGGTAAATGACATTGGGCTGACAGGGTCCTCCTCCACGATCAGGTGACATGAGCCAGATCGGAGAGCAGAACTCGATGTCCCCCCTGCACTGCGACCACCCCTCCATGGTCAGCCAGCCAGGTGACCCTGTCACGCGTCCCGGATCCAACTCCCTCCAACAACACACGCATCTGCAACCAGTTGCTCAAGACCGCAGCCGGGGTGTGTGGTGTTGAGTCTGGCCAAGGCCGCCAAGGATTACTACCTGCAGAAACTGGGGGAGATCTCACCGCGGGAGGACTACTACCTACGAGGCGGGCTGGCCACCGGACTGTGGCGGGGGTCCGGCGCCGCCGAACTGGGTCTGGTGGGCGCGGTGAACGCTGAGGGTCTGGTGCGGCTGTTTGACGGGGAGCATCCCTCCACCGGGGAGCAGTTCGGTCGGCGGCTTCGCAAGGACGGGGTGGCAGCGTGGGACGTGACGTTCTCGGCGGACAAATCGGTGTCGCTGCTCTGGGCCCTCGGAGACGAGGAGACCCGCTTCCAGGTGCTCGAAGCCTTCAACGAAGCCACCGATTCAGCCTTTGGATATTTGGAGTCGGTGGCGTCGACGACCAGAGGCGCATCGAAGACACCGGTCCTCGACGACGACGGAGAGCCGGTACTCAACGACAACGGGACACCGAGGTTTCGGGTGGAGACATGGCCGATCAAGACTTCGGGGTTTGTGGCGGCGTCGTTCACCGAGTTCACCTCCCGTGCTGATGACCCTCAGTTGCACACCCATGTGGTAGTAGCCAACAAGGTCAAAGGCAACGACGGGATATGGCGCAGTATTGACGGCAGGTTGTTGTATCGGCATCAGCTGGCTGCCGGTTACCTCCATGAAGCCGTGCTGAGACGTGAGCTGACGGAACGGTTGGGGGTGCGGTGGCAGCCGGTCCGCAACGGCATGGCCGACATCGAAGGATTCACCCGCCACCAGATAGAAGCCTTCTCGAGACGACGCCAGCAGGCCGAAGCATGGCGGGAGGAGGAGGGTCTTCCCGACACTGCGGCGGCTAGGCAGGTGGCGGTGTTGGCCACTCGAAGCCCGAAACAGGACCATCCGCTCGCAGAGCTGGAAGTCGAGTGGAAACAGAAGGCCGAAGAAGTGGGTCTCACCACAGAACGGGTCGCTTCAATCATCGGCCGCAGCAGACAGATCACACCGGCAGATCCACCGGTCCTGTTCGACAGTCTTGTCTCACCTGACGGACTGACCGCGGAGGCTTCCACCTTCGCCCAACCCGAAGTGGTCAAGGAGGTCGCCGAGCCGCTGCCTGAGGGTGGCACCCGAACCGAGATCGTGGCCCTGGCTGAGACGTTCCTCGACACCGGCGACGTTGTACCGGTCCTCCCTGGACGAGACGTCGATCGATCCGGCATCATCGAGGACCTCAGCTCGGTCGAGCCCGAAGCAATTTACGAGGCCGCTGGGACCGTTGGGGTGGCGGGACTGATGCGCCGCCGCGACGGGAAGGTGTTCTCCGGCGTCGTGGACCACCGGTACACGACTGTCGAACTGCTCACCACCGAACAGCGGATCATCGAACAGGCAACCGCCGGGGTGGCCGCCGGTCGTTGGGTCGTGCCCCACCGTCTCGTCGAATCGCGGCTGGTGCACCACCGTCACCTCACCGATGGCCAACGCCAAATGGTGCGTTTCTTCGCCACCTCCGGGAACACAGTCGATGTCGGGACAGGCCTAGCAGGAACCGGCAAGACCGCGGTGATGGCCGTGATCAGCCAGCTCGCCACCATGACCGGCACTCCGATCCTCGGTGCGGCGCTGGCCGCTCGGGCGGCTGTTGGTCTGCAAACCGCCACCGGGATTCGGTCGACCACACTGACCCGACTCCTCAACCAAACCGGTCAGGAGAGCGGCCTCCCGTCGGGGATCGTGGTGGTGGTCGACGAGGCGGGGATGGTGGGCACCCGTCAGCTCGCCGCAATCTCCGACCTCGTCGAAGGGGCAGCAGGCAAACTGATCCTGATCGGTGACGACCACCAGCTACCCGAAATCGACGCCGGTGGTCTTTTCCGAGCCCTCACCAACCGCATGCCATCAGTCGAGCTGAAGGAAAACATCCGTCAAGAACACGCATGGGAACGGGCCGCACTCGCTGAACTCCGCGACGGATCAGTAGACCAGGCCATAGCCATGTATCGACAGCACAAGAGGCTGATCATCGGACAAGACCGAGACGACACCATCTCCATGGCAGTAGACGACTGGTACCGCCACGTCGTAGCCGCCGGTGATCTCACCGATGCGCTGCTTATCGCCGCCGACAACGACACCGTCGCCAAACTCAATCAACAGGCCCGCAGCCACCTCGCCGCATCAAGACGCCTCAACGGACCCACCCTTGACACCGGGGAGCGTGTCTTTCAGACCGGTGACCGCATCCTGTGTCGCAGAAACCAGGACCGGCTCGACGTCCTCAACGGAGACCTCGGAACCGTCGTCTCCGTCGACACCGACCAGATGACGCTCACGGTTCGTCTCGACCGTGACCCCGAGACACGGGAACTGCCCTCCTGGTATCTCGACGGAGACCACGTCGACTACGGCTACGCCCTCACCGGCCACAAAGCCCAAGGTGTCACCACCGGGCGGACCTTCACTGTCATCACCGGTGGCACCGACCGGGAGTGGGCCTACGTGGCGATGAGTCGTGGCCGCCAAGCCAACACCCTCTACCTCGCCAACCCCGAACCCGACGACCACCAGTGCACCCATCTCACCCATGAGGATCGGAGAGACGCCCTCGACGCGTTGACCGCGTCGCTCGGCCGCAGCTCAACCCAGACTGCGGCCATCGACCACATTGGAGGGTCACCCCCACCGAGCAGCGACATCGCTGAACGGGTCGCTTGGATCGTCGCCCGGCACCGAGCAGAACACGACCAACTCGAACGTCTGCAACGAGGTGTCGAACTCGCCGCTGGTCGGTGATCACCACCAAGGAGCATGGCCTTTAGGTCAGCGAGATAACCGCCGGTTTGGTGCGGCTGGCCGTCGGTGGTAGAGCGTCGGCTGGTAGGCGTTATGCGCTAGGGACGGGAACGACTTTGGTGGTCGGGTGTCGTTGTCGCGTGCGGCTGGCCCCGATCGCCACCCCGAGGTCGCCGAGGGTTCATTGGGTCACCCCACATAGACCTATGACGGGCGGGTGAATGTGCGGGGAACCCGTGATGCCGATCGTGCGTCTAATGGAGGGATGAAGCTGACGAGACGCGTCCGCGGGTCACTGGTCGGTGCAGGCCTATTCGTGGCGGCCGGGCTTGCGATCGGAATTGTATTCTGGGTGCAGAACGGGACCGATGATCGGAAGGATCTGTCCACCGACCAGTCAGCCCAGGATAAGACACCGGAGGCCACGAGCACTTCGACGACCGCACCAAGCCAGGTTGAGGAACCCGCTGCTAGTCCGGCGGGTCGGAGCGTCGTCGTCGGCAATGCCGTTCTGACCGTGCCGCCGGAGTGGGCCGTCCTTGATCTCGACGTCGACCCGAGTCTTCAATGCCGGCTGTTCTCCGACGGGCCTGCCCTATACATCGGCACCACGCCTGTGGACATCGACTGTGCCGAACCCGTACCACTCGACCGGCCGGATCCGGGCATCGTGGCCCGTCCAGCAAGCTTCGAGCCCTTCGCCGCCCATGTCCTCGCCGCCGGTGAGCCTGTCGTGGTCGGCCGGCTCGAAGGATTCCGCCTCGATGAGGACGGCATCTTGCGGTTTGTGTTCCCTCAGGTCGACCTGTTCCTCGTGCAGGTGAACCGGAGCCCGGCCGCCGAGGAGGTCGACACCGTGCTGAGCTCGCTACGTCCCGCCGCGCTGGTCGACATCGCCCAGTATGGCCACGGGTTCTTCACCGAGGGTGCGTTCTCGTTCATTGAGGTGAGCAGAGGTGAGGGCGATCCGATCGCAGAGGGGGTGTTCGGGCCGACGGAGCCGATTGTCCTTCAGATTCCGGTAGCGGAGGGTCCGGTGAAGATCAGGGCCTTTCAACGAGGGTGCCCCGGATACTGCCCTTCAGTGGAAAATCTCAGTTGGCTCGACCCGATAGGGATGGAATGCGACTCAACATTCGATCTAGCGGTAGGGGAGCTGGCAAGGGTCGTGATCGACGGGCGGCGCTGTGAGATCACCCGGATCGAAATCCCGCCGACCACACCTCGTCGCTGTCTACCCGACGAGGTTGTTCTCAGCATCGAAACAGATGACCAGCCGGACGGGGCACTCGCCATCACCACCAACGTAAAGAATGCCGGCGCCGAGCTGTGTGAAGTCGTACTCGACGAGGTGAACGCCGCCATCACCGACGGCGCAGGACATCTCCTCGACGTCGTGGACATCGAGGGGAATCCCATCTCCACATCGGCGGGGGCTGCCGCCCTTTTCCCCGGGGATACCTTGCAGGTCGTCTTCGATTGGCGAAACAGCTGCGGCGACTACGCCGCTGCCGTCTTCCAAATCGACGTCACCAGCCTCGGATCAGCCGAGACCGGCATCCCCCACCCGAAATGCGACTCGGGGACGGACGGGACCTTCGAGTTCTTCCCTGACTCCCGCATCGTCGAACGGCAAACGGACGGACAACAACCGGACGGAACCTGTCGCGCAACCAGCATCCAACGTGTCAGCTATCCCTATCCGACGGCACTCGAAGCCCTCGCCGCCGAACTCGACGCACAAGGATCAGGTTCCGTATTCGATGAGTTCACGGAGCTGCTTTCTGGACTCACCACCGATGACTTCCTCGCAACACTACGGACTGACAACGCGGTGACGTTCCGCCTCCTGACCAATACTCTCGATCATTTGAGCATGCGGGCCCGGCGGGCAGGGGAAGGGTGGGGAGTCGACTTCGTCATGTCCTGCACCGAGTAACCGCTCGCATCTTCCGAATTCCGGGTAGTGGGTCAGTTTGAATCGCGCGATTCAAATCGTGCTCCAAACATGCCGATGGGGTAGGTGGAGATCACCGAAGTCGGAGCCAATAGACCTCACCTCTTCGAGAACTATCTGCCACACCTGATCCCTCGGTACGTCGGGGTGGAAGGGTAATGCTCCACCCCCCGTTCGTCTTAGATCACAGGCTTGAGGAGTCATTGCAACACTGGCGTCCACGGTTCGGGAGATCCACACCGGCGTGGTCGGGCCTACGTGGTCGCGTTCGATGAAACGGGAGGAATGCTCGCAGACTTCGTCCTCTCCGAGACGAACACGCCGTGACCGCCGGCGTACACCCGAGGCAGAGTGTCGGGCTTCGGGTTCCCACCATTTTCGCGACCCTTACCCTCCCATCGCACCGTCTCGCTCCATTGACGCGCTCTGGTGTAGCCGGGTTCACGTCGCCAGTGCCATCTCCTGTGTTCGTACCCTGCAATTCCAGTGTCAGCCACCCTGCCGCCGTGACAACGACAAAGTTTGTGACCAGACGCCACGAAGGCGCACAAAACCGCAATGGTCACGCACCCCGACAGGTGAGATGAGTGATCTACGCGGCGGTGGGCCGATGGCGCAACGTCGTATCGGTTCCGGGTTGAGGTGGAATGCTTTTGCGTTGAGGAGTATCGAGGTCCTTTCGACGTGGTCGTACGTAACGGTGCTGTCTTCGAGGTGACGCGCAACGGTCAACCGGCGGGAGAGATGGCACCGACGGACTACTTCACTGTCACCGGACTGTTCGAAGCAGTCGAACAATTCGCTTACTCAGATGGGATCACCGTCACCTACCATCCCGACTTCGGGTTCCCCGTGACCATCGACGCCGACCCCTCGGCAAACACCATCGACGAAGAACAACGCATCGTGGTAGCACGGTTTACTGTCGAGGACGGGTGACGATGTAGCGAAACGGAGTAGACATCACCCATGATGCCCATCACCAAACCGAGAGCGACAACACCCCTCATGTACACGTGTCCTGTATTGGTTATTCGAGGATCGGATGTTGGCTTCTAACCGACGGGGTTGGTGTCAACTCCGATGGTGCACGTGGTTCCGGTGAAGGTGATGGTCATGGTTGTCTCCTCGCCTGGAGTGGGCGTGTAGGACATGCTGCATTCGGGGGCGAGGCGGGGTAGGGCGTCGCAGGCGGCTCCTTCGCATTCTTCTTCACATCCTGTTTCGCTGGCACATTTGGTAACGAAACCTGTGATCGTCGTCGGGTAGTAGTCCCCTTCGAAACTTCCGAACCATGTGGGGTCGGTAGCCCACCTCTCGCCTTGGAAGAGGAGAGCACCAGAAGAGTCGCCGTCCCAGGCCACCACGTTGGCGGTTCCCCGGATCGGGGCGTCACCGGCTGTGTACACCGACAACACCGGGTTGGCGGGTGGAGGTGGCCACGGCCGATCCTCTACCGGGTATAGCGCTGCGTCCCGGATCATCCTGTTTCCGAGTGGTCCGTCCAGCTCCACGGTGAGGGGAAACGCCGGGTTGCCTTGACAGTCCTGGCCTCCCACCGGCGACTCCACGAGCACGATGATTTCGACAGCATCGGACGTCTCAACTACGACCGGGACGACTTCCCGACCGCTGGGTACCTGTCCGCTGGCACAGGACCGCTCTGTAGCCAGAACATGCAGTGTCGTGTCTGAAGCATCTGGCGGATTGTCTGGGTTGAGCTCGAAAGTGGCTATGCCAAAGCCTTCGGCCGTCACTTCGATCCGGCATCCACCCCAGCTGGCCGCCCGCCAATCACCGGCGACCAGTTCGAACTGGGCGTACCGATAGTGAGCCTCGCCTGTGATTGAGGAATCCGGTTGGCCAAAGAGCAGCAACTCTGTGCTGGTTTCCTCTACAACCGACCATCTAGTGGCCTGCGAAAGATCGAACTCCACCCTGGCGGCATCATCAACCAGCTCCTCAATGTCACCTTCGAAAGAGTCGAACGCCGCATCCAGATCACCAACCGGCCAATCCAGCGGCACCAGCCCACACGCCGCCGCCAGGTCGGGGACAGCCCCGTCCTCAGGTGGCTGCCCCGGAGGGTCCAAAGGAACCGATGTCCCAGGCGCAGAGGGTACTGCTCCACCCCCCGTCGGGGCGGGCAGCCCACATGCAGCGACCACCATCCCCGCCCCAGCTGTCAGCAGCAGAATACGGACCAAGACCATCATCACCCTTTGACGCCCAATCGAACAAACCGGTTCCCACGGCATCCGCAGAGGATCCGTTCTCACTTGAACTCCCAATCCGCGCAACGCGCCCGATCAGACATTCCAGAGTCACAACACTCACAACGGCCATCCGCCTGGGATCGGCGGCTATCCGTGCTCAGTACCGGGGGCGGGGACCCATCTTCCGACAGCTTGACAGGCCTGCCCCGAGCCGGTCAGTCAGCCCTGTCTATGTTCTCGGCTTCTTCTGGTACAGCCTTGGACGTGTCCAGATACCCAGCCCGAGCAGCAGGACTCCGATAGCGGTCACGAGTGCCGCAGTGACGAGGAGGGGTTCTCCCGCGGAGTTCTCTTGGCCGTGTGGTTCAGCGAGAGGTTTGGCAACCCATTCTGCTTTTGCCCCGCGTCCTGCGCCTTCGGTCACGAAGGTGTAGCCGGCAGCCGACAGCCTGGTATGAACATGGGATTGGGAGCATCGAAATCGAAGAAGCCTCACAAGCGGTGACCGCTGAACTCGGCCGACTCGACGGGCATTACTTCCCCGAACTTCCATTCAACCTCTGTCCCTAGCCGCGCATAGCGGCACCTGTCGGGCGGGTCTCGATCATGAGCCGGAGTCTCGTATGGGGGCGGTCGGACACCGCATAGTTTGGAGATGGAGAGGGAGACCGCAGATTCGTGTCACCCGTTTTTCCTTCTCGTGCGTGTTACCTGTGACCAATGATGGAGGGTCCAAGCTGACTGTCGACGCCGATGAGGCGACTGTTATGGAGCGAGAAGCGTTCCGGGAGAGCTTCGACAGTTTCTATGAGCGGGAGCTCAGTTCGGTGGTGGGTCTGGCCTACGTGCTTTCGGGGAGTCGTTCTGGTGCTGAGGATCTGGCACAAGAGGGTTTCTTGGCTGCATACCGCCATTGGGATCGCATCGTCTCCTTTGACGACCCCGGAGCCTGGGTACGTCGGGTGGTAGCTAACCGGGCAGTGTCAGGCTATCGGCGTCGAAAGGCCGAGATGAAGGCGTTGATCAGGATCGGTCAACCCGCCTTCGAGATCCTGGATATGTCTGAGGATGCGGAGTTGATCTGGAATGAAGTACGACGCCTCCCCACCCGTCAGGCCCAGACCGTCGCCTTGCGTTATTTCGACCACCGACCGATCGCGGAGATCGCCCGGATCCTCGAATGTTCCGAGAACACCGTGAAAACCCATCTGAAACGTGCCAAAGAGACGCTGGCACAGCGTCTCGAACAGGAGTATCAGCCATGACCGACCTCGACCAACTCCTAGAGAAGGCCGGGACTGATGCCCGGAAGAGCCTTCGTACCATCTCGACTCCGGCAGCGGCAACGATCCACCGACAGGTCCGACGACACAGAATCATGGTTGTTTTGGCCGCGCTCGTATTGGTTGCGGGTCTGGGTACATCGGCGGTACTCCTTAGCACCGGATCGGCTGGCGACGTCGCTTCCGACCCCGATGCGCTGATCACCACCGAGATGATCCTCGAAGACGGAATTGTCACCGAAGAGGAGTACAGGGCCGGAGCAGACGCCGTGGTCGCCTGCCTGACCGATGTTGGCGTCGAGGCCTCGGTTGACTATGACCGAGGAGGCTATGCCGTATTTCAGGGTGACATTGGGCGAGCAACCTTAGAGGAATCGTTGGAGGAGACGGGACCGTACAACACCACTTTCGATCGATGTTTCGAGGCTCACCTTGGCTACAAGGTCTTCTTCCTCCGGGCGGTCCAGCGTGGAGAGATCGACCCCGAGAAGAGTGTGGCTTACAACACCGCCCTCTTTGAGTGTGTCGAGGTACGTACCGGCAGGGACCTTGGCGAGGTTTCTTTTGACAGTGACGGTTTCCCCACACCTGCAGGCGAGCAGGCACTTCAGGAGGCGCTGTTCGCAGAGGAAGACCATCGGTCCTGGGAGGAGTGTCAAGATGGGCTGGACATCGACTTTCTATCCGGGTGGCTCGCCCCGGATCTAGAACACGATCTCGAAGCTGGGGACGGTCTTGAAGTTGTTGAACGTAGTGGTCTGACTCTCACACTTCGCGGTGCCCTGGACAATCCGTGCATCGAAGTGAAGAGCGAGAAGGGAATGGCCGGTGGCTGCGGCGCTGACTTCACCCAACCGCTAAACATCACGGTCGGGGCTACCGGCGGAATATCCTTTGTCGATGGTTGGGCGGCGGCGGGCACTGCGAAAGTCGTTGTGACTCTGGCAGACGGAACAGAGATCGAAGTGACCGACCTGGTCGCGGTGGAAGGCTTCGACGTCCTTTTCTTCCTCGAGCTGATGCCGCCAACCGTGAACGGGGAATCCGAGCTGCCGATCACGGCGACGGCGTTCGATCAGACAGGGGCTATCACAGCAGACTTCGTTCTTTCGGGGCCAGACGCTCCGTAACGTCGGCTGCCGTGTCGTGATCTGCGAGACGCACTCGTGTCCAGAACGCGATTCAATGAGACTCCGTGCAAACTGATAAGAACCAATACCCGGTGAAACACCTGGTCAAGGCGCCTTGTTGCGTGTCTCCCAGGTCACGGATATGGCTTGGAACGGACTCATAATGCGGGGGTCTGGAACATGTGAATCACAACGAGGTGAGAATCCACCTTGCTGCCCATAGGCTAAGTATGGGGAACGCTGCCCAGCCAAGTGTGGTCAGCGCGAGGGCCCAGCGAAACACGGTCGATCGGAGGCGCTCGCGCAGTAGCTGCATATCGATCGGTGGTTTCTCAGAGAGGGTTGCTTCAAGATGTTCAAGTGGACGGCCGACGAGCTCGTAGCCTGACGCGGTTAGGAGGAAGAAGCCAAAGAACAATCCACCAGAGAGCATTGGAGAAGCGTCGCCGAAGGCCCGGGCGAGAATCCATGTCGCGCCCAGAGCTTGAAGGCCTCCGACGAAGTAAGCGTATTTCTCTTGCCTGCCTGGCATTGGAATGAGGGATTCGAGAGTCCACAGAACGAGGTGAAGCAGGATTACGTAGTTGAAGCCGAGAAGCGCGCCAGTCAGGGCCTGTCGGGTGTGTTCAGCTCCAAAAAGGTAGCGGGTGGCAAGCGTGAGCATGTAGGCGGCCGAGATGCCTCCAACAATGGCCAGGTTCCTCGACACTTCCTGGCGTCTGATGTATCGAATCGTCACATACAGTCCGGTCACGAGCCCGAGGATGCCGTAGAACATGCCAAGCGCGGCAATGATTGCGATGTCGTCTGTCAGCACAATCGATCTCCACGCACCGAACAGGCCAAGCTGCTCAACGGTGTCCTTTAGTCCAGTCGCGAGCAACACATCCATCAAGTGTTGGCCACGGTCAGATGAGATCGACGAGCAACTGGCCTCGGGCGGTCTTGAGGATGTGGACTACAACCCCAAGCGAGGGCGATACGTGATTCGAATCACACGCTCAGACTTCCCAAAGCATGAAGGAGTTCTCAGGCACGTGCTTGGATCAGCCGTTGAGCACGCGGATTTGTAAGGCTCTTCCGACACGTAGGAACGTGGCCCTGACCGACAAAGAACGGCACCAGCTTGAGAGTTTCCGCAACGCCGCACGGCAGGTCCGCGAGGCTTCGATCATCGCTGATGGACACACGATTGAGCTAGTGCTCCGACCCGGCGAGCCCGGATTCGTCGACGTTTTCATCAAAC
>JACZWZ010000065.1 GCA_022571885.1 Acidobacteriota bacterium
GGTCTCGAAGATCCGACGCCCGTAGATCCCCTTGACGGTCAGGCCTTTGAAGATGACCTCGTTCATTTCGACGGTGACGTCGCCGGGGGGAATGCCGAGGACCGCCACCTTGCCACCGTGGTTCATGGCTTCGAGCATCTGGTTGAACGCCTTCTCGTTGCCCGACATCTCCATGCCGACGTCGAAACCCTCGGTCATCCCCAGCTCGGCCGCCACTGCCTCCAGGTTCTCGGTTCGAATGTCCACCGACCGATCGACGCCGAACCCCTTCGCCAGTTCGATCCGGTAAGGGTTCACATCGGTGATGACTATGAACCGGGCTCCGATATGACGAGCGATAGCGGTGGCCATCAGACCGATCGGGCCGGCCCCAGTCACCAGAATGTCTTCTCCCACCACCTCGAACGCCAGCACGGTGTGAGTCGCGTTCCCCAGCGGGTCGAGCACCGAAGCGATGTCGTCGGGTATGTGCTCCGGAATCGGAAAAACATTCTCGGCCGGCAGCGTCACGTACTCCGCAAACGCACCGGGCCGGGTCACGCCGAGTCCGAGATGGTTGTGACAGAAGTGACGGCGTCCGGCGCGGCAATTACGACAGTGCCCGCACGTTATGTGGCCCTCGCCGGCCACCCGCGCCCCCACCTCGAGGCCGTGGACCTCGGGCCCCAGCCGAGCTATCTCGCCCATGAATTCGTGGCCGACCGCCATCGGCACCGGAATCGTCTCCCGGGCCCACCGATCCCAGTGGTAGATGTGGAGGTCGGTCCCACAGATCGACGTCTTGCGGACCTTGATGAGCACATCGCGATCCGCCGGTCGAGGAACCTCGATGTCCTCCATCCACAGTCCCGGCTCGGCCTTGGATTTGACCAGTGCCTTCATGCCACGATCCCCATCTGTCGGCCGATCCTGGTGAAGGCCTCCACCGCCTGCCCGATGTCGTCGGCCGAGTGGGCGGCAGACACCTGGGTACGGATCCGAGCCTGTCCTTTGGGGACGACGGGAAACGAGAACCCGATCACATATATGCCGGCGTCGAGCAGACGCGTCGCCACCTCCGAGGCGACCTTGGCATCCCCGAACATCACCGGGATGATCGGGTGGCCGGCTCCCGCCAGGGTGAAGCCCGCCGCATCCATTCCGTGGCGGAACAGCGCAGCATTGGCGGCCAACTCGAGCCGCAGTTCATCCGATTCCTCAATGAGGTCCAGAGCCCGCAACGTCGTCGCGGCGATGACAGGCGCCAGAGAGTTGGAGAACAGGTAGGGACGCGACCTTTGGCGCAGCCAACCGATCATGTCGGCTCGTCCGCTGGTGTAGCCGCCGGACGCACCTCCCAGAGCCTTGCCGAAGGTGCCGGTGAAGATATCGACCCGACCTTCAGCCCCGGTGGCCTCGGCCGTGCCGTGGCCCCGCTCGCCTACAAACCCGACCGCGTGCGAGTCGTCGACCATCACCATGGCGTCGTATCGATCCGCCAGATCGGCTATCGCCGGCACATCGGCCAGGATGCCGTCCATCGAGAAGACGCCGTCGGTCACGATGAGTCGGTATCGGGCGTCGGCCGACTCCTCGAGTTTGGCTTCGAGATCGGACATGTCTCCGTTGGAGAACCGGAGACGCCGCGCCTTGCACAGCCGGATCCCGTCGATGAGAGAAGCGTGGTTGAGCGAGTCTGAAATCACTGCGTCCGCCTCGTCGAGGATCGTCTCGAACAAGCCGGTGTTGGCGTCGAAGCACGACGAGTACAGGATGGTGTCCTCGGTGCCGAGAAAGGCCGAGATCCGCTCCTCCAGCTCCCGGTGCACGGTCTGGGTGCCGCAAATGAAGCGAACCGAGGCCATGCCGTAGCCATAGGTGTCGAGAGCCTGGTGGGCGGCTTCCACCAACGCCGGGTGGTTGGCGAGGCCCAGGTAGTTGTTGGCACACATGTTGATTACTTCAGACCCGTCGGCCAGGCGGATGCGGGCGTCCTGGGGCGACGAGATGACCCGTTCCGCCTTGAACAACCCCTCGTCGACGAGAGCGGTGGTGCGGTTGGTGAGGTCGGTGGTGAAGGTGCTCATGCTCCAGAAACTACCCCGTCCCCTTTGTTGGTTCACCGGTCGTATGGCATTCCTCTAGCCGACGGGTGACGGTGCCAATGAATCACCACCGGAATACCAAGGAAGTGGCCGGAAAATGATCGAGGCCCGAGAACGCGTCCAGCTCCACCCGGTAGAACGGCTTCGACCCCCGTTGAAGTCACTGTTCCCCGCAATCTGGAGACTGATTCGCCGGCGTCCACTTATTGTGATCGCCGCCGCCCTCATTGCCATCGACTTCGGCTTCATTGCCATCCAGATCGCCGTCGACGCCACCGACTACGGCTTCAACGGGGCATACCGGCTCTCGCTCGAGACTGAAATGGGCGTCGCCCAGTTCTACGGCTGGGTCAAGGCCGGAGCGGCCGCGTTCCTGATGTATCAGACCTGGCGCAGGTTCTACAGCCCAGCCGCCGGTCTCTGGGCGGCTGGGCTGGCGTACCTGGGGATCGATGACGCCCTTCGAATCCATGAGAGCCTCGGCACGTTCTTCGCCGAACGGCTCGAGATCGACGAGGTCGGACCGTTGCGAGGCCAGGACGTGGGCGAGTTGATCGCATACGGGCTGATCATGGCCATCGCCGTCACCGCGCTCCTCGTGGCCGAGCGACGCGACCGGGGGAGTTTCCCATCCATGCTCACGTCGATCATGGTGCCGGCGTTAGGTGTGTTTCTATTTTTCGCGGTGGTGGTCGACACCATCGGCGGCGTGTTGCCACATGTGCTCCAGATCGCGGTGGAAGATGGCGGCGAGCTACTGGTGCTCAGCGGCATCTTCCTGATCAGCGTGGTGTGGTCGAACCAGTCGAACGAGTTGGCCGACGGGAGCCGCGCCTAGAAGATCACCCGGCCGATGTTGGTAAAGCCGAACTCGTGCCCGATGACGAGAACATCCATGGTGATCGCCACTCCCCAATGGAGCATCCAGCCCCATAGGAACGAGCGTGACTTGAGTGCCAGGTATCCGAGGATGAAGCCGGCGAGGATGGCGGCAAACGTCTCCGGAGCCGGCTTGCCGAAGTGGATCATCGTGTACGGAATCACCATCACCGGGACCGCGTACATCCCCAACCGCGGATACAGCCCGAACACCATGAAGCCCCTGAAGAACGCTTCCAGACCGAGGAACTGCATTCCGTAGAAGAGTTGGTATCCCCAGAAGTGCCAGCCACCCTCCACCGCCAACGGATAGAGCGGGTACTTGGCCTGAAACGACCCGAGTGACGAGGCGAGCAACAGAACCGGGAGCATCGCGGCCAGGAACCACACGTATGGACGTAGGTGCTCCCATTGGCCGGTCAGTCGAAAGCCCCAATCTCGCGGCGACTCCCGGAGGATGATGGTGATGACGGCCAGCGGGGCCAAGACTCGGATCACCAGGCTGGAGACACCCCAGAACTGGTACGGCAACAACAAAAAGTAAGCGCGGTACCCCTCACCGAGCCGGTCGGCCAGCCCCTGGTGGAACGAGGTACCGGCGAAACGGGAGGGCAAGCCCCAGTAATTGAACACAACCAGGAGAAGCATCGCCGATACAAAGACGATCAACGTCTTGCGATCGATCGTCTGGGGTGGCTCGAAGCCGTCGGGTGTGGGAACCGCTATGTCCACGTGGGGTCCGGGTCGGGAGGGCGGAACGGTATCAGAATGACCTGCCGCTTATGATCCAGTGGTTCGCAACCCTGGAATCCACGATGCGACCAATTTGGAAGGGTGCCATCTCGTTCGGCCTGGTGACGATCCCGGTCGGCTTGTACACCGCTACCGAGAACAAACGCCCCAAGTTTCGCCAGCTACGAGAAGGCGATCACTCTCGGGTGCGTTACAAGCGGGTGGCAGAGGCAGACGGTGAGGAAGTCCCCTTCGAAAAGATCGTCAAAGGTTACGAGATCGAGAAGGACCGCTATGTGGTCTTCACCGACGAGGAACTCGAACAGGCGCTCAAGACAAAGGGTGCCGGCTTGGTCGACGTCATCCAATTCGTCAAATCGGAGGAAATCGATCCGATCTACTACCGGGCTTCCTATTACCTCGCTCCCGAGCAGACGGGGGTCAAGGCGTACAAGATCCTGCAGGCGGCCCTGGCCGAGCGCTCCATGGTCGGGCTGGCAAGAGTTGCGATCAGGGATCGGGAGTACCCGGCAACGCTGCGGGCCGAAGACGGGGTGATCGTCATGGAGACCATGTATTGGCCGGACGAGATCCGCGAGCCCGAATTCGAAGCACTCGACACCGAAGTCGAGGTCAGCGACCAGGAGCTCCGAATGGCCGAGATGATCATCGACAACCTCACGATGCCGTTCGACCCCAGTGAATGGGTCGACGAGTCCCGCGAGGCGATCCGGGACCTGGCCGAACGCAAGATTCAGGGCGAAGAGATCGTCTCGTCGGATGCCGCCCCTCAGCCGAGCGGCGTCCTCGACCTGATGGAAGCGCTCAAGGCAAGCGTCGAAGCCACCAAGGCCAAGCGGAAGGCAGGCTGAGGCGCTTCGCTTAGTCCTTAGTCCTTAGTCCGGAATGGCTGACTCCCACAAGGGTGATCTCTCGCAGCTTGTGCCCACGGTCTGGTGATCGGATCACTCTCCCCTTTGGGGGGAGTCAATCGGCCGCAGGCCGATTGGTGGGGGGAGTCGGCCTCCAGGGTCCTCCTATGTCAAGGGATTGCTTTTGAGGGTGCGGTAGATGCGTCGGCTGAGGTGGCGTTTGGCGGTTCTACGCAAGCGGGAGGCGCGAGACGCCGAACAGTTCCCGCTCAGCCGGCCCCCAGGGCCTCCCTGACGAAGCGGCTGACCAACGACCCATCCATCCCGGATGGTCCGTTCTTCATGACGTGGCCGATGACCTGGCCCATCTGCTTTGGATTGTCGGCCTTGAGCTCCATTATCGCCACCCGAACCACCTCGCGCGTCTCTTCTTCGGAGAGAGACCGGGGAGCCCAGTGGCTGAGGTAATCGACCTCGTAGGCGAGTTTCTCGGCCTGCTCAGTACCGCGATCGCCTGCCGCCAGAAACTCCTCGCGAGCCTTGGCCATCTTCTTCACATAGGCGGCGATGACGGTGCCATACAGCTCATCCCCTTGGGGGTCTCCGTCGAAACCCTTGGCGGAGCGGGCGCGTGAAACTTCGGTCTCGACCTGTCGGATGACATCGAGACGCCGACGATCTCGAGCCCGCATTGCGTCTTTGAGCTCCTCGATGAGCTCGTCGTGGATAGACATGACGGCGGAATCGTAATCGCCCGGAAACCATTTATCGGCCGTCGAGCCGGCTCAGCGGCGATTGCCATACTCGACAGGGCCGTCGGCCCAGAAAAACCGCTTGACCGGCCGAATACCCACCTCTATCGTTGCAACCGCGCGGCTTGTGAATGAATTCACATTCATGAGCCGCTGGCCCCGCGCATAGAGACAGAAAGAAACCAATGCTGACAATCACCGATTGGAGAGAGCTCTCGGCTTGCCGCGACTCGGAACCAGATCTCTTCTTCCCGATCGGGACCACCGGTCCAGCCGTCGACCAGATCGAGGCCGCCAAGGTCATCTGCGAAGAGTGCTCGGTCCTGGAGGAATGCCTGAACTACGCCCTGGAGACCAACCAGGAAGCCGGGGTATGGGGGGGCTACGCAGAGGACGAGCGGCGCCGGCTACGCAAGCGGTGGCTCGCCGAGCGGCGCCGCCGCGCTTCATAGCGCCGACGCACTTCAACCGGGGGGAAACCCGAAATGGAACGGGGCCTCGCCAAACGGCGAGGCTTCTTTCATTGTCGAAGCAATTCGCAATTCGCAAGCTCGATCTTCTCCTGCGTATTGCGGGAGACGGCGCCAGCCGCCGAGCTATCGCGTATTGCGGGAGGCCCCGAAGGGGCCGATTTCACCCAAAGCCCACTGTGCGATCCAGCGGGGGTTCGATATCCACGTACGAAACCTTGTCGGCGACTAGACCGCGGCGGCGGCCGGTCGAATCGGTGATCCACCACACCCTGGCATCGCTGGTCATGGCGGCGTCGAAATTGGATACGAACGCCTCCACGTCTTCGATCTCGATTTCGATCTCACGGGGGGCGAACGTGACGCCGATCTTGACCTTGATGGTGATGGAATCGCTCATGCGGACGATGTTAGGAGTCTGCTGAATGATGCCGTTGCTCATATCGGCGGCCAGGCGCGCCAATCGCAAGGACCTCGGTTTTGCCACTCCTCGTGAGGAGTGGGAAAGTCGAGGACGTAGCGAGTGGTGATGACTGGTCGTCGAGATGAGTGACATGCATCGTTCAGCGGGCCCCCAGGCCGGATCTGTCCGCAGTCGGCTTCATCGTCGTAGGCTCGGAGGCGTGACCGACACCACCACGAGCCAAGAGTCGGACATCCGTCTCGACCAGGGCGATGGCGACCACGATCGCTTCTCCCATTACGTACGAAAAGAGGACATTGTCCGCAGCAATGTCGAAGGTGTGGAGGTCATGGCGCTGTGCGGCAAGAAGTGGATCCCGCACCGAGACCCCGATCGCTACCCGATCTGTCCGACGTGCCAGGAGATCATGTCAGTGCTCCGGGGTGCCGGGGAGTAGCAATTAGCAATTAGCAACGGTTAGTCCCATCTCCTCTTGCTCTTTGCAGGGGCGGCGCCAGCCGCCGGATTTTGCTAATTGCTAATCGCGGGAGGCTCCGAAGGAGCCGACCTAATCACCAACTCCGGATGGGTCCGCACTCGGGGACGCAACTCGACGACCGTCGCCGCGATGGTCTCGAAGACCGCGGCAGCCTCGGACTCGGGCGCGGCCACCTGCACCGGCTCACCGCGATCAGCGCCATCGCGCAGCTCCGAGACAAGCGGGATCCGACCGAGCAACGGGACGCCGAGTTCTGCCGCCAGCTCGGCTCCCCCACCGCTGCCGAAGATCTCGTACCGCTTCCCATCATCCCCCGCAAACCAGGACATGTTCTCGACCACGCCGATTACCTCCTGGTTGACCTTCTCCGCCATGGCGGCGGCACGCTTGGCGACCCGCTGTGCGGTCGGCTGTGGGGTCGTCACCACGATCGCCTGCGATCGTGGCACAAACTGCGAGATCGAAATGGCAACGTCACCGGTGCCCGGAGGCATGTCGATGAGTAGGAACTCGGGCTCGTCCCACCAGACGTCGTTGAGGAACTGCTCGAGCGCCTTGTGGAGCATCGGACCGCGCCAAATGACAGCCTGATCGTCGGCCACGAAGAAATCCATCGAGATCGCCCGAACTCCGTACGCCGCCGGGGGAATGATGAGATCGGCCAGAGCTGCCGGTGGGTCGGTGATGCCGAGCATCTTCGGGATCGAGAAGCCCCACACGTCGGCGTCGATCACACCGACGTCGTGACCCGCCCTCGCCAATGCCACCGCGGTGTTGGCCGTTACCGAAGACTTTCCGACGCCGCCCTTGCCCGATGCGATGGTGATCACTCGGGTCCGCGATCCGGTGCCGCCGATCGACGCTGAACGCTCATCTTTGAGCCGAGCCGACAGGGCAGCCGAGTCGGCATCGGGCATTATCGCGACGTCGACCGCCACCTCGCCCACACCATCAAACGCCTTGACGGCCTGTGCGATCTGCTCGCCGAGAACCGCTGCCGGCCACCCCGGCGACGGAACCGACACCCCGATCGTGGCGGTGGTGCCTTCGATCGCCACCTCACGGACCATCTCGAGATCAGCGAGCGACCGCCTCAGTGAAGGCTCGATGACGCCCTCGACTGCTGAACGGATATCGGCTACTTCGGGCACGAACAATCCTGAGGTCGGGGAGCGCGATGCTACCGGTGACGGGAGAGTGTGCCGTCAGGCGACGAGTCGCACAAAGCCACCACACCACTCGACCTACCAAGCGCCGCCACCTCCCCCACCACCGCCGCCGCCGCCTCCACCCGAGAAACCGCCACCCCCGCCCGACGATGACGGCGGCGTGAAAGCTCCATTGAGAGCGCTCTCGATTCCCGAAATGGCGTTCGACGAGTGGCCTCCGTAACCGTGGGTCCCGTACCAGTAGAGATTGCTCTCCTGGACTTTCCCCGGAGCCCCCAGTCGGGCGGCCTCGAGCACGTCTTCGGCCACTCCCAGCGCAATGCCGTAGACGAGATAGTCCTCCCACAAGGCCAGAGACATCGAAGGTGCCTCCTCGAGTCGGCTGAAATCCTCCAGGTAACGCTTGAACGCCAGCCACCGTGCGTTGACCAGCGCACCCTCGTTCGTCCGCCGTACCCAGATGGACCGCCGCGCCGCCAGCACCGCGGTGAGTATCGAGGCAGACACCGTGAGCACGACAATTCCGAACCGCAGCAGGAAGATATCGATGGATTCAATCGTGCGATCAAGGATTGGAGCCCCCACAAACCAACCGAATACGCCGATGACGAGGAACACGAGGAGCACCGATACCGGGCCGCGGAATCGAGAGCCGGATTCGATGAGGCCCGCCGATGACACGGCTTCCTCCACCTTCTCCCGGAAGGAACCGTATGTGGTCGCGTTTGCGGCGGCGTCCTCCCGGATCTCTCTGCGGAACTTGATCAGAGGCATTGGGCCGTCGTCCACCACCCGCTTGACGACCGTCACCACCGACCGCTCATATGCCTTGAGCGATCGCTCGGTATCCCCCAGGCCAATTTCGAGATCCGAGACCGTCTCGCGCCTGAGCCCACCCCAGGTGCGGTGCTCGACCGACACCGGCTCCGCCGTAAAAACCCCCTGTCTGATGAGATCGAACAAGGTGGCTGTGAATTCGGCCTCGTCCGCCGCTCCCTGAGACACAAGGGCCCCGACCACAGCAGGGCGATGGCCGGTCGGCATCGAGTGTTCGTACTCCTGGTCGTATTCGACCTTCGGTTCCTTTCCGTACCGCACGAATCCCCAGCCGAGAGCCACCGGTATCGGGAGCACGAACAGCAGCAGCGTCAGCAGGGTCACATTGCGCTCGTGCAGGAATCTGTCTGCGGCCTCGATCGCTTTGGCGTCACGCACCTCGAGGGCGGCTTCCTCAGCCAGGATCCCGTCGAGTCCGGGGCCGTCCACCACGGTCGCTCCCTCGGTCGAACTGAGGAGATTCCGCGGAAACACCACCCGAAACTCGACGAACTGCCGCTCGGGAACCGCGCTGGCTTCCAGGGTCGGCGATACCCCGTCCACCCCCAGTCTGGTGGAGCCGTCGGCGGTGGCGGCGTGGCCCCACACCAAAACGTCACCGGCGACGGCGCCCTCGGGCAGGATCGTCTCTGCCTCGAGGTGGTCGAGTGAGAACTCCCACTCGTCGCCCCATACCTTGAGATTCACGTCCACCACGTCGTCGTAAGCCACGGCCAAACCATCTATCCGATACGAGACGGTGAAGGTCCTCGACTCATCGGTCGCCCGGTAGTGCCAGACGACGCGGATCCGGGAGCCCAGGTTCTCCACCCCGAACGACCCGAGTTCTCCCGTGGAGCCGAGCGCGGTGGGAGCCCCGGACTCGTACGGGATTCCACCCTCGGACACCTGAATACTGGTCATGACCTCACCGGGGCGAATCGGGATATCGCGGTAAGCCCCCTGAAATGTTCCGTCGAATTCAAACGTCAGATGTTCTGCGATGGTCACCGAGCCGTCGTTGTTGACGCCGATGAAGACGAGAGCGTCCGTTATCCGAAACGATTTCGCCAGCGCCGCCGGGGCGGTCAGCGCCAGCAGCAGCGCAGCGAGTGCGGCGACTCCGAGCGCACGCCTCAGAAGGACACCTCCGGCGCCGACCGGGCGTCGCTCTCCACCTCGAAATAGACCCTGGTATCGAATCCAAACATCCCCGCGATGAGGTTCGACGGGACCGTCTGCACGGCGTTGTTGTACGACAGCGTGGTGTCGTTGTAGATCTGCCTAGCGATAGAGATCTTGTCCTCGGTCTCCGATAGATCCTGCTGAAGACTTTGGAAGTTCTCGCTGGCGCGCAGCTCCGGATATTCCTCGGCGAGTGCGAAGAGCTTCCGCAGGGCACTCGTGAGAAAGTCCTCGGCTTCGGCCTGCTGTTCGACGGTGCCGGCTTCTTGCGCCGCCGTCCGAGCCTTGACCACGGCCTCGAAGGTATCCCGTTCGTGCGAGGCATAACCCTTTACCGTTTCCACCAGACTGGGGATGAGGTCGTACCGCCGCTTGAGCTGGACGTCGACCTGCGACCACGCATTGTCCGTGCGATTGCGGAGCCGGACGAGCCGGTTGTAGATCGCGACGATCCCCAACACGACCACGCCGACTGCGATTCCGATGATGATTCCCATATGGCGAGGGTAATCCGCCACCACCGAGGAACCGGCTCATCTGGTGTGCCGCCATGTCGTTCGTAGACTCTTCAAACACCTTCTGACATGTCGACCTAGACCTGGATGATCCACTCAAAGGTGAGTAAACAACCAATCCTGATAGAACGATTCGCCGACGACTTCGAGCGGCACCTTCCCCTCGTAAAGGGTGACTTTGACGCCCGCGGCACTTCGACGAAAGAGGCCCATCGCTGCCCAAGTTACGGCATCAAACGGTCAGTCGCACCCGAGTCCGCTCCGAATGCGCCGTCCAATGTCTGCCCGGTCGATGTCCTCAGCTGCGTAGAGTCTTCTAGATCGCTGGCAGAAAGGGGCTTGCCGTGGGGACGCCCGTACCGGAGTCCGTTCATGGGGTTGCCGAGGGGGAAGAGGTAAGAGGGATTTGGGCTTGGACCGTACTGCGCCTACTGCTTGGCTGGTCCTTTCTTTGGGCGTTTCTCGACAAGATGTTCGGGCTGGGCTTTGCCACTTGCCGTCTTGAGAGCGGAAGCATCGATTTCGGGTGTGACGCCGCCATGATGAGCGGCGGTTCACCGACCTACGGCGTATTGCACTTTGCGACCCAAGGAAGCCACACCGGAGGCCTGTTCGACTGGATGGCGTCGTCAGCACCAGACGCGATCAATCTCGCCGATATGGGGTTCATGGCGGTACTTCTGCTGGGTGGCGTGGCGCTGATGCTCGGAATCGGTGTCCGGATCGCTGCCATCGGCGGTGCGATCCTCATGGCATTCATGTTCCTGGCGATCGATGTCTGGCCTGAAAACAACCCGATCAATAGCAGCCATATCATCGAGATGGCAGCCTTCCTGGGCATCGCATCGGTAGGTGCCGGTCGCTTCAGTCTCCAGAGTTGGTTCGATAACCGCTACCCCGGGCTGAGGTGGATCAGGTAGCGGTTACGGAAAGTAACCCGAGTGGGTTTCGGAGGAGGTCTACCGGGTTGTCACCGTCCTCGACATCGAAGTCTTCATCTCCGACAGCGGCACCCCCCGCATGCCTCACATCAGACTGGAGATAGGCTCCGGGGTGGTACGACTCCAAACGGAGTCTCCAGTGAGCGATCTAAGGATCCACCCATGACGCACGACCCATTCGGTGCCCGTGAGAAGATTGAGACTCCGTTGGGGCAGCGGGAAATCTTTCGCATCGACGCCCTGTCGAGCACTTCCGACGTCGACGCCTTGCCATACTCGGTGAAGGTGCTCCTGGAATCGGTTCTGCGCAACCACGACGGTCACACCATCACCGATGAGGATGTCCTGGCACTCGCCGGCTATGACGCCTCCAAGGTCGGCGACACCGAGATCGCCTTCCGGCCGGGACGCGTGGTGCTCCAGGATTTCACCGGAGTTCCGGCACTGGTCGACCTGGCCGCCATGCGGTCGGCGTTGGTTCGGATGACGGGGGATGAGTCGGCCGCCGAGCTGGTCAATCCGCAGGTGCAATCGGACCTCGTAATCGACCATTCGGTGCAGGTCGACGCATTCAACTCCCCACTCGCCTTGAAAATCAACAGCGACCGTGAGTTTGAGCGAAATCAGGAGCGCTACGAGTTCCTCAAGTGGGGACAGCGCGCCTTCTCGAATTTCCGTGTGGTGCCTCCGGCAACGGGGATCGTTCATCAGGTCAACCTCGAATACCTGGCCAAGGTCGTGTGGGATGAGGGCGGCCGGCTCTATCCGGACTCACTGGTCGGAACCGACTCCCATACGACAATGATCAACGGCCTCGGAGTCGTTGGATGGGGCGTAGGCGGTATCGAGGCTGAGGCTGCGATGGTCGGACAGCCAATCTTCATGTTGGTTCCAGAAGTCGTCGGGTTTCGCCTCACCGGAGACCTCGCAGAGGGAGCTACTGCGACCGACCTGGTGCTGCGAGTTACCCAGATGCTCAGAGAACACGGCGTCGTCGGTAAGTTCGTGGAGTTCTTCGGACCCGGTTTGGCAGACATGCCGATCGCCAATCGAGCGACCATCGCCAACATGGCCCCTGAGTACGGCGCCACAGTTGGGTTCTTCCCGGTCGATGAGCAGACCACAAAGTACCTGCGGCTCACCGGACGCGACGATGCGCTGGTCGAGACCGTCGAGCAGTACTACAAGCTCCAGGGCATGTGGCGTGACGACTCGCGCCACATCACCTACTCGAGTTCTCTCGAGCTCGACATGGGATCAGTTCAGCCGGCGCTGGCCGGCCCCAAACGGCCTCAGGATCGGATCGATCTATCACAGATGAAGGCGATGTGGGAAGCCGGACTGGACACCAACTTCGAGGATCGCGGTGATGCGGCGGTAGCCGTCTCCACCGACGAAGGCGACTTCGACCTGGCAACGGGCGACGTCGTCATTGCCGCCATCACTTCATGCACCAACACCTCCAATCCCGATGTGATGGTGGGAGCAGGCCTGGTGGCTCGAAAGGCACGTCAGAAGGGACTCAATCGCAAACCCTGGGTGAAGACTTCCTTTGCTCCCGGCTCCAAGGTGGTCACCGAATATCTCGGAACCGCCCGCCTGACCGAAGATCTCGAGGCCCTCGGCTT
The DNA here is from genome assembly GCA_022571885.1 of Acidobacteriota bacterium. Taxonomy (GTDB): domain Bacteria; phylum Actinomycetota; class Acidimicrobiia; order Spongiisociales; family UBA11373; genus JACZWZ01. The sequence goes on from JACZWZ010000065.1 coordinate 12,946, forward strand.
CTACCTCGTCGGATATGGATGCACGACATGTATCGGTAACTCAGGACCGCTGCCGCAAGAGATCAGCACTGCAGTCCATGACGGAAATCTGGTTGTGACCTCGGTGCTGTCGGGCAACCGGAACTTCGAGGGTCGAATCAACCCGGAGGTGCAAGCCAGTTACCTGGCATCACCACCGCTGGTGGTGGCATACGCGATTGCAGGTACGGTCGACATCGACCTGACGTCCGAACCGCTGGGAACCGATCCGGATGGTAAAGAGATCTTCCTGCACGACATCTGGCCCACCCAGGAGGAGATCGCCGAAATCGTGGCCTCCAGCATCTCGAGCGAGCAGTTCAGCCGCCAATACGCAAATGTGTTCGAAGGCGCCGAAGAGTGGAAGTCCATCAGCATTGCCGCCGGCAGCCTCTTCGCTTGGAACGAGGAGAGCACATATATTCAGGAGCCGCCGTTCTTCATGGACCTCGACGCCGAGCCGACTCCGATCGCGCCGATCATTGGAGCACGGGTGCTGCTCAAGCTGGGCGATTCGGTGACCACCGATCACATCAGCCCTGCGGGTTCGATCGCGCCCGACACCCCGGCAGGTGAATTCCTAGCGGATCTCGGGATCGAACCATCGATGTTCAACTCCTACGGATCGCGGCGCGGCAATGATCGGGTGATGACCCGGGGGACCTTCGCCAACATCCGAATTCGCAACCAGCTGGCACCCGAAACCGAAGGCGGCCTCACCACCGACTTCACCGATGGCAACGTCAAGACCGTGTACCAAGCTTCGTTGTCCTACCAGGCGGCTGGCATCCCGCTGGTGGTCATCGGTGGCAAGGACTACGGCATGGGCTCGAGTCGTGACTGGGCCTCCAAGGGAACGTTTCTGCTGGGCGTCAAGGCGGTCATCACCGAGTCGTATGAGCGAATCCACCGCTCCAACCTCGTCATGATGGGCGTGCTGCCACTCACCTTCCTGCCGGGGACCAACGCCGACACCTACGGACTCGACGGTACCGAGACCTACGACATCGCGGTGGACGACGACCTGACGCCACGCCAGGAGCTCACAGTCAAGGCGACCAGACTCGACGGCGACGTCGTCGAATTCCAAGCCATCGCCAGCGTCGCCACGCCGATCGAGGTCGATTACCTGCGGCACGGGGGGATCCTCCACATGGTGCTGCGCCAGATGGCGGCCGACCACCAGGAGCATGCTGGATGACGCCGTTGCTGAATCGGCGGCCGGACGCGCCGTGCGCCAGGATCTCGGTTTCGTCACTCCTTGTGAGGAAATGGCGGAGCCGAGGACGCAGCGAGCGGTGAGGTGGGAAACAGCACTGCCCGCCGGGGCGGTTCGATCATGCGGAGGCGGCTCGGGGCCGAGCCGGACCCGGACGCCGTAGCTGAATCAATGGTCGTCGAGTCGAGTGACATGTCTTGTCCAGCGGGCTCCCAATGACCCAACGGCTGACCCTGGTCGAGATCGAGGTCGAGTTCCGCCAACCTCTGGCCACGGTTGCCGGAACCTTCTCGACCAGACATTCGGTGCTGGTTCGCATCGAAGAGGCGGGGATCATCGGATGGGGAGAAGCTCCCGCCTTCCCTTCCGGGCGTTTCGGATCGGCCGATGAAGCCTTCACCGATCTGGCGGAGCCGGCCGGATGGAGCCACGGTGAGCCGACGGTGCCCATCGCCCGGGCCGCGGTCGAAGCGGCCAGGGCGGACCTGAGTGCCCGCAACGCCGGACGCCCTCTCTATGACTGGCTCGGGTCTTCGGGTGATCCGGTGGTTGCTCGCCATCCGATCGGGTTGCTCGACCCGAACCTCGCAGAGCAAAAGGCCGCGTGGCTGGACACTCACGGATTCACCGCCGTCAAGGTCAAGATCGCTCCCGGTCACGACCTCGAACCGATCAGGACCCTGCGCGCAGCCCTACCGACGCTGGACATAGGGGTCGACGCCAACGGGAGCTATCGCGAACCCGACGATCCGGTGTTCGCCGGTTTGGCCGAGGCGAGGGTTTCGTTCATCGAGCAGCCGCTGGCTCCCGGTGACCTCGCCGCCCATCGGTTGCTGCGACAGAGACTCGACGTACCTGTGTGTCTCGACGAATCGATCGGCTCGATAGCCGACGTTGCTCCGGTGCTCGCGGCGGAGGCCGCCGATCAGTTGGCCATCAAGCTAAACCGCCACGGATTGAGTGATCTGATGGAGGCCCTCGAACTGGCAGCCGACCACAACGTCGGTGTGCGCATCGGCGGAACATTCGACACCTCGATCGGGCGTTCCCACCTCCTTGCGGCTGCGGGCCTGCCGGGGGCCATCGGCGCCGCAGTCGGCCCGGCCACGGGCTATTTGATCGACGATGGCGCCCACTACCCGGCATTGGTCGCCGTTCGGCCGAGCGTATTGCTTTGCACTTACTTAAAACAAAACCGGAATATGTTTTTCGGTTGGCTGATCTGATGACCCGTGCTAAGCAGGAGACGCGCTTCTGTGAACGCTGCGGAAATTTTTCGGCCGAGGAACATTGTGCGATCTGCCAGGATGGCGATCGGGACCATACCGTCATATGCGTAGTCAAAGAGCCCAGAGATATATCGCGTATAGAGCGTGCCGGGCGTTACC
>JACZWZ010000066.1 GCA_022571885.1 Acidobacteriota bacterium
TGATGAACGTGAGCGGCCACCGACTCTCCACCACCGAAGTCGAATCGGCGCTGGTTGCGCACCAAGCCGTGGCCGAGGCGGCGGTTGTGGGTCGCAAGGACGATCTGACCGGCGAAGCCATCGCGGCGTTCGTCACGCTGCGAAGCGGCATCGAAGGAGACGAAGATCTGATCAAGGAGCTACGCGACTTCGTATCGGCCAAGATCGGCCCGATTGCCCGGCCCAAGTCGATCGTGTTCACCGATGATCTCCCCAAGACGCGTTCGGGCAAGATCATGCGACGCCTCCTCAAGGACATCTCCGAGCAGCGTCAGTTGGGCGACGTGACAACGTTGGCCAACGCCGACGTCGTGCGGCAGATCGCGGCGATGGCGGAGTCGAGCGCGAGCGAGGAGTAGCTGCTGCAGGCAGCCCTGGGCGTGTAGGCCAATCCACGCGGGCTGCAAGCTCGCAACCCTCTGATCCTTGGGAACAAATCTGTTTGAGATGGCGTTTTTAGCACTAAGATAGTTAGTGCTAAGAGCATGAGGGATGATTTCAAATGGAATCGACCACGATGAGGGCAACAACGGCCGGCAGGGCTCGGCGTCGGCCCAAGACCTTTGGTGAAGGCCGGATTTGCGACTTCGACATCTGCGAAACCAGGTTGAGCCGTTACAACCGCAACGAATATTGCTTCCAACATGCTCCGGCGCGGTTCCCCCGGATGCGGGGCGAGTTCACCGAGGAGTATCTGGCCAACAATTCCTGAGCGTGCCGGCCGTGGCTGAGAAGTAGCAACGGGCGGTCACCTACGCTCGACTCATGGCCGGGACACTGTCGTTGAAGGAGTGCGCCGCGCGTCTCGGTGTCCACTACATGACGGCGTACAGATATGTCCGACTCGGACGACTTCCCGCCACCAAGGTGGGAGTCGAATGGCGGGTGCTATCGATTGACCTGGAAGCTCTTTTGGCCGTCGCCGCAGAGCCTCCGAGTCGCGGCGGCGTAGATTGGTCGGCTCGGCTGGAAGATCGATTGCTCGCCGGGGACGTGGGGGGCGCGTGGGCAGTGGTGGAAGCAGCTCTCGCTTCTGGACTCGCTCCGATGGGGATTCACGTCGACCTGCTGGCACCCGCTCTCGGTCGCATAGGGGCCGGCTGGTACGACGGTGATATTTCGATATCAGAGGAGCATCGGGCGACGGCGGTGGCCACCAAGATCGTCGGTCGCCTCGGAATGCGGTTCTCGCCACGGGGCCGACGCCGTGGCCGGATCGTGATCGGGACTCCTCCGGGTGAACGCCACTCCCTGAGCGTTGCGGTCGTCGCCGATCTGATTCGCGGAGCAGGTTGGGAAGTCATCGAATTGGGCGTGGACCTACCAATCGACGAGTTCATGTTTGCCGTCGAGAAATCCGCCCCGGTGGCGGCGATCGCCGTCAGCGTCGGGGCCTCGGAGAACCTGGGGGCGGCGCGAGACCTCATCACCGCCGTCAAGGGCTCGATCATGGCCCCGGTGGTCATAGGAGGATCGGCGATCGATGCCACCACCTCGGCCGGGTTGGGTGCCGACGGCTGGGCCTCCGACGGCCGGGCCGCCATAAAGGCCATTGCTGCTCTCGGCGGGGGGTCCTCTTCCTCGTAGAAGTCTCCAGTCACCAGTCTCCAGTCTCCAGTCTCCAGTCACCAGTCTCCAGTCTCCAGCCAGAGCTGCTCGGAATTGGAGGGCGCCTCCAGACGGGTCTTGTTAGAGGCCTTGGACCCGGAGGGCCCTCCCACCAATCGAGCTACGCTCGATTGACTCCCCCTTGAGGTGATCTGTCGCGGTTAGTGCCCGACGGTGGGTTGGATCACTCTCCCCTCTGGGGAGAGTCAATCGGCCGCAGGCCGATTGGTGGGGGGACTCACCAAGTCGCGGCAATCCCGCTTCCTATTGGACGCATACCGACTCGGCGAACTGACCCACAAGACGCATCATCGAGTGGCTACCCAACCCGGCGCAACCACCCGGTGAAAGGCCACTACGACATGCAAGACGCGTTGGTCCGACGGAGACGGAAACCAGGGTGCCCCCCACCAGCTCGCTTCGCTCGCTGACTCCCCCCAAAGGGGAGAGTATTCAGAAGAGAACCGTCGGCCCTATCGCGCAACCCGACACCTCGAGGGGGGAGTGGTTCCTAATTGCTGATTGCCTCATAGGCAGTAATCGCCGCTTCCAGCGCATCGATCCCTGTGTTGAGATCTTCTTCCGTGACGCAAAGCGGTGGAATGAACCGGATGACGTTGCCGTACGGTCCGCATGCCAGGATCAGCAGCCGATTCTCACGTGTATGCTTCGATAGGAAGGCAAAGGCCTCAGGATCGGGCTCGATCGTGCCCGGCTTCACCAATTCGACTCCGATCATCAGGCCCAGTCCGCGCACGTCACCGATCGTCGGATGGTTCTTCTTCATCTCTTCGAATCGGGCGAAGGCCAACTCTGACAACTTGGACGTGTTGGGGATGAATTCGGCGAGGGCTCCCATGTTTGCCGCCGCGGCCGCGCACGCCACCGGGTTACCGCCGAAGGTGGTGCCGTGCGATCCGGGCTCCCAGGCATCGAAGATCTCCGCTCTGGCGCCGATGGCCGATAGCGGAAGGCCGTTGGCGATGGCCTTGCCCATGAGCAGGATGTCCGGCTTCACGTCGTAGTGGTCTGAAGCGAACCAGGTGCCTGTCCGTCCGAAGCCGGTCTGGATTTCGTCGTAGATCATGAGAATCCCGTGTTCTCGGCACAACTCACCGAGCCGATTCATGAACCGTTGCGGCGCCGGGTAGTAGCCGCCTTCGCCCTGGACGGGTTCGACCAGGAAGGCCGCGATCTCACCCGGTGTGATCTCGTGCATGAGCATGAGGTCCAATTCGCGCAGAGCATGATCGGTCGCTTCGTCTTCGGTCATTCCCCAGTGAAAGGGGTGTGGGAACGGCGTGATGAACACCGACGGGAGGAGAGGGTGATATCCCTGGCGGTACTTTGCCTTCGAGGTCGTAAAGGTGACCGAGCCCATCGTGCGGCCATGAAAGGCGCCGCGGAAGGCGACGATGGCCTGCCTGCCGCTCACCTTTCGGGCCATCTTGGTGCCTGCCTCCACCGCCTCAGCTCCCGAGTTCATGAAGAGGATCTTTTCGATGGTGTCGGGTGTCACTTCGAGGACCTTCTCGGCGGCTGTGACCAGGGAGCCGTATCTGAAGGCACCTCCGGCGTGCCAGAGCTTGTCGAGTTGATCTTTGGCGGCCGCCACCACTGCGGGGTGGTTGTGGCCGGCGTTGACGACAGAGATGCCGCATGCGAAGTCGAGGTATCTCTCGCCTTCGACGTCGGTGACCCAGGCACCTTCGGCGGCGACGATTTCAAGGTCCGAGTCCCAGGTGATGACCGGTGCGTATACACGCTCGTGGCGTTCGACGAGGCTGCTACTCATGTTCTACTCCTTTGAGTTTGCGACCCAGCGGGATTGAGTGAGTCCGATGAATCACGGAGCAGCAAACAACTGCCTCCTGCTATTTCGAGGGGTGAGCCACAGCATGATGGAATAATGCCACTCCCGGCCACCCTGTGAGCCGGCGAGATGCCCATTCGCCGCGTCGAGTCCAAGGAGAACAAGAAATGCCAACGTTCGACATCGTTTCCCAAGTGGACCTGCAGGAGGTCCGGAACGCAGTCGATCAAGCAATGCGGGAGCTGGTGAACCGGTACGACTTCAAAGGTACCGCAACTTCCGTGGAGCTCAACGCCGACGGAATCGTGCTGGAGTCCTCCACCGAGGACAGGTTGAAGGCTGCCGTCGACGTGCTCAGGGAGAAGATCATTCGTCGCAAGGTGTCGCTCAAATCCCTTGCCGGCGGCGACCCGGTCGAGATCGGCGGCGGGCGGTTCAGGTCGCTGTTCACCCTCAACCAGGGCATAGATCCCGACTCGGCCCGTGAGATCTCCAAGCACATCAGGGGCCTCGGCATGAAGGTGCAGGCCCAGGTCAACGGGGACATCGTGCGGGTCACCGCAAAGAAGCGGGACGACCTGCAGACCGTGATCGCAGATGTGAAGACTCTCGATCACAAACTGCCACTGCAATACGTCAACTTTCGCGATTAGCGCCGTCGGCTGGTGACGCGTCTACCGGGCTGTTGGCGAGAGTGCAGTCGAAGTATCCAGTATCCAGTCGGACCCAGGGACGTTCTTAGACCGATGACGCGACCGGGTTTGGTACTGGTTACTGGCTACTCGACGGGAGATCGTTTGACATGCGGGTCGGCGCGTCACCCGGATCGTTGTTCAACTACGCCTGGTACTGATCCACGTCTGGCGCGCCGAGCCGACCACCTTTCCGGCATCGTCGATCAGCGCCGTGGCTGCGAATGATTTGCGGCCGTCTTCGGATAGCTTCCAGGCGATCACCACGTAGCGGCGGCCGATCTCGATCGGCTCGAACACGACGGCCGCCATTCGGCCGAGGACCACCGGGTCCTCGGTGAGGTCGCGGGCGTCGGCCCATGCACCGGGGCAGTCGATCGCAGCCCAGACGACGGGTGAAGCGAGGATGCCTTCGTTGTTGGGGAGTGACGAATCGGGCGTCCACGGCGATGCGACCAGCCCGGAGCCGGTGGGACCGGGGAAGATCCGGAGCCCGTCGTCTCTTTCTGTGCCGCAGGAGAAGCATGTCGGAAATTGGTGTCGGCGGTGACCCAGGTAATGCCGGGAGGCGGTGTTTGCCTCCTCCCACGAAGGTGTCGCCGGCAGCACCGGCGGATCGAATGCAATCGAGCGCCCGGTGGCGACCGGCGTGCTGCCGTCGAGTATCTCGACGCCGTCGGCGGTTGGAATCGCCTCCAGTGGGGTGTCGAGCGGCGGCGGCGAGCGCAAGGTGACTTCGGCGTCGCCGTCGATGAAGGTCGCCACCACGCCGCAGGTGTACCCACCATTGGCAGATTCGTCGGGTCCGTTGAACCGACTCGGAATGATGATCGACTGGCTCATGAGAAGTCCGACTGCAAGCTGCATCCTGCCGTGTGCAGGCCGATCACAGCACCTCGGCCAGGAAGGCCTGGGTGCGGGTGTGCTTCGGGTTGTTGATGACCTCGGGAGGGAGACCCTCTTCCAGGATCACCCCGTCGTCCATGAACAGGAGCCGGGTGCCCACCCGGCCGGCAAATCCCATCTCGTGAGTGACCACCACCATGGTCATACCCTCCGATGCGAGATCCTGCATCACTCCGAGCACTTCGCCGATCAGCTCCGGATCCAGGGCCGACGTCACCTCGTCGAATAGCATCATCTTGGGCTGCATCGCCAGGGAACGGGCTATTGCCACTCGCTGTTGCTGGCCACCCGAAAGCTGCGATGGATAAGACTCCACCTTGTCCGACAGACCGACGTGTTCCAGCTCGGCGTGGGCCCGAGTCGTCGCTTCGTCCTTGGAGAGTTTGAGCACCTTGATGAGTGCCAGCGTGATGTTGTCGGTGGCATTGAGGTGGGGAAACAAGTTGAACTGCTGGAACACCATGCCCATGTGGGTCCGCGCCCGGTTGAGGTCGGTGCGAATGTCTGTCAGTTCCACGCCGTCGAAGAAGACCTTGCCCTCGGTAGGTTCCTCCAGCACGTTGATTGTGCGCAGCAGGGTCGACTTCCCAGATCCAGAAGGACCGATTAGCACCACGACCTCCTTGGGGACGATCTTCAGATCGATCCCGCGCAGGACGTGCAGATCGCCGAACCACTTGTGGATTCCTTCGAGCCTTACGACGGTTCCGTCAGAGTTCACGACTTCTCCTATCCAATCACACTCGTGAGGCCACTTCGCATTCTCTTCTCGACGATGGTCACGATTCCGATCATCGGCAAGGTGATGATGAGGTAGCCGGCCGCCGCACCCAACCAGGCCGTCGCATCGAAACTCGATGAGTAGATGTCGCGTCCTATGCCGAGGAGCTCCTTTTGGGCGATGGTGAGTCCGAGCACCGAAACTAGCGACGTGTCCTTGATGAGGATGACGAACTCGTTGAGCAGTGGCGGGATGACCCGCCGGATCGCTTGGGGCATGATCACATACCGCATCGATTGGAAGTATGAGAGCCCGAGGGTGCGTGAAGCCTCGATTTGGCCCCGCTCCAACGATTGAATCCCGGCCCGATACACCTCCGACGAGTAGGCACCTAGGTTGAGGCCGAGAACCAGGATGGCGATGGTGTACATGTCGAGATCGAGCCGCAGTGCCGGTACGAACCCGACGCCGGCGAACATGATCTGCCAGATGAGTGGGGTGCCCCGGAAGAAGTTTATGTAGATGCGAGCCGGGGCACGGACCACTCTTCGTTTGGACATCGTAAAGAGTGCCAGCACCAGTCCGAGGGAAAATCCGAGTGCCGCACCCGCCCCCGAGAGAACCAGGGTGTTTTGGGCACCCCTGATGAAGCTGGGGACCGAGGCGACTGAAATCAGTCCCCACACCAGGCCTCCTCCCGCCGCGATCAGTGCCGAATAGATGACCAGGCGGGGACCAGTCTTTCGAAGCCATGCGTAGACACCGACTAGGCCCGCAACTACCGCTGCCCAGGTCAGCATGACTCCGGCGATCGATCCGATCGAATCGACGACGGTGTCCCAGACGAGTCCGGTCTTCTGACCGATGAGCGAGATGTTGAGGAAGTTCCGGGCGAAACGGTCGATGTCTGTCCCACGGAACCACAGCAGCGCCCCGGAGAGAGTCACGGCTTGGGCGGCCAAGACACCGCCGGAGATGACTGCCTCACGGGCCGAGCGGTTGGGCATTCGTTTCCAACTGGCGATGGCAGCGGCGACGATCACCGATCCGAGAACGACCGTGACCATTCCGACGAGCCCAAGGCCGTCGGACTTGAGACCTGCGGCGAGGGGATCGGACGGTGAGCATTCGAGACGGGTGACTCCCTCGGGGCAGGTTCCAGTCCACCCGTGGCTGGTGAGAACCGCGATGGCACCGACGATGTAAAGGGTGAGAACCGCGATACCCGAGCCGAGGACGGCGCGCGACCAGGAGGTCTGTTTGGCCAGGAACCACCGGATACCCCGATCCGGGGGGCTCATCGTTTCGGGGGCTGTGGCAACCATGGCATCTCCGGGGTCGATCTCGATTCGACACTAGGCGACGTTCCTTGGCCGTCGGCCAAGGAACGTCGCCGGTCATCAGTCCCCAGTCCCCAGCCAGAATCTGGAGGTCGCAACTCGGTTGTACGTTGCACGCTGCACGCTGCAGGCTTTCTTCGATACCGTTGCCCCGTGCAGCGCGAACCATTCCTCCACCTGCTGCGCGATCGGCGCGCTCGGTTTCATGCCGTGCTGGCCCAATTGGGCCTCTCGATCGAATCCTTCGATGACCTTTTGCGGCAGGTGGGTGGCGGATGGACCCTGGGGGAGCACTTGGTCCACATCGCAGCCTGGGAACGTCGCTTTAGGCGACAGGTGACGGGACTTCCAAGGGTCCTTCCATATCCTTCTGAGTGGCAGAAATTCAACGATGCGGTGTTCGCCGAGTGGGGAGGGGTCGAACCAGACGCCGCCCGGACCGAGTATGAGGTCGCCCATGGCGGACTGGTCGACGCGGTCGCGGCGCTACCTGTGCAGGGTGACCCCGACAGGCCAAAGCTGTTGGTCGGGTGGAACCTGGGCATGGCGCCGCGGCATTACCGCGAACACGCCACCATCTTGCTTGAGCATGTGGGTCTGCCGAAGCCCCCGCCGTGGCGCGGCAGAATTGTCGAGTGAGTCGGCGCTCTCGAGTAGCCAGTAGTCAGTGATCAGTTACCAGTAGATCAGCTGTTTATTGCTGGATTCGGGTTACTCGACGGCGCTGTCTCGAGGTTCTGTTGGTTGCGTTCGACGGAGACCGGGTGATGCGGTCCGGTACTGATGACTTCCTAGCTCCCGAGCAGCTCCTGGCGCATCTCGTCCGGGAGATGGAACCAGCGGAGTCGCTCGAAATCCTCTGTCAGATCTGGTCGCCCGGGGTCGTCCTCTCCGGGCTGAACGGTGAGCAGGATCTGCTCCCCTTCAGCAAGATATCCGGCCAGGGCATCCTCGCCTTCGGTCCTGCGATGTTCGGGGTGCTGCATTCCGTCCCCGGTAAAGGCCACGTCGTACAGGCTGAGTGGAGCCATGCTCACCCCGTCGCGGTGGGTCCACAGTGCCGTGATCGGATCGAAGCGGTATTGCGGAACCATCCTCCATCCACGATCGGCGACCAGGTTCACCGCATCGAGGATGAATTCGAACATCTGGTTCGAGATGAAGTAATTGAAGTTGACCCGCACCCATCCGGGCTTTATCCCTTCACAACCGCGAGAGATCTCACGCTCGTATTCACGGCTCGTCTCGATGTCGATGCCGAGCAGGCGGTGACCGTAGGGTCCGGCGCACGAGCACCCGCCCCGGCTCTGGATGCCGAACAGGTCATTGAGCAGCGCGACCACGAAGTTGTGGTGCAGCCTTCGCTCACCATGACGGACCACGAACGAAACGATCGACAGCCGGTTCGCCTGGGGGTTGCCGAGGATCTCGATGTTCGGATTCTTCGACCACGAATCGATCGCCCGATCGATATAGGACTTCTCGCGTTCTCTGATGGTGTCGATGCCGACGGCCTCTTTGAGGGCGAAGGCGAGTCCGGCCCGGATCGCTCCGATGATGCTCGGGGTGCCTCCTTCTTCGCGGTGCTCGATGTCGTCGAGGTAGCGGTGCTCGTCGGGGTTGACGAATGCCACCGTTCCCCCACCGGGTACCGCCGGGACCCTGTTGGTGAACAGGTCCTTGCGGGCGACCAGCAACCCCGGAGTCCCCGGTCCACCGATCATCTTGTGGGGACTGATGAAGATGGCGTCCTTGTACGACAAGGGATCATCGGGGTCGACCGGCTCCATCGAGATGCCTACGTAGGGTGCGGCGGCGGCCACGTCCCAGAACGAGAGGGCCCCATGCCGATGGAGGAGCGACGCTACCGCGGCGGTGTCGGTGGTGATACCGGTGACGTTCGAAGCTGCCGAGAACGATCCGATCTTGAGGGGTCGGTCGGCGAAGCGGACCAGCGCTGCCTCCAACTCATCGAAATCGACGTGGCCGTCCGAATCCTCAGGAATGACCACCACATCCGCAATCGACTCTCGCCACGGAAGCTCGTTGCTGTGGTGCTCGAACGGGCCGATGAACACGACGGGTCGTTCGGCCGGCGGGATCTGTTCCGTAAAGCCATAGCGATCATCGAGCCCCTCTGGGATGCGGATGCCAAGCACCCGGACAATGAGGTCGATGGCACCGGTCGACCCACTGCCGCAGAAGAGCACCGCATGCTCGTCGGTGGCACGGACGCATTGGCGGATGATGCTGCGAGCGTCCTCTCGGAACCGAGTTGTCTGAAGTCCGGTAGCTGAGGACTCGGTGTGGGTGTTGCCGTAGAGAGGGAGAACCTGGTGACGGATGTAGTCCTCGATGAAGGTGAGGGAACGACCCGAAGCGGTGTAATCGGCGTAGGTCACCCGCCGGGAGCCGAATGGGCCGTCGACCACGTCGTCGCGCCCGATGACGGAGGAGCGGATGAGATCTAAGAGGGTGTTCACGGTTAGTGGAGCGTAGTTGGCGACGTGCCAGGCGGCTGCTCGGTTATCCGTTGTCCGTTCTCCATCCTGTCGGCGACAGATGACGGACAACTCGACCTCGCACGGCGGCGGTGTTGGGTAGGCACGTCGAGCAGGTGGGAACGCGACTACATCTGGAACGGGAAACGGCCGACAGCGGCCACTACAGAATCAACATCGCCCCTACCGCCACGATGCTCACCGTGGTGGCAATGATCACTCGTTGAAGGACGGCACCCGGCTGTCGGTGCGGGATCTTGTCCCACGCGGCCGAGATGGCGACTCCGGCGACGAGACCGCCGAGGTGGGCTTCCCAGGCGATGTTGGAGATCACGAATGGGAGGGTCAGGTTGATGAGCAGCAGAAGCATCAATTGCGAGAAGACGGCGCGTCCGGCAGGCGTGTGTCGTTGCCGGTAGGTGGCGGCCAGCAGGGCGCCCATCAGTCCGAAGATCGCCCCCGAGGCACCGACTGCAGGATCGAGCCGCCCGAAAAGGTGATACAGCGAACCGCCGCCGAGGCCGGCGGCCAGGTAAATGGCGGCGAAGGAGACAGATCCGAAGCGACGCTCCAGCGCCGGCCCGAACAGGTAGAGCGCCCACATGTTGAAGAGCACGTGGGTGAGATTGGCGTGGAGGAACATCGCCGTGAAAATGCGCCAGAATTCGCCGTCGTCGATCAACGGCTTGTACTGAGCGGCGTTGATGAAGATCTCCCGGCCGGTCGCAGGGTCTAGCCGAGCGATCAGGTATATCGCAACGTTGATGGCGATCAGACCCCAAGTCACCGGTGTCGTTGCAGTATCCACCCGGCGAATCGTGCGGGCATCGATCACTCGGCTGCGTCCGATCGGCTTGGCGCACTCAGGGCATTTCTGACCGACGGCTGCGTCCCGCGAGCACTCGACACAGATCGGCCGACCGCATTCCGAACAGGCGAGACGGGTCGCCCGGCCTGGATGGCGATAGCAGTGGGAGGTGGAAGAGTCGTGCGAACCGTGGTCGGACACCGGACCACATTACCGGCGAGCACCGGGTAGCTGGGTCAGCCACCCACCCCATCGGCGGGCTGTCCAAGACGCCGCCTCATAGACTTGCGGCGCCGACCGACTCGAGGAGACGTCGTGGACTTCGCATTTAGTGAGCGGACCGAGGAGTGGCGCCAGCGCCTCCAAGCCTTCATGGACGAACATGTGACGCCGGCCGAACCCGTCTACCAGTCGCAGATGGCGGAGGCAGGGCACGACCCGGCGTTTACTCCACGGATAATCGAAGAGCTGAAAGCCGAAGCACGACGACGGGGTCTGTGGAACCTGTTTCTGCCCGACGGGAACTGGGGAGCAGGCTTGTCGGTTCTCGAATACGCCCCGCTGGCAGAGATCACCGGTCGGAGTCCCTGGATCGCTCCCGAGGCGACGAATTGTGCCGCTCCGGACACAGGCAACATGGAGATCCTGGCCGAATTCGGAACCCCCGAGCAGCAGCAGCAATGGCTGGTTCCTCTTCTCGACGGGGAGATCCGCAGCTGTTTCTCGATGACCGAGCCGGATGTCGCCTCTTCGGATGCCACAAACATCTCGTGCCGTATCGAACAGGACGGTGACGATTTCGTCATCACCGGCCGAAAGTGGTGGTCGACGGGGGCGGTCTCGTCACGTTGCAAGCTCGCGATCGTCATGGGAGTCACCAACCCCGACGCCGACTCCTATCACCGTCAGAGCATGGTGCTGGTCCCGCTGGACACGCCCGGGGTCGAGATCGTCCGCAACCTCAGTGTCTTCGGATACCGCGAGCGCGGTGGGCATGCAGAGATCCTCTTCGACGGAGCCAGGGTGCCCAAGTCCAATCTGCTCGGCGAGGAGGGGAGCGGGTTCGCCATCGCGCAGGCTCGGCTCGGACCGGGCCGGATCCATCACTGCATGCGCCTCATCGGCATGGCGGAGAGGGCGTTCGACATCATGTGCGAAAGGGCTCAGCAGCGAGTGGCCTTTGGCAAGCCGCTCGCCGAGCAGGGCGTGATCCAGAACTGGATTGCGGAATCTCGGATCAAGATCGAGCAGGCTCGACTGATGGTGCTGAAGGCCGCCTGGCTGATAGACACGGTCGGGGTCAAGGGTGCTCGCATCGAGATATCGGCCATCAAGGTGGCAGTTCCGGAGATGGCGATCTGGGTGATTGATCGGGGGATTCAGGTGTTGGGAGGCGCCGGGGTCAGCGATGATTTTCCGCTGGCCTCTCTATACGCACACGCCAGAACTCTGCAGATAGCGGATGGACCGGACGAGGTCCACAAGCGCTCGGTGGCGAAGCGCGAGTTGCGAAGGTATGCCGGTAGCCAGTAGCCAGTCTCAAGAAGTCCCCAGTTTCCGGTCTCCAGTCCCAGCCAGATTGTTTGACTCGCGTATTGCGTGTTGCGTGTTGCTCGAGGAACTTCTGAAGAGGTCGCGGCCTGTTCCGATCGGGGCACTTTGCGACCCACCGAGATCTCACGGCAGGCGAAACAACGTGGTGTTGATGGTGAATACGATTGGGCCATGATCGACGAGCTATTGGCTTCGATCTCCGCTTGGGCCGCGCAGCACGACGAGATCGTGGGGGTTGCTCTCGTCGGGTCGCATGCCCGCGGTGAGGCCACAGCCGAGTCCGACATCGATCTGATCATCCTCACCGGGGATCTCCACAGACAGCTCGGTGATCGCTCGTGGCTTTCGGAATTCGGCGAGGTTGTGTCGGTAGCTCTCGATCAGTGGGGGATCGTTGCCTCGCTCCGAGTTCAATATCGGGACGGCCCCGAAGTGGAGTTCGGGATTGCACCGGCCCGGTGGGCTTGGACGGATCCGGTGGACCGCCGCACCAGGGAACTGCTGCGCCGCGGGATGCGGATTCTGTATGACCCGAACGAAGTACTGGGAGCCCTGGCCGACGCCGTCGGCTGAGTCGCCAGTCGCCAGTCGCCAGTCCCCAGTCAGAACGGGTCAGGATCTGTTGGGCGCGATTCGTTTGGTCAGCGTGGTCAGCATTGATCGGACTTGGCGGGTTTCGTCGCGGAGTCCTCTCGCGGTTCGGCGGTCTAGGTATCCAAGATCTCGACTCAGGATGAGTTGGTACTCCAACTCGTTGGTTGAACCTGCCGCGATGTCGATGAAGCGTGCGTAATCCGCCCGAGTGTTACGTCCGGCGCCCTCGGCGATGTTCATAGGCAGGCTTGTGGCAGCGCTTCTTGTTTGACTGCGGAGCTCGAACCGCTCATCGGGTGGGTATTCGTCTGTGGCTCGGTAGATGTCGAGGACCAGGCGGTGAGCCCGTCGCCAGACTTCGAGTTTCGTGAAGTCGCGCATCTCCCCATAAATGCCAGAAGGGCGGACTCAATACAAGTCCGCCCTCTGGCTGGAGACTGGTGACTGGTGACTTACTTCTCGGACGCGTCCCCTTCCCAAATCTCGCGCAGTGCTCCGATACTGCTCGCGATTCCGCTGAACTCGGTTGGGAGGAACAGCTTGGTGGCGCGACCGTCGGCGATCGTGCCCAGCGCTTCCAGGTATTTGATGGCGATCAGGTCCGGGGTCGGGTCACCGGCATGGATGGCGGAGAACACTCGCTCGATGGCCTGGCCTTCACCTTCGGCTACCGTCAGCTTCTGGAACTTCTCGGCTTCGGCCACCTCGCGAATGGCGGCGGCCTGGCCCTCAGCCTCTAGGATTCGGGCCTGCTTGACGCCCTCGGCGGTGAGAATCGCCGAGCGCTTGTCGCCTTCGGCCTCGGTGACCACGGCACGACGGATTCGCTCCGCTTTCATCTGACGGTGCATCGCCTCGGTGACGTCCACCGGCGGATCGATCCGTTGAATCTCAACCCGGACCACCTTGGTGCCCCACACATCGGTCGCCTCATCAAGGATTGATCTGAGGGTGGTGTTGATGATGTCTCGTGAGGTCAGCGCCTCGTCGAGTTGGAGGTCGCCGATGACGTTACGCAGGTTGGTCTGGGCCAACTTGGTGGCGGCCAGGATGAAGTTGGCCACGTTGTAACTGAGCTTTACCGGATCGGTGGCCTGGTAGTAGACGACCGCATCCACGGTTACCACCACGTTGTCCTTGGTGATGACCTCCTGCGGCGGCACGTCCACGACCTGCTCGCGCATGTCGACTCGCTTGATCCGCTCGATAAAGGGGATGATGAAGCGCAGTCCGGGATCGGCCATGCGGTCGAACCGCCCGAAGCGCTCGATCAGGCCCTTCTCGTACTGGCTCACGATCTTGATGGCGGCGGCGGCATAGGTGATCAGTGCCACGCCGATCACAATCAGGACGATCAACAGCGGATCGTCGAAACTCATGGTGTGTCTCCTCTCAGGGTTGCGGTCGGATTCTCAGAAGTCATTCGGTCGGCTCCACCACCAGACGGGTGCCGCGCACCTCGATGATCCGAACCTCAGCACCGACGGCGATATCGTCTCCATCTGTGGTGGCTCGCCACTCCTCGCTGTCCATCCGGACGCGTCCCGTGCCCGCCGTTCGTTTGATAGCGTCGAGGACCACGGCGGTCCGGTCGACGAACCGGTTTGCCCCCACCGGTGCCTGCTTCTCGTCACCGTGGCGGACGAACCGCTGCAGCAGAATCAGGGCCACCAGCGACGTTGCGATGAAGACGATCAACTGGATCGCCGGTGCCACGTCCATGAAGGCGAGTGCTGCGGCGATCACCGCGCCCACGGCGAACGGGAGCATGAAGAATCCTGCGGTCACGATCTCGGCCATACCGAGGAACAACGCTGCGCCAATCCAAATCCATCTCCAGGTCTCGGTGTCCATGCCGTCTCCTTCTCCTCTGGTGGCCACCCCGATGGCGATGCCACCGGTCACGATTACCAGTATGGCTAAGTCGGTCCACCCAAGTCGGCGGCTGCCGCGGTGGACACCTCCTCCCAAGTGGGAAGGGCACCATGGCTGCGCCCGGTGGCCTCGGCCCGCTCGATGGCGAACGACGCGGTGTCGACCCCTGCCACCGATTCGGGAGTGCGACCATCCTTCCCTGCCTCGATCAGGTGCTGTTCCAGTTCGGCCCTCATCTCGGCTGCGATCCGCCGTTTTATACCGGCGGCACGCCAGGAGCTCTCGCAATCGGCTGCGACCGCATCGATTGAGACCCGATCGGTCATTGCTCCTTCCGTTGATGACGCTATCGACGCCATGGGTGAGTGTTCTCCACTCACCCATCCGGCCGGCGAGCTGGCGCCGACCCTCGTCGGCGATCCGGTAGTGCTTGCGTGGCGGCCCGTCCTTCGAGGCCCCGGACAAGGGCTCCACCAGCCCACCTCGCTGCAGCCGGCTGAGAAGGGGGTAGATGCTCCCTTCCCTTACCAGTACCAGGCCTCATCGGGGGCGATCGCCCCGTAGGTCCGTCTGCTTCCAAAGGTAGCGATCGCCCTTTCCAACGATCTGATCTTGGACTACCAACGCCATTCGGAAAACTTGAGACCAAGGGGCTTCTTACGAATACCATCTCCCCAATGCGAAAGTGGCCCATATTCCTAGTGGTTACTGCCGCATCGGGTCTCGGTTGGTTTGGATCTTTCGGCATTGGATCCGCCCCCACCCCTCACGTCGTATCGGAGCCGCGTCCGCCAACCGGCACGGTTCCGACGCCCG
>JACZWZ010000067.1 GCA_022571885.1 Acidobacteriota bacterium
CAGAGTGGTGTCCGACCCGCTTCGACAGTTCACGTGCTCCTTGGCGTATCCCGGGCCCCTACGGTGAATAGCCTGCTCCGGGCCCAGCCGGCCGAACGACCCAAAGGGCCGGGTGGGTCGGCCTTGATCCGATCGCAAGACACGCCCGGAGCTTCTCGTCCGCAGGGTGAGGGCTGGTGCGCCCAGAGTCAGGCTGGGCGGTAGGGCAAGTAGAACGGGTCCCAGGCGATCCTGTTCATCGCCGCCATCGGATCGATGAGCGGCTCGGCGACGCCATCGGCCACGGCGGCGTCGATCACGGCGAGCGCCACCTTGATCGAAACCTCCCGCATGGCGGTGATCGGAGGGAAGAGCCCTCCCTGCTCGAGTCGGTCGTCGGCGACCGCTCCCGCCAGTGCTTGTGACGCCGCCAGGAACATCCCCGAGGTGATCTGTCTCGCCCGCGACACCACAGCTCCCAAGCCGACTCCCGGGAAGACGAAGACGTTGTTCGCCTGGCCGATTTCATGGCGACTGCCGTCATGGACCACGTCGTCGAACGGGCTTCCGGTACCGATCAAAGCCCGACCCTTGGACCAGGTGAGGATGTCGGCGGGAGTGGCCTCGCTGAGCGACGTCGGATTCGACAGAGGCATGATGATCGGGCGATCGTGAGCGGCGGCCATGGCCGTGATCATCGGCTCCGTGAAGCTATCGGGCTGTCCGCTGACGCCGATGAGGATCGACGGCTTATGCCCCAGCACCGTCGTCTCCAGATCGAATGTCTCGCCTTGGTGTTTCCAGGAAGCCACGACGCTGGGTGGGGCGGCAAACTGAGCCTTACGATCGTCGAGCCCGCGGCGTCCTGCGATCACGAGCCCTCGGCTGTCCGTAAGCAGGATTCGACGGTGGGCCTCGCCGCGGTCGATTCCGTCGTCCTCCATCGCGGCACGGATCTGGCGGATGATCCCGATTCCGGCCGAACCTGCCCCGGAGATCACGACCTTCTGATCGGACATGCGCTGGCCGAGTAGCCGCATGGCCGCAAAAAGTCCGCCGACCACCATTGATGCGGTGCCCTGAATGTCATCGTTGAATGATGGGAGGACTTCGCGGTACATCTCCAGGTGGCGGAAGGACGTCAAGTTGGCGAAGTCCTCCCATTGCAGAATCGCCGAGGGGAAGACCTTCAGCACTGCCGCCACGAACTCATCGACCAGCGACCAGTACTCCTCGCCCCGCAAGCGCGGTCGGCGGACTCCGAGGTACAGCGGATCTTCGAGAAGCTCTTCGTTGTTGGTGCCCACGTCGAGTGAAACCGGAAGACACAGCGAGGGGTGGATCCCGGCTCCGGCGGTATAGAGCGCCAGCTTTCCGATGGGGATGCCCATGCCCCCGGCCCCCTGGTCACCGATGCCGAGGATTCGCTCGTTGTCGGTGACGACGATGACCGCCGCTTCGCGCATCGAGGCGTTTCTCAGCACGGTGTCGATCCGACCACGGTCCTCCGCCGTCACGTAGATTCCGCGCCCCCGACGAAAGATGTGGCTCCAGTGGCGGCACGCCTCGGCCACGGTCGGTGTGTATATCAGCGGGACGGTTGTCTCGAGGTTGTCCATGATGAGGCGATAGAAGAGGGTCTCATTGCGGTCCTGAAGACCTGCCAGGTAGATGTGCTTTTGGAGGTCGACATCCTTGTACATCAACTGGTCGAGCGCCCGTTCGACCTGTTCATCGAGGGTGGATACGTGGGTCGGCAGCAGTCCCCGCACTGCGAGCGCCTCACGCTCATCCGAGGTGAACGCCGTTCCCTTATTGAGCAGCGGTTCATCCAGCAACTGGCGGCCCCGCTCGGCGATCGGAAGGTAGAGCTCGCCGGTGACGGCATCGATCGCGGGCTGGTATCGCATCGACGAAAGCCTACCGATGTGGCTTGACGGGCCGAGGCCGCTCGGTCATTTCTCTCCGGTTCGGTCCGGCGTCGATGTCTAGCGGACGGCGAGTCGGAGAAGCGCCGAGGAGAGATCGCGGTGTAGTTCTTCGACCGCGTCGGTCGGCCACTCATCGGGTTTGCCTCGCAGGAAAGACGTCCGATCATGGCGATTATCGAAGCGTCGCATCGGAATGTCGGCGGATCCGATCGGGATGGTTCCCGGCAGGCGCGCCCGGCTCTCGAGCCAATCCATATCGTCGATTCCGTAGTCTTCGATCATGACCGCCTCGGGCACGCCGTGGTGCAGGATCGAGGCGTCGCCCTTCCTCCCCGGCCGTGCCCGCTCACGATTCCGCCGGCGGCTCTCCTCGGGCTCAACCCATACATAGAGGATTGAGGCCCGCCGTCGGATCTCTTCGGAGAGCGCATTGATCGAGGCGTCGTATCCGAGCGGGTGGGGGAGAGGCAGCCCGGCATCCACCGGTCCGCCGCGGGCGAACTCGATGACGATCGTCGAGTCGGGATTCGTCGCGGCAGACGGAGGGAGGTCGGCGACATCGGCAGCGATGCTCACTTCGAGCGCCGCTCGAACCCTTGGATTGAGGGCGCCGAAGGGTTGGGGTGCCCCGGCCATGATCCGGGCATCGTCAAACCTCTTCAGTAGGCCCGAAGCAGTTGGTGTTTCACCTCCGCCGGTGCCCATCCGGGCGAAGTCATCGTTGATGAGGTGGATGAGGGTCAGCCAGTCGAGCGGTTCTTGCCAAGGTGCTTGGTCGGATGCGAAGAACACCGGATCCTCGCCCAGCGCCTCGAGCTCCTGCGAGATCCGTCGCATCAGATGGACGTAGGGGTAATCGTCGAGTTGGGCTGTCGGGCCGAGCGCCATGTCACGCCGGGCCGACTCTGGATCCAGATGATCCAGGTACCGACGAACCTCGGACTTGCCGGACGCCGGAAGTGCCAGCAGCAGCAATACGTCGAGTTGATCGGTCACCCTTCGATGATGCCACGCCCGGCGGCCACACCTGCTGGAATCCTCTCCATGGCTCGTTCCCTCGCCCCCAGTCGGCAGATGGCAGTTGGCAGATGGCAGATGGCCCGGCCCGTCTCCAGGTATCTGCTCAGTCGCTGCATGCTGCACGCTGCAAGCTGCGACCCCTCTCCATGATCCGTCGGATCGCGCTTCACCTGTCGGTTCTGCTCATCGGCGTTGCAGTTGTCCGTGTCGGAGTGGTTCCTGCTGAGGTGTGCCCGTCGGTGACCGCGGCAGACGTGTCCAACTCGATCGATGCGACGCTGGGGTGGCTCATCGGGGGAATGACCGGCGTTGGCACCTACATCTACGGGTACGACAGGGACCGGGATCTGGTCAACACCGGCTACAACAACGCGCGGCACGGCGGGGTCACCATGTCGCTGTACCAAACATTCGCAATCACCGGAGATCGGTCGGTGTTGGCGGCGGCGGATCGTGGTTTGGCGCATTCCCTCGAAAGCATGGTCGAGCACGATGATTGGATGGCGTGGCAGCCGGGTGGCGACATTCAGATCGGAGCAAACGGGTTGCTGCTGGCAGCCCTCTCGCTGCGACGGGCGGCGACCGGTGACTCGGTGCACGATCAGCTGATGCGAGCCATGGGCCGCTTCTTGATGATGCAGCAACAATCGGACGGCAGCGTGTTTGCCGTCTGGGATGTCTCAGATCAACAGCCGCGCCCGGTGTTCGGACCCTTTGCCACCGGCGAGGCGGCATGGGCGCTGGCTCTATTGGATCGGCAGTTCCCGGGAGAGGGGTTCGGCGAAGCGGCGGCCCTCACCGTCGACTACATGGGCAACGACCGCAATCTCGCCGAGGGGTATCTGACCAGTCTGCCGGATCATTGGGCTGCTTACACGCTGAGTGAGCTCGACCCCGGTCTGCTCACGAACGACAGGGTCGCCTATGCACGGCGACTCGCCGGGTACTTCGGGATCAGACTCCGATTCGAGGCGCAGCGTCGCGGCTCCGGGGTCAACCTGTGGCTTCGCTGGTACCCGGGGCCACCAGCGGGGGTCGGTACTGCCGGCGAGGGTATAGGTGCCCTCTATCGTCTCAGCCTTCGGGAACCTCGCCTGGCGGATCTGACCGCTCAGATCGAGGAACGATTGGTGTGCACGGCCGGGTTCATGGTCGAACGTCAGGTCTCGCCGGAGGAGGCTGCGGTTACAGCCGAGCCGGCGCTGCAGGCGGGCGCCTGGTTCTACCGTGGGTACACCCAGATGGATGGTCAACAACACGTGCTGTCGACGCTTCTGGCAGCGTTGCCGGTGCTGGAGGCGATGGAGGAGGAGCGATGAACACCCTGCTGGCAATCGTCGCCTATCTGACGGCTCTCAACCCGGCCCGGACCCGGCTCGGGATCCCCGAGAACGACAGCGGTGGAGCCCGGATGGGTCTGCTGGTCCCGGGGACCACCATCGGTGTGCTCACCCTGGTCGGGATTGCCGCGGCTTCCGGCCCGGTTCTCGATGCCGTCGAAATCTCCCCTGAGACGTTCCGCATCGCGGCCGGCTTCGTGCTCGTCATCGTGGCGACGTGGATGATGTTCTTTCCCATCCCCACCTCGGAGCCGGTTCCCGACGGATTTGCCGCCTGGTTCTGGCCGGTCGCCTATCCGAGGGTGATCTCGCCGGAAACGATCATTCTCACCCTGACCATCGGCGCCTCAGATGGTCTGGGGTCGGTGTGGCCCGGGCTCGGGCTGGCTGCCGGCGTGCTGGTGGCGTTGGGTCTCCTCCGAGTGGGCCCAATGACCGGGCGGGTGATGTCGTCCCTCGGTAGGGTCGCCGCCATGATCCTGGTGGTGGTCGGCGTCTGGCTGGCGATCCAGGGCGTGCGGGAGGTGTGATCCTGAAAGAGTTCTCGTTCATCGGGGTGCCCTTCGACGGGGCGGCCACGCTCGGACGGCCCGGTTCGCGCTACGCCCCGGACGAGGTGAGGCGGCATCTCGAGTGGATGAAGATGCGGGTCGAGGATGGTCGGATCTACTGGATAGATCGCGATGAAGTCGTCCCCTTCGATCCACGAGCGCTACACGACGTCGGTGATGTCGCGGTGGTGCCCCATGATCTCTCGGCGACGATGGCGGCGACCCGCGAGATGGTTCGGTCGGAGGCGGCGTCGGGCCGGGTGCCGCTCGTCATCGGCGGCGACGATTCGATTCTCTTCCCGGCGGTCGCCGGGATCCACGATGCGGTCTCCGGCTCGATGGCAGTCGTTCACTTCGACGCCCACCTGGACCTGCTCGACCACAGCGATGCTCAGGGGAGCCACAGTCAATCGAGCGGGATGCGGCGGGCGCTCGAGTTGGAGAGGGTGGTTCCTCGACATTGCGTTCAGGTGGGAACTCGCAACTTCAATTTTCCGTCCTCGAAGAGGTTCATCGACGGCATCGGGCTGACCGAGCTTCCGGCGACACGAGTGCTGTCCGACGGGGTGGTGGCGACGCTGGAACGAATCTTTGAGATCATCGAACCGGCAGACCATATTGTGGTGTCGGTCGACATCGACGTGCTCGACCCGGCCTTTGCTCCCGGAGTCGGCTGGCAGGAGCCCGGAGGTTTGTCATCCCGGTTCCTGCTCGACCTGCTGCTCCCGTTGGCGAGCCGGGTCGCCGGATTCGCTCTCAACGAGGTCAACCCGATGACCGATCAGGGATCACAGACGACGATCCTGGCCGCCAACCTCGTGTTCCAGTTCGTGGTGGCGGCCGGGCTGTGATCAGCAGCTCTTGAGCTTCCAGTACCCCTGGTAGCGCTCGACCCAGGATTCGGTCGTCTTGGTGCCGTCCGGGTAGATGATGTAGCGGTAGACGGTGACGGTCCAGCCGGGCGTCCCGTTCTGAATGACCGTGCCCGAGGGCGCCTCATCGGGCACGCACCCACCGTCGAAGGGTGCGCTGTGGTTGTACCGCCCCGACAGGCCGGCTTCGACCTCGATCCCGCCGTTGTCCCCGAAGAACTTCACCGTGACCGAGGTATCGGTGTGTGAGGTCATGATCACGATCACCGAATTGGTGTTGTTGCGGAACTTGATGTCGGGGTTGGGATACCCGAGTGTCGCCTCGCGACCCTCCGGATATCGGCTGAACCACACGGTGTGCTTGAAGTGGTAGACATCCTCGACGCCGGCAAAGAAGATCGCGTTGTAGAGCGTGGTCGTGAACTGGCTCGTTCCTCCGCCGATGCAGATTTCGCCCTCGTCGACGATCTCGCCTCTGAGCAATGCTCCGGCACACACATATCCGTTCTGGACCTTGCGTTTGCCGACCACCGCGTTGAGCGAGTACACCTCACCCGGCATGACCCATACTCCATCGGTATCGTCTGCGATCTGTTGGATGTTGGTGACCCGGGCTTGGCAGCACGAGTGGAAGGTGGTGAACTCGCTTATCTTCTCCTTGACGCCGAAGGCCTCGACGTCGGCGGTCGAAAGCGCCGCTTCGCGGCCGCCGCGATAGGGGATGTCCGCGGTGCGGGACTCGGAGATGACGGCTTCCCAAGCAGCACTCGCCAATCCGGCCGGATCGGGCTCCTGAACCGGCACGCTGGGGATGATGGTCACGGTGTCTTCGACGTCGTCGATGACGAGGTCGGCGTCGATGGCTGCGGTTTCGAGGTACGGGGCAAATGCGACTACGTAGTCCAGGATCGTGTCGCGATCGAGCCGGACGTGGAATTGGGGAATGCCGTCAAAGGTGTCGTCGAGCCGCAGCACCACCAGAGCATCCGCCAGCACCGAGCGGGGGATGCTGATCTCGCGGTCGAGCTGCGGGGCGCGCAGGGTTATCGGACCGGCGAGGATCGAGTCGACTCGTTCGACCACGGCATCGATGTCTGCGTCGCTGAGAAGGGCTTCGATCCGTCTGGAGGACAACTCGACGGCCGACCGGGAGCGATCTGTGAGGACGGTATCGAGTGCATAGACTGCTTCGCTTATCTCGATCCCGGTGCCGCTGCGTGGATACGAATACACGATCGCCCCGTTCTGTACCGAAACATCACCGGGGTGCGCCGGATCGTCGATGCCGTTCATCTGCCAGTCAGTGACGATCTCTTCGAGCGCCGCTACGTCGTAGGCGTACGGAATCTCCAACTCGGTGCCATCGTCGCCGAAGTGACCCAACCACCAGCCGAGTTGGCCGAAGATGGTTCCTTCCCGACCGTTGTCGAGCGCGGCTTGGACGATGGCCTGTTCGTCTATGTCGAAGTCGATCAAGACCGGATTCAGATCGAATGTCCTGCCCGCGATGACGACCGGGATCGGCCGGTCCACCAATTCTTGCTCCATCGCCCGTACCCGCTCGATTGCTTCGAACTCACCGAGACCTCCGAGTTCCACGCCGTTGACCGTGACGTCTCCGAGAATCTCGGCACCGTTGGTGGCCCGATCGATACCGAAGAGAAAGAGAAGTCCGCCGACGAGTGATCCGACGACGATGAGCGATCCGAGGAGCAGGCGATTGGAGCGAAGCACGGAGGCGGAATTGTACCGACAACCTGTGATTGTGAGGAGGGATTTTGGCGGGCGCCGGCGGGGTGTGCCGATTGGAGCGTCTGATCACTCTCCCCTTTGGGGGGAGTCAATCGGCCGGCGGCCGATTGGTGGGGGGTCGCGCTGATCCGTCTTGTGGGAGATTTGGTGGGGGTGCTGCCCGCAGCTCGGGCACGGACCCCCCAATCCCCCTCGTCGAGACGCATGATCGAGTGGCTACCCAACCTGGCGCGACCACCCGGTGAAAGGCCATTACGACATACAAGACGCGTTGGCCTGACGGAGACGAAGACCAGGTACCCCCCACCAGCTCGCTTCGCTCGCTGACTCCCCCCAAAGGGGAGAGTGTTCAGATGAGAACCGTCGGCCTATCGGGCAACCCGACACCCAAAGGGGAGAGTGTTCAGAAGAGAACCGTCGGTCCTATGGCAATCCGACACAAGCTGAGAAGCATAAGAAAGCTTCGACCGATGGGTTCCGCTCGGCCCCTAAGAGGCGCGCCGATAGGCGCCGCCTCTAAGCCTTGAGAAGTTCCTTCATCATCCGGTCGCCGTGTCCGGCAGCTTTGGTGTTGCGTCGCGCCAGTTCGATCGTGCCGTCGGGACCGATCACGAAGGTGGAACGGATCAGCCCTTCGTATTCCCTGCCGTAGTTCTTCTTGATGCCCCAGGCGCCGTAGGCGGTCGCCACGGCGTGGTCGCCGTCGGAGAGGAGAGAGAAGGTGAGGCGGTGCTCGGCATGGAATCTTGCGAGCTTCTCAACCGGATCCGGGCTGATTCCGATGATCGCCCATCCGGCATCAGTGAAGGCATCCTGACGGTCGCGCAGGTCACACGCCTGGGTGGTGCAGCCGGGGGTGAAGGCCTTGGGGTAGAAGTAGAGCAGTAAGTGTGATCCGGAGAAATCCTCGAGCGAGACCGGGCTGCCGGTGTGATCGAGAAGGGCAAATGAGGGGGCCGGATCGCCTACTTCGATGGTCATGTGTTCTGTTCCTCGGTCGGGTTGTGTGAGTTTGGTCGAGTGAGTGGGGCTACGCAGATGGCAGATCTCTGACTTCAGATCTCAGATCAGCAATCCTGTTTGCTGTTTGCTGTCTATTCCTCGCTGGCGGCGGCGCTCCTCACCCGCAGCTGCCCACAGGCGGCATCGATCTCGGTTCCGCGGGTGTCGCGCAGAGTGACATTTGCTCCGTGGCGCCTCACCTCGTCGACAAACTGGCGGATT
The DNA here is from genome assembly GCA_022571885.1 of Acidobacteriota bacterium. Classification (GTDB taxonomy): domain Bacteria; phylum Actinomycetota; class Acidimicrobiia; order Spongiisociales; family UBA11373; genus JACZWZ01. Next base: position 8,670 of record JACZWZ010000067.1, read on the forward strand.
CGGCGGTCCGGTGGCCTCTTCTGTGGGGCGAGTGGGGTGGGATTCATCGGGATCACGTTTACGTGGGCTCGAATCTTGCGCGCAATGGAGGCAAGCGCTCGTGCCTGTTCCGGGGTGTCATTCACCCCGTCCATGAGGGTCCACTCCAAGGTCACCCGCCGCCCCTTGCCGGCGGCAAACCTACGAACGGCGGCAAGCAGGTCGTCGATCGGATATCTAGCGTTGAGAGGAACCAACGATTGGCGCAGGTGATCGTCGGCGGCATGCAGGCTGAGTGCGAGTGTCACCGGCCAGGGTTCCGCGGCTAGTCGGTCGATTCCCGGAACCACACCCACCGTCGAGACGGTGATCGCGCGGGCCGACATGCCCATGACCTCAATCAGACGGCGCAGGGTTTCGCGCACGTTGGCGTAGTTTGCAAGCGGTTCGCCCATCCCCATGAACACCACGTTGGAGACGCGGAGCGGAGACCCTTCCATGGGCTGTTTGCTCAGCGAAGCCATGGCAAACGCCACCTGAGCTGTGATCTCGCCCGCCTCGAGGTGTCGCTCAAAACCGAATTGTCCGGTGGCGCAGAAGGTGCATCGCATGGCACACCCGGCCTGGCTGCTGATGCACAGGGTGGCGCGTCGCGGATACCCCATGAGCACCGTTTCGATGGCGGCGCCGTCCGGCGCCCGGAACAACCACTTACGGGTGCGACCGCGATCCGAGGACTGTTCGACTTCGACCGAGAAAGGCCAGTGGTTGGAGCCGAACGCCTCGCGAACCCGTGCCGGAAGATTGGTCATCTCGGTTGGATCGAGCACCGGGTGTTGGTAGAGCCACTGCTTCAGCTGATTGGCACGAAACGCAGGCTCTCCGGGAAGCAGATCTTCCAGCTCCTCGGGAGCGGTCAGGTACGGCATCGTTCAGATGGCCGGCAGGCCACCGGCCTGTCTGATCCAGTCTGCTGCCTTGTCGGTCGGGATCTCGGCTGCCGACGCTATCTCTGCCGTGGTGGCCAGGGCGAGGGCAGAGAACGTAGTGAAGCCCGCCTGCTCGAGCCGAGCTCGATAGACCGGACCGATCCCCTTTACTTCCGACAGGTCGTCGTCGGAGACCGACGGAGGTGAGGGCGGTCCGGGTGCTACCCGAGATGCCGAGGCATCCTCCGGGCGTGTCGGGACGGTCTCAGGGCCGAGCAGTCGGTCCTTGACCAGCCAAACAACTGCCGCGGCGCCGGCTCCGATGCCGATGACATAACCTCCGAGTTTGGTGATGCGATGCATCCCTGAATTGTACGGCGGGCGGGTGCACATCGGATCGGCTGCGGATCCCGACTGCCAGAGCGCCACCCAACACGTGAAAGCTCTGGCACCATCGCTCTCGCGTTTGGCTCCCATGCCCAGCTCCGGCCTTCGGGTCCTTGCTGGGCCTCGAACCACCTTGGTCCGGCGGTGGCGCCTCGCAGGCAGCGCTCTTTCCTACGTGGCGCGTCATCCTCGGCCTCGAGCGTCTCCGCACGGTTGTGTCGCCCCCCAGGGGAGACCTGTTTTTCTCGGCTCATCGCGGTGGGACCCGGCCCCAACCCCAGGTCTATCCGAGGTCGGTACGATCGGCCAATGCGGCAGCGCAACACAATGATGCTGATGATGGTCCTGGTCGGCTTGCTGCTGGCTGCTGCTCCTGCATCTGCTCAGACCGGCGGGGGCCGGTGCTCCGAGCGGTTCGCCGCCTCGGTCTTCGAGACCGAGGCGGACGCCGGGCCGGTGAAGGTGTACGGCTCCGGTCTGACCCAGCCGCTGCTCGATCGTTACGCAGAGGACTGGCGGCAGCTGATCGAGTTGATCCAGGAGGAAATGGGCGGCCTCGACGGTGGTGTGACCGTGTGCGTCTTTGATGATCGACTGCCGCTCGACGCCGAAGCCCTGGGCTGGCCCCGAGGCCAGTTTCTCCGTGCGATCGCATTTGGAGAGGAGCAACTCGTCGTTGTCTCGTCATGGCTGATCGGCGAGACTCCGGATGCCGGCCGCAACGGTCTGCTCCACGTAGCCGAATATCAGATCTCGGGTGGTACGTTTCCCGAACCGTTCGGCAATGACGTCAAGGGCTGGTACCGCAACCGGGTGGATCGGACGGTCGAAGTGGTTCACAACGTCTTCGTTCGTCAAAATTCCGGGCTGGCAGAACCGTGGCAGCCGTTCCCGTGGACCGTCGGCCGGATGGTGGATCCCCTCCTGTGGAATCCGGAGTTCGGTTATGGAGGTAGAGGCGACTTCACCAACTTCGCGGTAACGACCGCCGGTAACGGCGTTCTGTCCGATCCACTCGGCCTGGATCTGGGCGAACTCGACGACAAATGGCGTCAGACGCTGTTCGACGAATCGGGTGCCATTCTCGGCGGGTCGAGGGGCTGGATGCTCGGCCTGTCGCTGGCGATCGGGCTTCTGTTGCTCGGTGTCCTCATGGCCTGGTGGGGCCGCCGCCAGAAGCGGGCGATCGAGGACAAGATGCGCGATCTCGAGTGGCTCGAGCAGATGAGCCGTGAAGCCCGCCAGCGGGAAACCGTGCGAACCTCAATCGCCGGCCACGCTGGCAGTCGAGACGCGCGGATCCGACGCCGCGGTTCGGATTCCGACGGCGTCGATGGCGATGACGGAGACGGGTCCCCAGCCGGGGGTGAGGGCAGGACCGGCCGCAACCGTATGTCCCGTCGCAGCAAGTCCGGCGACGACCGGTTCCGGCATCCCGGGTTCGACCAGAACGACTGAGCCCATGCCGGCTTCGACGGTGTCGAGGCTCCACCTCGGTTGTGCTTGGGCTTGCGCAGGATCCATGCCGGCGAACAGAATGCTCGCCGCCATCTGCGCCAGATATTGCGGCTGTTGATCGCCCCCCCTGGTGCCCAGAATGAGGGCTGGTTCCGTACCCCGCGTCCACAATGTCGGAGATAGTGTGTGCAACGGTCGCTTGCCGGGGCCGGCTTCGTTGGGGTGCCCTTCGATCAACGAGAAGCCGGCAGCACGATTTTGGAGGAACACTCCCGTCGTCCCCGCAGAAACGCGGCTTCCGATGCCGAAATAGTTGGACTGGATGCAGGAGACCGCCATCCCCTGGGCGTCCATGGCGCAGAAAGACGCGGTGCCTGCCGGGCCCGGCGTCGGCTGAGGCCATGGCGCGATCGCATCCGGCTTGAGTTCCCGGCGTCGTCGCTCCAGGCGTTCCGGAGCCAGGTATTCAGCAAGATCCCACGGAGCGTAGGAGGGATCGGCCACCACATCGTTTCGCTCCCAGGCGAAGGCCCGGTACGCCTCGATCAGGGCGTGGTGGAAGGCCGGGTCGGTCGGGTCTGTAGGCGGTCCCATCTGTTCGAATACCCACGCTGCGGCCAATGTGATGTACCCCTGACTGTTGGGGGGGGCGGTCCATCCGGTGAGACCGAACACGTCGAGGCCGATCGGGTCGACCCAGTCGACCGTGTTGGCAGCGAGGTCGTCGGAGGTCAGGATTCCGTCGGTGGCGGCTGCGATCGTGGCCGCGACGTCACCTTCGTAGAACGCTGCTCGACCGCGTTCGGCGACGGCGTGGAGGGTCGAGGCCAGGTCATTGCGAATCAGCGTCGCCCCGGGAGCCGGTGGGGCGGTGCCCGGGTAGAGGGCTGCTGCCGATGGCTGGCCGATCAGCGAGTCGGTGAGTCGGTCGAGGGTGTCGGCGAACTCGACAGACACTTCGAATCCTTCTTGGCCGAGTGTGATCGCATCGGTCAACACCTCCCCGAGGTCGAGTCGGCCGTATCGGGCCTGAAGCGCTTCCCATCCATCGACACAACCGGGAACAGAGATGGTCGACGTTCCGTAGGTCGGCATCCGGGTGTGACCGGCGTCGCGCAAGGCGGCTGCGCTGAGACCGGATCCACCCCTTCCACTGGCGTTGAGTACGTCGGGTTGTTCCATGCCGGGCTTGTGCACCAGAGCGAAGAGATCCCCGCCGATGCCGCAGGTTGAGGGGAGCACCATGCCGAGGACCGCGTTGGCAGCGATGACCGCGTCGGCCGCGGTGCCCCCTGAACCCATGACACGCATTGCGGCGCGGGTCGCCTCGTGGTGAGGAGTAACGGCCACCGCGCCGGTGCCGGTGTGGCTCGAGACCGGATGGATCACGTCGCGCTCCTGATAAGGGGTCCCCACGATATATGCCAGTAGCCAGTAGCCAGTAGCCGGTAACCAGGGAGCAGGTGTTGCTTGCTGGGTACTGGATACTCGACGACATCTTTGGACGATCACCCTTTGCGCGTCGATTCGCAATGGCGCGATCACATCCGGTACTAGCTACAGCTTGACGATGCGCCGTCCAAACCCCGCCCACGGCTCAGTACGCCTTCAGGGCCGGCCAATCCTGCGGTTGAGTGCGTCGAGTATCGCCCTCACCGCCGTCTCGGAGTCGTCACCGCTACTCAGGGCGGAACCGACGGAGACCTCCTCGCCGCGCTCCCCGGTGGCCACCACGACCGCCACGATCACCGTTCTCATCCCGATCGCCGGATTACCGATCGAATCGAGGGCGAAGGCGTCGTCGTCGAGGAGTGACTCGATGGCCCGAAGGGCGGCCTCACCGACGAGACGTAGTCGGGCCGATTGGGCTGCCGGACCGGTGGCGGTTCCTGCGTACTCCTCCCCGTGCCAACCGAGGGTGACGGCGACTGTGGTTCGCGGACCTTCGGGAATTTCGTGGACGCCCATGATCGCGGGTCGATCTTCGTCCGAGGCGATCGAATCCGACCCGATCTGTACGACCGACACGACCCGCCGATCGAGGGTGATGCCGAAGCGGGCGAGGGCCAACGTTTGTACGTCGCGAACGACCTGCTTTGGTGCCTTGACCGGCGAGGCGAGCACGTGGACCTCGGTCACGCGATCATCTTTGGTCGCGATCCGGACAGCGGTGATCGATGGGAGCCGCGCCAGCGTCTCTTCGAGCTCTCGGATGTCCATTCAGCCGACCCCTTCCACCACGAAGCGTAGCCAATCTGGACACCCTCTGTCATATTTGGTCCCAATTCATCACGCCTGTTGGCGGGTAGTTCACAGACGGTGTATTCTGTCGGTGGGCGGACGTCATCCCCTACCCGGGGGTGCGTCCGTTTTGTGCGTTCAAGGGGCCGCAAGCCCTTTGAACTTGGTAGCGGGAGGGTCGTGAGGCTCATCCCATTTGGCACGTGCTTTTGTGCACGTATTGACAAGTGAAGGTGGGCATCGACCGTGCCGATGGAGACATCAACACGGTCGGCGACCCCGGGTTGCCCGGGTCACCAGTACGGCTAGCCCTCGATCGAGCGGAGCGGATACTCCACCGCCCAGGCGGTGAGATCTCTCAGGAAAGGGAACCGGAGGTGATTCATGTGGTTGACCGTGGGAAGAAGACCAATGAAGAAGCCGACCGGCAGCGCTACGTGGGCTGGCGGATCGGCTAGATGACTGACCCGGGCGCCCCGCTACCCACACTATGAACACACGAATCGAGAGAAACACAGCACTCCTCTCCGGAGGACTCGCGGTGAGCGGCGCCGCCGTCATTGTCGTGCTGTTCGTGGTTCAGCGAGATCCATCACCGCTCTGGCTGTGGGGGTTGTTCGCGGGGGTTTTTGTCGTGCTCGAGTTCTCGTCGGTCGAGGTCAACGATCGGCTCTTCATCTCATCGTCGATCATGGTTGCATTCGCCGGTGCGGTCGTCTTTGGACGCGACAGCGCTGTTTTGGCGGTAACGCTGATGGCCGCGGTCTCGGTTTTGCAGCCCGAGGACCTGCGGTTGCGTAGATGGCGGCAGCCTGCGTTCAATTTCGGACAGTTGGTGATCTCGACCGCGCTCGGCGTGCTGACACTCTTTCCGTTCCTACCTGATGGGCAGCTTTCGACGGCCGATCTACCAATGCTCACCGCCGGAGCAATACTGGCGGCAGTGGTCTACAACTGGGTCAACTTCCGGTTCGTTTCTGTTTATGCGCTGGTTGGCTACCCAGACCGAGCACTCCTTCCGTGGTCGAGGATGCTCGGCAATCACTTGGTTCATGCCGTCCTGGGCGCTTATGGGGCGCTGCTCGGTGCCGCATACCTGATGGTGGGGGCCGTTGCTCTACCCCTCATGTTTGCGACCTTTCTGGTCGGGCAAATCGGATTCGCCACGTATTCTCGAATGCGTCAGGCCCACGAAGACACAGTCAGCGGCTTCGTCAAGGCCATCGAGGCTCTCGACCCGTATACGAAGGGTCACACGGACCGCGTCGCCCAGTTCTGCCGGATGACGGGTGAGCAACTTGGTTTGGAAGCCGATCAACTGGAAGTGTTGCGGTGGTCGGCGTTGATCCACGACGTCGGAAAGCTGGCTGCCCCTGCCGAGTTGATCAACCGAGAGGGGCCGTTGACCGAGGAGGAGCAAGCACGGCTCGGTCGCCGCATG
>JACZWZ010000068.1 GCA_022571885.1 Acidobacteriota bacterium
ACGAAGACGAAGACCAGGTACCCCCCACCAGCTCGCTTCGCTCGCTGACTCCCCCCAAAGGGGAGAGTATTCAGAACAGAACCGTCGGCCCTATCGCCCAACCCGACACTCAAGGGGGGAGTGTTTCCCTCTTGCTAATTCCTGACGCCTAATCCCTGATTGCCCTCTCGTATATCCAATCGCACAGTTTCCCGAACCCCGGGGGGCGCGGGGCATTGGCGAGGGCGTCTTCGGGTTCGAGGAGAGATCCGATCGCCTGGGACCACCATGCGGCTGCCGCGGCGACCGCAAAAGAGAAGAGGAAGCCGACTCCGACACCGACTACCAGTCCGGCGGCGTCACCGGAGAGCCATCCGGCGATACCGAGTCCGATGGGGAAGAGGATGGGGCCGAGCATGTGTCAACGGTAGAGCCTCGTCAGTGGTTCGATGCCCGATGCCCGATGCCTGATGGGGCAGTTTCCAGTCTCCAGTCCTCAGTCTCCAGCCAGAAGCGCGCTCAAGGTAGGAGGGAACTCCTGTCGACTCTGGCCGGCCCACGCAGTGATTGCCCGCCGAGCGCAGCGAGGCGATCGCCCAGCTTCTGGTCGCCCGTCGAGTCGGGAGCCGGGTTTCTGTCTCCCCTCAGGTTCTGACTGGCGACTGGAGATTGTATGAACGCTTGACTTGGTACGTTGCTCCTGTATCCTTCCCTCAACATAGTTGGAGACGCCAGACGGGGTCTTCTCGAGATTGCCGGCCTGGCCGAGCTGGGGTAGCCGCGTGCTATCCTGGTTTCTTGGCGTCTCTAGATCCTGTCACGTAGGTCCAGATACGTCCCGCCCTGAAACCTGAATCGAGGAGGAAGCGCCCTTGGCTCGTGCGCGTACCGATCGCCTGTCGTTCGCGAAAATCCCTGAAGTACTACCCCTCCCGAACCTCCTATCCGTACAGTCCGATTCCTTCAAATGGTTCTTAGAGCGCGGGCTCAAGGAGATCTTCGAGGAGATCTCCCCGATTGAGGATTTCACCGGCTCTCTGGCTCTGGAACTCACCGATCATCGGTTCGAAGAGCCGACAATGCCGATCGAAGAAGCAAAGGAGCGCGACACGAACTATTCGCGTCCGCTCTTCGTGACCGCTCGCTTCATGAACCGCGAGACGGGCGAGATCAAGGAACAGCAGGTGTTCCTCGGCGACTTCCCGATGATGACTCCCACCGGGACCTTCATCGTCAACGGCACCGAGCGCGTCGTCGTCAGCCAACTGGTCCGGTCTCCCGGTGTCTACTTCGCCGCCGATCGCGACAAGACGTCGGACCGAATGCTCCATAGCGCGAAGATGATCCCCGGTCGCGGAGCCTGGCTCGAGTTCGACATCGACAAGAAGGACACGGTCGGCGTCCGCGTCGACCGCAAGCGGCGTCAGATGGTGAGCACATTCCTCCGTGCTCTCGACTTCGCCCAGTCCGACGAGGAGATCCTCGATCTGTTCGACGGATCGGAGTTGATCCGCAACACGCTCGAAAAGGACCCGACGGAAGATCGAGACGAGGCCCTGCTAGATCTCTATCGGAAGCTTCGGCCCGGAGAGCTCACCACGATCGAATCGGCGCGTGGACTGATCAACACCCTGTTCTACAACCCGAAGCGTTATGACCTCACCCGGGTCGGCCGCTACAAGCTGAATGAGCGGTTTCCACGTTGCATCGAGTGCACCGGCAACATCGTCCGCAGCGACAAGGGTAAGTGGGAGCACGCGGAGCGCCCCACCGAGAAGCACGCGGTCCTGGCGCTCGAAGACTTCGACGACATGGCGATCTATCGCGAACGCCAGTTGGGGCTGCTGTCGCAGGAGGACATCCTCGACACGCTGCGCTACCTAGTAGCCCTTCATGAAGGGAAGGAAGGATACCTTCCCGACGACATCGACCACTTCGGAAACCGGCGTATCCGTACGGTCGGGGAGCTGATCCAGAATCAAGTCCGGGTCGGGCTGACTCGACTCGAGCGCGTTGTGCGCGAGCGGATGACTACACAGGATCCGGAGTCGATCACTCCGCAGACCCTGATCAACATTCGCCCGGTGGTTGCTTCCATCAAGGAGTTCTTCGGAACCAGCCAGCTGAGCCAGTTCATGGATCAGCCCAATCCGCTTGCCGGGCTCACTCACCGCCGCCGTCTGTCGGCGTTGGGACCTGGTGGCCTGTCGCGCGAGCGCGCCGGCTTCGAGGTGCGCGATGTTCACTCGTCTCACTACGGACGCATGTGTCCGATCGAGACGCCCGAAGGCCCCAACATCGGTTTGATTGGGTCGTTGGCCACGTACGCCCAGGTCAACCGGTTCGGTTTCATCGAAACGCCCTACCGCCGAGCGGTCGATGGGATGGTCACCAAGAAGATCGACTATTTGACGGCACGCGAAGAAGAGCAGTTCGTCATCGCGCAGGCCAACGCACCCCTGAAAGAAAACGGCGCGTTCGCGGCAAATCGAGTCCTGGTACGTCGGCGCGGTGGAGATGTCGATTACGTGTCCCCAAAGGACGTCGACTATATGGACGTGTCGCCGAAGCAGGTCGTCTCGGTGGCCACGGCCCTCATTCCCTTCCTCGAGCATGATGACGCCAACCGCGCCCTCATGGGTTCGAATATGCAACGCCAGGCCGTCCCCCTGTTGCGGGCCGAGGCTCCGCTTGTCGGAACCGGTGTCGAGGCGAGGGCGGCACTGGACTCAGGAGACATCCTTCTCTCGGAGGCCGATGGAGAAGTCGTTGAGGTCACCGGTACCCAGGTAGTGGTCAAGAGCGGGAACCGCCGGATCGTCCATAACCTGAAGAAGTTCGTCCGATCCAACCAGGGGACCTCGATCAACCAGAAGGTTTTGGTGAGTGAGGGTGACATGGTCAAGGAGGGGCAGCCGATCGCCGACGGTCCATCCACCGAGGACGGCGAGTTGGCACTCGGCAAGAACTTGCTGGTCGCGTTCATGTCATGGCAGGGCCACAACTACGAGGACGCGATCATCATCTCGGAACGACTGGTCAAAGAGGATGTGCTGACATCGATCCATATCGATGAGCACGAGATCGAGGCCAGAGACACCAAGCTGGGAGTCGAAGAGATCACTCGCGACATCCCGAATGTGGCCGAAGAGGTGCTGCGAGACCTCGATGAGGAAGGGATCATCCGGATCGGTGCCGAGGTGGGCCCCGGCGACTACCTCACCGGGAAGGTGACGCCCAAAGGCGAGACGGAGTTGACTCCGGAAGAACGTCTGCTCCGCGCGATCTTTGGTGAGAAGGCTCGCGAGGTTCGCGACATGTCGCTCAAGGTGCCCCACGGCGAGAAGGGCAAAGCCATCGACGTTCGGGTCTTCCGCCGCGATCGGGGTGACGAGTTGCCTCCGGGTATGAATGAGTTGGTTCGGGTCCACGTCGCTCAGCAGCGCAAGATCTCCGAAGGAGACAAACTGGCGGGTCGGCACGGCAACAAGGGCGTGATCGCCAAGATCCTTCCCGAAGAGGACATGCCGTTTCTGGAGGACGGAACTCCCGTTGACATCATTCTGAGCCCGTTGGGCGTTCCTTCCCGGATGAACCTGGGTCAGGTGCTGGAGACTCACCTCGGATGGGCTGCAGCAAAGGGTTGGACTGCGTTCAAGGGTGACAGTGCTGCCGCCAAGGGCTCGGGTCCGTGGACCAAGGTGGCGACACCGGTGTTCGACGGAGCCAATGAGGACGAGATAGTCAGCGTGTTGAAAAACTCGCTTCCGAACGAGGATGGAATTCAGTTGGTGGGCGGGACCGGCAAGGCTCAGCTGTTCGATGGTCGAGAAGGTGAGCCGTTCGATTCACCGATCACAGTCGGTTACATCTACATCTTGAAGTTGCTCCACTTGGTCGACGACAAGATCCACGCTCGCTCCACCGGCCCGTACTCGATGATCACGCAGCAGCCGTTGGGAGGTAAGGCCCAGTTCGGTGGACAGCGGTTCGGAGAGATGGAGGTCTGGGCACTCGAGGCCTATGGAGCCGCCTATGCGCTCCAGGAACTGCTCACGATCAAGTCCGACGACGTACGGGGTCGGGTGAAGGTGTACGAGGCGATCGTGAAGGGCGAGAACATCCCGGAGCCGGGAATCCCCGAGTCGTTCAAGGTACTCATCAAAGAGATGCAGAGCCTGTGCCTCAACGTCGAGATGCTGGCGGCCGGTGAGGAGGTCGAGCTCCGCGAACTCGACGAGGATGCCTTCCGCACCGCGGAATCTCTCGGCATCGACATCTCCCGGCCCGAGCGTCCCGAGATCACGAATTGAAAGACACGAAGTCAGAACGAGACGAGGAGCATTGGTGGTCCAGTTCTTTGATGAGCTAAAGATCGACCTGGCGACCAGCGACCAGATCCGGGGCTGGTCCCATGGTGAGGTCCGAAAGCCTGAGACGATCAATTACCGAACGCTGAAGCCTGAGAAGGATGGCCTTTTCGACGAGCGGATCTTCGGCCCGACGCGTGATTGGGAGTGCTACTGCGGCAAATACAAGCGGGTCAGGTTCCGCGGAATCATCTGCGAGCGTTGCGGCGTCGAAGTGACGCGTTCCAAGGTGCGGCGGGAGCGGATGGGCCACATCGAGCTTGCTGCTCCGGTGACTCACATTTGGTATTTCAAGGGCGTCCCGAGCCGACTCGGATATCTGCTCGACATGTCCCCGAAAGAACTCGAGAAGGTCATCTACTTCGCGGCATACCTGATCACTCACGTCGATGTCGACAAGCGCGACAAGGACCTGTCAGAGCTCGAGGAAGCGATGGAAACCGAGGTGACGCTGGTCCGCGGGGACTTCGTCGAATGGGAGACCGCTCGACTCGAGCGTCTGGAGCAGGAGCTCACCCAGATGGAGGACGCCGGAGCCAAGGGTCAGGAGATCGGCGCGGCGCGGCGTGAGGCCGAGCGCGAGATCAAGGATCGGCGGGAGCGCAGTGAGTACGAAGAGGAGCTGGTTCGCGAAGCCTTCGAATTCTTCCGGGGAATGAAGGTCAAGGATCTCGTCGAGTCCGAGCAGCTGTGGCGTGAGATTCGCGATCGTTACGAGGACTATTACGTCGGTGCCATGGGCGCCGAGGCCATCAAGGATCTGCTGCACCGTCTCGATCTCGACGCCGAGATCGTGAAGCTGACGGAGGATCTCGATGCCAACTCGCAGCAACGCAGGCAGCGTGCCACCAAGCGGCTGAAGGTTGTGACCCCGTTCGCCAAGGGGATCAACAAGCCGGAGTCGCTGATTCTCGATGCCGTTCCGGTTATTCCGCCCGATCTGCGTCCAATGGTGCAGCTCGACGGCGGGCGGTTCGCCACCAGCGACCTCAATGATCTGTATCGGCGTGTCATCAACCGCAACAATCGCCTGAAGCGCCTGCTCGATCTCGGTGCGCCCGAGATCATCGTGAACAACGAGAAGCGGATGCTGCAAGAAGCGGTTGATGCTCTGTTCGACAACGGCCGCCGTGGTCGGGCGGTGACGGGCCCGGGCAACCGCCCCCTCAAGTCGCTGAGCGACATGCTGAAGGGCAAGCAAGGCCGTTTCCGTCAGAACCTGCTCGGCAAGCGCGTCGATTACTCAGGACGCTCGGTGATCGTCGTGGGACCGCAGCTCAAGCTCCATCAGTGCGGCCTGCCCAAGGCGATGGCGCTGGAGCTCTTCAAGCCGTTTGTGATGAAGCGGCTTGTCGACCTCGATCTCGCCCAGAACATCAAGGCAGCCAAGCGGATGGTGGAGCGTCACCGACCCCAGGTGTGGGACGTGTTGGCCGACGTCATTCAGGAGCATCCCGTGCTGTTGAACCGCGCTCCGACGCTGCATCGTCTGGGGATTCAGGCCTTCGAGCCGATCCTGGTCGAAGGCAAGGCGATCCAGATCCATCCTCTGGTCTGTGAGGCGTTCAACGCCGACTTCGATGGGGATCAGATGGCGGTTCACCTGCCGCTGTCGGCCGAGGCTCAGGCGGAGGCTCGGGTGCTCATGCTCTCGACGAACAATGTTCTGTCGCCGGCCAGCGGTCGGCCCATCGTGACTCCAAGCCAGGACATGGTCATCGGTCTCTACTACCTCTCTGAGATGGTGGAGCGCGAAGGAGGCGGAGACCGGATCTTCACCGATCTCGAGGAGGCAGAGATGGCCTACGACCTCGGTGATATCGGGCTGCAAGAGCCTATCAAGCTCCGGGTCGGAGACCTAGCCGGTGATCCAAAGCTGCATGCCGAGTTGAAGGACCACCTCGGTGATCTGATTCCGGATGAGCCGGTGGACGGATCGAAGCCGTTCGACACCACTTTCGGGCGCGCTCTGCTCAACACGGCTCTTCCGATCGACTTCCCGTTCATCAACAGCGTCGTGATCAAATCCGACCTCCGAACGCTCATCGAAGAGGTGATCGACCGGTACGACAAGGGGGTCCTCCAGAGGTTCCTCGACGCGGTCAAGACACTCGGGTTCCGATTCGCCACTCGCTCTGGTCTCACCATCGGCCTCGAGGATGTCAAGACGCCTCCCGACAAGCCGAAGATCCTCGAGGAGTACGAGGGGCGGGCGGCCAAGGTCGAAGAACTGTTCCTGCAGGGGATCATCACCGACGACGAGCGCCGCCAAGAGCTCATCGAGATTTGGACCGAAGCAACCGACAAGGTCAAGGATGCCATGGAGGTGGTCCTCAAGGCCGATCGGTTCAATCCGATCGACATGATGGTGCGGTCCGGTGCTCGCGGCAACATCATGCAGGTGCGCCAGATCGCCGGTATGCGAGGCCTGGTGGCCAACCCCAAGGGTGACATCATCCCGCGTCCGATCAAGGCGAACTTCAAAGAGGGGCTGTCGGTTCTCGAATACTTCATCTCGACTCACGGTGCCCGCAAGGGTCTCGCCGATACCGCGTTGCGGACGGCCGACTCCGGGTATCTGACGCGACGCCTCGTCGATGTGGCTCAGGAAGTTCTCATCTTTGACGAAGATTCTGAGGATCCGGGTATCGAAATCTCGGTGAAGGAGGACAACGGTGAGCCGTATCGTCATCTTTCGAGCCGGATCTTCGGTCGAATCCTGGCCGAAGACATCAAGATTGGCCGTTCTCTGCTCGAGACCAGCCGAGGAGTGAAGCTTCGTGCCGGCGAACTCGTAGATCGGGATGCCTTGGTCGCGATCAACGCCACGACCGAGGTCACCGAGGTCAGGGTGCGCTCTCCGTTGACCGACACGTTGCGCTACGGCATCAGCAAGGCGTCGTATGGACTCAGCCTTGCCACCGGGAGGATGGTCGAGCCGGGTGAGGCGGTCGGGATCATGGCCGCCCAGTCGATCGGCGAGCCGGGCACCCAACTGACCATGCGCACGTTCCATACCGGCGGTGTCGCCGGTGAGGACATCACCCACGGTCTGCCCCGCGTCACCGAGTTGTTCGAGGCTCGGAGTCCCAAGGGCAAGGCGCCGATCTCCGAAATAGGTGGTTTGGTCAAAATCGTCGAAGACGATGACGGCCGCCGTATCGTCATCGAAGGGGCCAAGGAGGAGGAGCGGGAGTACCCAATTTCTCGTTTTGCCGGCCTCAAGGTGAAGGATGGTGAGACGATCGATCCCGGCACACCGCTGACCTCCGGGCCTCTCGATCCGAAGGAAGTCCTCGAGATCATGGGTGTGCATGCCACCCAGCAGTACTTGGTAGATGAGGTCCAGCAGGTGTACCGCAGCCAAGGCGTGGAGATCTCCGACAAGCACATCGAGATCATCGTTCGCCAGATGTTGCGCAGGGTGAGGGTGGTCAATCCTGGGGATTCGAGTTACCTGCCGCAGGAACTGGTCGATGCCCAGGAATTCCGTGAGGTCAACCGGGAGCTGGTGGGTGATGGCAAGGCTCCGGCCGAAGCTCGCCCCGAGCTGATGGGGATCACCAAGGCCTCGCTGGCAACAGACTCGTGGCTGTCTGCGGCCTCGTTCCAGGAGACGACGCGGGTGCTCACCGAAGCGGCGCTTCAGGGCCGGTCGGACTTCCTGCGTGGTCTCAAGGAGAATGTCATCATCGGTAAGCTCATCCCCGCCGGCACCGGTGCCGACAGGTACCAGGCGGTGCAGCCCTCGCTGCCAGATGCCACGGTGGTGTCTGCTCTGGGCCTCTTCGGAGAAGCGGTCCCGGAATCGGAGGCAGAGGCCCTCCCGGCCAACCCGGCCGAGTGGCTTGCCAGCCTCGGAGCCCAGGACGGCGACGGCGACGGCGACGGGGAGAAGACCGAGGACGAGTAGTTCGATGCTCGCGTGTTGAGCGTGTTCACCCCGCCCTATCCGGCGGGGTGAGCCGTGTTTACGGGACCTTGTTGGTAGCCGCAGCGGTTGACGCGTCTGGTTCTAGCGCAGTCTGCATGCTGTCGAGTCCCCGGTCCCCGGTCCCCGGTCCCCGGTCCCCGGTCCCCGGTCCCCCCAGTCCCCAGTCCCCAGTCCCCAGTCCCCAGTCCCCGCCGAACGAAATCCCATCTGGAGGTCTGCGCGGCCCCGACACCATTGTGGAGTTCCAATCGCTCACCCCTGTAGGTGTCTTGTTGCGCATAGGGCTGGCGGTTCTCTTTTCTGAACACTCTCCTCTGGGGGGAGTCAACGGCCAGAGGCCGTTGGTGGGGGGCACATCTGCCATCTGCCATCTGCCATCTGGCTAGTACCTACTACCTAACCCCTGATTCTCACCCTCCCTTCATCCTCGCCTCAGGGTCGGCTCATCTCGGTCGTGCATCATGTGCCATACGCGAGTTAGAGGATTTGTTTTGAACCGAATATTGATCGCGCTCCCGGCGCTGGCGCTGGTGGCGGTTGCTTGCGGAGGCGCCGAGTCAGCCGTCGGTGTGGCCAGCCTCGATGACAGCACGACCACCACCGTTCCGGCTGAAGCGGCGGACGGCGACGGAGCCGTCGGCGTCGAAGAGGCGGCGCTGGCCTTTACCGAGTGTTTGCGCGAGGAAGGCTTGGATGTAGAAGACCCCGATTTCGACGGCGAGGGTGGTCTCAACTTCAGCTTTGGCGCGGAGTTTCGTGGCGGGCCCGGCGAAGGCGGAGCCGGTGGAGGTCCCAGCGAGGAGTTCCAGGCGGCTCTGGAAGTCTGTCGTGAGTTGCTCGAGGGCCTGGGCCAACGATTCGAGCGTCCCGATATCACCGAGATCGAGGACAATCTCCTCGCCTTCGCCGAATGCATGAGGGACAACGGGGTCGACATGGCTGATCCCGACCTGTCGGGTGGTGGTGCCGGCGGACCCGGAGGTGCCTTCTTCTTCGACTTCGACGTGAACGATCCGGCCGTTGAGACCGCGCTCGAGTTTTGCCAGAGCGAGTTGGCGTTCGGCCGACCGGGCGGTCCCGGCGGGCGCAACAACGATGGAGGTGGCTCCTGATGAGAAGGTGGATAGCCGGAGGGGTGGCCGTAGTCGCGGTCGTCGTGGCGGTGGTGATACTGGCGGGCTCGACTGCCGGCAACGGCTCCGCCAACGGGTCCAGGGCTGGGGAGCTCGAATTCGAGGAGGTGACGGTCCGTGACCTCGAAGAGATCACCACGCTCGATGGCACCCTTGGTTTTCCCGAAGGTGATCCGGTGACGAGTCGTCTCAAGGGCACGATTACCGATGTCGCTGCTTCGGGTGAGACCGTCGTCGAAGGAGACATCTTGTTCACGGTCGACGGCAGACCGGTCGTGTATCTCCAAGGCCCCTTGCCGGCATTCCGCAATATCGGAAGCGATCCGGTGCTGCTGACGATCACGGCTCAGGTCTCGGGGATCGTCACACGCCTGCCGGATGAAGACGATGTGCTCCGCTACAACTCGGAGGCCTTCCGAATCGATGAGGTTCCGGTGGTCGTACTCCCCGGAGACATACCGGCCTGGCGAGATCTCGATGAGGGATACGTTGGAACCGACGTCGAACAATTCGAGTCGGCCTTGGACGTGCTCGGCTACGGAGCAGGAGCGCTGACGGTTGACGAGTACTTCTCGGAATTCACCGATTCGGTTGCGCGCCACTGGCAAGAGGATGTCGGGCTTCCGGTCGACGGTCGCTTCGACCTCCAAGATGCCTTCTTCTCCCCGACCGAACCCGTTGTCGCTGAGGTTCTGGTCGCCGTTGGCGACGCCGTGTCCCAGGGCACGCCGGTGATGGTGGTGCGTGCTCAGCGCGTCGCCAGGAGCACATCGACCGCTGATCCCGATGCGCCGTCGAGCGCGGCCGACGTGTTGCAGCTGCAAGAAGCGCTTGTTCGCCTCGGCTACTCGGTCCCGACCGACGGGATCGCCGGCACCGAAACTGCCGCCGGGATCGAGGCCTGGCAGTCGGATCTCGGTGCCGAAGTCGACGGTGTCGTAGATCTCGGAGAGGTGATCTTCCTGCCCGACCCGGTCCGGGTGACCGAGGCGTTGCTGACCATCGGGAGCCCGGTGAGTGACGGGTCGGCGGTGCTGGCAACCTCCTCTTCGCGCAGCGTCGTGTTGGTGGATCTCCCGGCGGACGATCAAGATCTGCTCGAGGTTGGCCGCGAGGTCGTCGTTGAGATGCCGGACGGGACCGAGGTCCCAGCCGTCGTCATCGAAATCTCGGGGATTGCGGTACGGAACGATGCTGGAGTTGTCGTTTTCGAGACGACGATCGAACTCATCGACGCCACCGTGGGCACCGATCTGGATCAAGCCCCGGTGGACGTCCTGGTGGTCACGGATTCGCGGTCCCGGGTGCTCTCGGTACCGGTCACCGCCCTCCTGGCGCTGGCTGAGGGTGGGTATGCCGTTGAAGTCGAGCAACCGGATGGATCGGTTGAGCTTGTCGGCGTCGAGCCCGGTCTGTATGCCGATGGCTGGGTTGAAGTCACCACCAATGGCCTTGCTGCCGGCGATCTGGTGGTGGTTCCGTGACCGACTTGGTCCTTTCCACCGAGAGCCTCGAAAAGTCGTATCCGGGAACACCCCCGGTGCGAGCCCTGCGCGGCGTGGACCTGATGGTCGAGGCTGGTGAAGCGGTAGCGATCGTGGGGCCATCGGGCTCCGGCAAGTCGACATTGCTCCACCTGATGGGGACGCTCGACCGCCCTTCTGCCGGTTCGATCTCCGTTGCCGGTCGGGAGGTTCAGGACCTGACGGACTCAGAGCTCTCTGCGGTACGCGCCAATCACATCGGCTTCGTGTTTCAGCAGTTCCATCTCCTTTCCGGCTACTCGGCGCGCGACAACATTGCCGACGGAGTCTTGTACCGGGGGATCGAACTCAACGAGCGTCGGGAGATGGCGGATCGGGCGCTCGAGTTGGTGAATCTCCAGGATCGAGCAGGGCACCTCGCCGAGAAGCTGTCTGGGGGCGAGCGGCAGCGGGTCGCCGTCGCCCGAGCCATCGTGGGTCGACCCGACATCATTCTGGCCGATGAGCCGACGGGGAATCTCGACTCGAAGTCGAGCGCCGCCGTGATCGATCTACTCCGGGACCTGAATGAAGGTGGGATCACCCTTGTCGTGATCACCCACGATCTCGAGGTCGCCGGCAAGTTCCCTCGGATGGTGCAGCTTCGTGACGGCCGAATCATCAGCGATCGGAGAGCGGCATGAACGATCGCAGCCTGTTGCGCCCATCCGACGCGATGCGGGTGGCGTTGGTCGGCCTCAAGACCCGGACTACGAGGGCCCTGCTGTCGGCACTCGGGATCACGATCGGGATCGCCTCGATGGTGGCCGTGCTCGGACTCTCGGAGTCGAGCAAGTCTGATCTCATCGCGTCGCTTGACCGACTCGGAACGAACCTGCTCGTCGTCCAAGCCGGTGGTGGAATCGGGTTTGGTAGCGGCACTCTGGTCGAGACCGCCGAGGCGATGGTGTCTCGTATCGGTCCGGTCGAGTCGGTGGCTGCCGTCGGATCGGTCGAAGCCAATGTGTTTCGCACCGACCTAGTTCCTACGACTCGAAGCGGAGGGCTGTCGGTCAAGGTCGCCAGTCCCACCCTGCTCGACACGCTTGGCGGTTCGATGGCAGAAGGGCGATTCCTCGACGACTCCGGGAGCGCCTTACCGGTCGTTGTCGTCGGTTCGGTCGCGGCCGACCGGCTCGGGATCGCAGGCTTTGATGGTTCGGCAATGCTTTGGGTGGAGGACCGCTGGTTCGGTGTCCTCGGGGTCATGGACTCGCTCGAACTCGCCGGCGATCTCGATCGATCGGTACTGATGACAGAGGCCACCGCCACCACGATCTTCGGCTACCAAGGAATCCCGGAGTCGCTGTACATCAGATCTCAGCCTGAGTTCATCGACAGCGTCATCGAGGTGCTGCCGGCAACGGCAGATCCGGAGAATCCGGATCAGGTGCAGGTGGCTCGTCCCACCGACGCACTCGAAGCGCGGGCCGCAGCCGAAGGGGCGTTCACCGCACTGTTCCTCGGTCTGGGGCTGGTCGCCCTACTGGTGGGAGGTGTTGGTGTAGCCAACGTCATGGTCATATCGGTGCTGGAGCGCCGCGGCGAGATCGGGTTGCGCCGGGCTCTCGGAGCTACCCGTCGCCACGTGGCGATTCAGTTCCTGGGCGAAGCCCTGATCCTGGCGACGATAGGCGGGATTGCCGGTGTGGCCTTGGGAGTGGGCGTGACCGCGGCCTATTCGGCGCTGCGCGGCTGGACGACCCTGGTGCCGGCAATTGCTATCTGGGGCGGGCTTGGTGCGTCTCTCTTGATCGGGGCGATTGCCGGGCTCTATCCGGCCCGCCGTGCCGCTCGCATGGCCCCCACGGAAGCGCTTCGATCAGCCTGATATGGCGTCCTCTAGAGGCTGATGGCGGCGTCGAGGGCGATCTCCATCATGGCCGCAAGGGAGGTCTGTCGTTCGTCCGACGTCATGACCTCGCCGGTGGTCACCTGGTCGCTGACCGTCATGATTGCAATGGCCCGTGCCCCGTACTCGGCTGCAACCCCGTAGAGGCCGGCGGCCTCCATCTCGACTGCAAGGATTCCCATCTTTCCCAGCATCTCGAATCGGTCGGGATCGGGGTGGTAGAACAGGTCGCTCGAGAACACATTGCCGACTCGGACCGGCTGTCCCAGAGCCTCGGCGGCGTCGATAGCGGCCCGCATCAGGTGGTAGTCGGCGGTGGCCGAGAAGTCGAGACCATCGAAACGAGATCGGTTGACACCCGAGTCGGTACTCGCTCCCATGGCGATGATCACCTCGCGAACTCGAATTTCGTCGCCGATCCCGCCGCAGGTGCCGACCCGGATCAGGTTCTTCACGCCGTACTCGGTGATCAGTTCCTTGGCATAGATCGAGACCGACGGGATCCCCATGCCGGTGCCCATCGTCGACAGGCGCTTTCCCCGGTACGACCCGGTGTAACCGAGCATGTTGCGGACCGCGGTGACCTCGACGACGTCCTCCAAATAGGTGTCGGCGATGTGCTTGGCTCTGAGCGGATCACCGGGGAGCAGCACGGTCTCGGCGAATGCGCCCGGCTCGGCGGAGATGTGTGGTGTCGGCATGAAGGCCCTCGGGTTGATGGGTCGGGTGGCGTTTGGCGGCACACTTGCCGCACGAGCCGGGAAGCCTACTTATGAGGCGGGCGGATCAGGTGGTCACCGACACATGGACGAATGGAGCAATGTGGACGGCTCCATGATCCGGCGCCACGGAGGTACTTGGCCATTAAACTCGAGCCAAGTCCCTTGACTACCC
This sequence comes from Acidobacteriota bacterium, assembly GCA_022571885.1. Classification (GTDB taxonomy): domain Bacteria; phylum Actinomycetota; class Acidimicrobiia; order Spongiisociales; family UBA11373; genus JACZWZ01. The sequence goes on from JACZWZ010000068.1 coordinate 13,686, forward strand.
GGAAAGGAGATCCGATGCCTCTGTTTATGGACGTCCATCACCTGGAGGGCACTGTGTCTGCATCTGAAGTGGCCGAAGCGCACCAGAAGGACGTTGAGACGCAGGGAAAGTACGGCGTGAACTACAAGCGCTACTGGGTCGATGAGAACGCCGGCAAGATCTTCTGTCTTGTTGAGGCTCCCGATGCCGAGACCGCTCACACGGTGCATCGCGAGGCGCACGGCCTCGTTGCTGACGAGATCTATGAGGTCTCCGAGGGCTCCTAGCAACCTTCCGGGTCCTGAAGGCAAGGATGCCCTGCCCCCACAGGCAGGGCATCAGCCGTTTCGAGAGGATTCGTCTGTAAGAGGAAGCGGGAGACATCACGCCAGCATCCCCCAGTGTTCACGAATGTTCCTAGACGGGGTTGGGCGGGAAGGGCAGGGGTCCCGAAGGTCTTCTGATCCTCACACGTTGGTGAAGGTGGCCTCCGACGGAGCTGAACCGCCGCGGGCGACCGCCTCCCGGCGCCGGACCGTGGCTCCCACCACCATGCCGGCCGAGAGCAGTACCAGGTTCTTGATCACGAACTCGCCCTCAACGGTCAACAGCAGGGGATTTCCCTCCTGGAAGGCCACCTCGGGCTGCACGATCAGCACCAGGAAGGTGCCCGCCATCTGCAGGGCGAAGAGGCTCAGCACGACCCGCAGCGCCCACCGGGCCAGCAAACTGGCTCCAACGACGATCTCAAAGACTCCGAGCAGCGGCACGAACCAGTCGGGATCGACCCAGTACACGGTGTCGGCGACGAGGTCGGAGACCGGGGTCACGTCGAACACCTTGAGGGCCCCGAACCAGATGAAGACGACGCCGACAGACAGCCGCAGCACGGTGATGCTCCACCGCCGCAGGAAACTGATGATGGTGTCGTCGATGGGGGTCAGGCGGCTCATCTGCATTGCGGCTATGCCTAGGCCTAGGCCGACGTCGGCTCGGCAGAGGCCAACGTGGCGATGTGGTCGATGACCTCAGCGGCCCGGAGCATGCCTCTGTGCCCGTGGCCCCGTGTGCTCACGAGCCCTGCCCCCCACCGGTCGGAGAGCAGTTTGGCGTGTTCGATCGGGATTATGTCGTCGTCATGATCGTGGATGACCAGTGTGCGCTCTGGGACTTTCATACCGAGCATCCCGGCTGGAATGCGGTCCCATATGTCATCGCCAAATCTGTTTTCCATCGAGCGGGCAACGGTTCTGGCGACCGCCGGGCGCAGCCGGAGGGCGGCTGCGAACGACTCGAACGCGTGTTGTGGTCGTAGCGCGGGGGCTATGAACACGAGTCGGTCAGTCCGGAGCGATCGTTGCATCGCCACCCCTGTGGCCAATGCCCCGAGTGAGTGTGCGACGACGAGGTCGATCTTGCCAA
>JACZWZ010000069.1 GCA_022571885.1 Acidobacteriota bacterium
GGTCGAAATTCGGACGGTGCTGTCGGCAGTGCCTTTCCATTCGATTCCGACTCACCGGTGGACCTTGGAAAATGTCTGGAGAGGGTCGACCAGATGGTGATTCCGACTCGGGTCTTCACCGATGAGCCCGAGACCCTGAAATTCCTCCGCGGCGTAGCCGAATCCGGTCTCACCGAAGAGCCCGACGCCGGCACGACGAGTCGAACATCGAGAATCGAACCCGCCGGTATCTGCCTGGCGGGGTGCCGATGGCTTTAAGCTCGACCACGTCTTCGAGCGAAGGAGATCAGAGCAACCCCGGTAGGTTGTGGCCCGATGACTCGTTACTTCACCCCAGCGCTCTTCGGGTTCATCCGTGAGTTGAAGCAGAACAACGAGAGACCCTGGTTCAAGGAGAACCAAGCGCGCTTCGAAGAGGTGGTGCGTGAACCGGCGCTCGACTTCATCTCGGACTTCGGTGAGCCTCTCTTGAAGGTGTCGAAGCACTTCACGGCGGACCCCCGCAAGGTCGGCGGTTCGCTATTTCGTATCCAAAGAGATACCCGTTTCGTCGCCAAGGACACGCCGCCCTACAAGGAGTGGGTGGGTATACATTTTCGGCACATTGCGACCCGCGATGATGTGCATGCCCCCGGTCTGTATCTCCATATCGCCCCCCGGGAGTGCTTTGCGGCGTTGGGTCTCTGGCGCCCCTCGACCGAGGATGCGAACAAGATTCGCCAGGCCATCGTTGACGACCCTGCGGCGTGGAAGAGAGCCGCCTACAACAAGCGCTTCCTCGACCTGTATGAGGTGAGCGGCGAGTCGCTCAAGCGACCACCCCGCGGCTTTGATCCGGAGCACCCGATGCTTTTGGACTTGAAGAAGAAGGAGTTCATTGCCTCCAGCAAGTTGACTCAGGCGGAGGTGACCTCGCCGAACTTCATGGACATCTATCTGGAGCGTGTGAAGGCGGGGGTGCCTTTCATCGAGTTCCTCACCGAGGGCATCGGCCTGACCTTCTGATCAATGCCCCAGGCGTCAGTCCACCTCGAACGCCGTCCCGATCGCGGTCGGAGGGTCGCTACGCAGGATGGCTCTCAAGAACGGGTAGCGGTCGAGCCACTTCAACAACGCCTTCCAGTTGACGACCACCAGGGCAAGGATCATGGCCGGGAACGGAATGCTGGGGAGCACCTGCGACAGACTCGGGAACTCTGGGATCAGATTGATGGCGAATGCCTGTAGGGCACCGAAGAGCAGCACGCCGATGGCCGCTCGCAGCGGGTGCCATCCGCCAAAGATGACGATGGCCAGCACGATCCAGCCCAGATTGCGGGTGGGACGATCCGACCACCCCAGCTTTACGTCGAGACTGAAGGCGGCACCGCCGATCCCGATGAGTGCTCCACCCAGAGCCGTGTAGAAGTATCGGAGCTTGTTTACGGGGATACCCCGGGCATGGGCGGCTTCGGGCCGCTCCCCGATCCCCTGCATTTCGAGGCCCTTTCGGGTTCGGTACATCAGCAAGTAGGTGGCGATCACGGTCAGATAGCTCAAGTAGACCACCAGGTTGTGATCGAACAGCACGGGTCCGAAGAAGGGGATCGAGCTGAGTCCCGGAATGTCCCAGGCGGGCACTCCGACCGGTGGGCGGCCGACATATGAGTTCCCCAGGAAACGGCTGAGCTCGGTGCTCAATGCAAAGAGAACGAAACCTACGGCTATCTGGTTGAGTCCCAGTTTGATGTTGGAGAAAGCGATCAGCAGTGCCACCGCCATCCCGACCGCGGCGGCAGCCGGGAACCCCAGCCACACGACGTCGGTCTCGAAGGCGATCACGAACCCGGCCAAGGCTGCCAGCATCATGCTTCCGTCGACCGAGAGGTTGATTACTCCGGCCTTCTCGCTGATCGTCTCGCCCATCGTGGCGAACATCAGAGCCGAGGCGCCGGCCACGATGGAGGAGATGGTCGCCGTGTCGAACATTTCGAGGAAAGCGGTGAAGAACCCACTCATCCGCTACTCACCCCGCTCTCCGTCATCGCGCGGCGTCGCGTCAGGTAGGCGGCCCACCCCAGACCGAGCATTGCGGAGAGGACCAGGACTCCTTGCAAGACTCCGCCGAGCGATCCGTGCAAACCGAGGCGCAACGACAGGCCGGGGCCGCCGACCGCAACCATGGCAAAGAAGAACGAAATCGGTGCCACCCAGATCGGCTGGAAGCGTGCGAGTAGAACCACCAGAATCGCCAGGAACCCGAAGTTTCCCGAGATGGCGGGTATCAACTTGAAATGCAAGCCGAGCGCCTGGGAGGTGCCGGCAATCCCAGCCAATGCGCCACAGATCGCAAATGCACCGAGCAGGTAGCGGTTCGTCGGGATCCCCATGAGAAAGGCACTGGACCGATTGCGGCCCACCGCTTTGAGCTTGAGTCCGTACAGGGTGCCGCGAAACAGAGTCCAGACGCCGAGCAGCGCCAGCACCGCGATGGCGACGGCAAGCGGCGACAGCTTGGAGCCTCCGAGTGATGGCAGCAGGGCGTTGTCCGGGAATGGGTTGGTACCGCTGGTGGAGGCGACACCGGATCGGGCCCAGGGGCCGATGATCAGGTAGGTCGTAATGGAGAGCGCGACGAAGTCGAGTCCGAGACCTCCGAAGATCTCGTTGACACCACCGGCGGTTCGAAGCACGCCCACCAGCAGACCCCACAGCATTCCGCCCGCAGCACCGGCCAGAATCGCCAGGAGGATCAGCAGCGGTCGAGGGGCAGAGACTTCGCGGGCGACCAGGGCGGCGGCGATGGCCCCCATGATGATCTGACCCTCGATCCCAATGTTCCACATCCCGGCATTGAAGGTGACGATGAGACCCGCCGAGGCGAGAGCAATCGGCACCCACACCATGAAGGTGTCTCCAACCTTGCGGGCGGACCCGCCCTCGAAAGGCGGCCAGCCGATCGATCCTTCGACGATGATCCTTATCGGGTCCCAGGGGTTGGTGCCGGCCAAGATGAGCAGCACCACCACCGAGCCGAGTACCACCAGGATGGGCAAGGCCAGGGTGGTAATGCGAGCCCGATTCACGATGAGGCGGCCGCTTCAGCACCCAGGCTGCGTCCGCCGATGAGCAGCCCGATCTCGTCGACATTGGTGGCTGCGGCGTCCAACTCCCCGATGATCCGGCCGGAGAAGAACACCAGGATGCGGTCGCTGTAGCGGAGCAGTTCATCGAGATCGGCGGAGGCGAACACGATGGCGGTGCCTTCCTGGCGCCGGGCCAGTAGTTGCTCCCACACCCAGTCGGCGGACTCGATATCGAGTCCCCGCGTCGGATGCTCCATGAGCAACACCTTGAGATCCTCCGACAACATCGCCAGCAACAAGCGCTGCTGATTCCCGCCCGACAAAGACTCCGCAGTCGAGTTCTCGGTCCCCTTAATCCCATAATCGTCGATGAGTTCTTTGGCGCGTTTGCGGGCTGCTCCCCAATCGATGATGAAGCTGGTGTCCTGGCCGGTGAGGACGAAGTGCTCTGTGATCGTGAGGCCTTCAATGAGCCCCTCTTCCAACCGTCCGGCCGGCAGATACTTGACGTTCGCATTCAAGAACTCGCGATAGTGCTTGCCGGTGAGATCGTCGCCGGTGATCGCCACGGTTCCCTTCATCGGTGCTCGCATCCCACAGCAAAGCCGCAAGAAGGTGTCCTGACCGCTTCCCTCCATCCCGGCTATTCCGATCACCTCTCCGGACTTGACGTCGAGCGAGATCGGCTCCTCGCTCAGGAGGCCGGATGCGGTCTGAATCGAGTCGAGCTCGAGATGCGAAACTCCCAGGCCGACGTCGCTCCGATCCTGGATCTCTATGACCTGGCCGAACATCATCTCGACCAGCCGCTCCGGCGGGGTCGGCAGTTCGGCCTCGCCGACGACCTTGCCCCGCGTCATCACGGTGACTCGCTGGCACAGGTCGGCAACCTCTTCCAGCTTGTGGGACACGAAGATGACGCTCATCCCCTCCGCGGCCAGGGCTTTCAGCGTGGCAAACAGCTTGGAACGCTGGTCGGCGGAGATTCCGGTTGTCGGCTCATCCAGAATCAGGACTCTGGCTCCGAGCCACAACAAGCGAACGATCTCCAGCTGCTGGCGCTCTCCCACCGTCAAGAGGCGGACCGGCGTGTGGGCGTCGAAGTTGAACCCGTATCGCTCACACAACTCGTTCAGCTCAATTTCAGCCGCTCGCCGGTCGAGCCGCCACGCTCCGGGACTGCCGAGGACGAAGTTGTCGATCACGCTGAAGGGCAGGAAGACGAGCGGATCCTGGTGGAGCATTCCGATGCCTGCGGCTATCGCGTCATGGGGCGAAGCGAGTTTGATCTGCTTGCCGTCGAGCACGATCTCACCGGAGTCGGCCGAATGAAACCCGGAGAGCACCTTCATCAGCGTGGATTTGCCGGCTCCGTTTTCGCCGAGGAGACCGTGGAGTGTCCCGGTCTCCACCGTGAGCGTGATGCCGTCGTTAGCGCGAACCGGGCCGAAATGCTTGTGAATCTCGCGCAATTCCAGGCTCATCGTCTGCCGAGGTTAGACAGTCGCGTTCGGAGGCGGTGGCCGGTGGAGGGATTGCGAAAGGAGGAGAGGGGAGGGCAACGCCCTCCCCTCTCCTTGTAGTAGTCGACCGTGTCGGCTAGCCGAACACGTTCACCGAGCAGACGCCGACAATGCCTTCCAAGCACTGCTCCGAATACCAGATCTGGAAATCGGTGGCCACCTCGCCGGCTCCAACGAACTGCGACCCGTCCTGCCAGTTGAGTGGGCCCTCGTACAGCTCGATGGAACCATCGGCCAATCCGGCGATGAAGGTATCCAACGAGGCCGCGTTGTCCGCAGACAGTCCGTCGCCCTGCAAGAAGCCGACCACGCTCGAATCGAGGTCATTGATGTTGTCCCAGTCGGGCTCGAACCAGGTCCAAGTGTTGGAGAACGACCCATCGATCACGGCGCGAGCAGCGTCGAGATACGCCGGACCCCAGTTGAAGTAGGGAACACCGAGGCATATTTCGGGCGCCTCATCGCACGCTCCGATGAAGTCGTACGGCACCGCAGTGACGTTCTCGCCGGCGTCGGCGCGTTGGCCGCTGCGGATGAGAGCAACGTTGGCGTCGATCCCGGAGAGGGTGACGTCGGCTCCGCCGTCGATGAAGTCATTGACGACCAGGACCGGATCCAGGGTCACACCCGGAATCTCAAACCAGAAGCCGATGTAGGTGACCGTAAACCCGATATCTGCCGGCTCGTCCCGGAAGTTCTCCCAGCAGTACTGGGCTCCCAGGAAGGACGAGTTGACCAGGCGCCGTGTTTCGTCGTTGGTGAGCGGGCCGAGGTAGGCGATTTGGCCGGTCTCGGTTTCCAGAGCTGCCGCGCAACCGGCAATCATCTTGCCGAAGATCATCTGACCCCACACGTTGGCGAGGTTGGACAGGCCGGGCTGGAAGTCTTTCCCGTCTTCCCAGGCACTGTCGCCCGATACCCAGATCATCGGAACGTCCGGGAGTTGCTCGGCGGCTTCGAAGGCGCCGTCTCGCATGTCGTCGGAGTTGAAGATGATCAACTCTGCCCCGAGATCGACCATGTCTTGGGCGGTACGGGGTAGCGAGAGTCCAGGTGTATCGCCGGTGTTGGCGAACTCGAGAACAATCAGGTCGTCTTCGACACTCAAACCGAGTTGCTCGAGTGCGTACTCAGCTCCCTCGAGATGGGCCTGGCTATAGCCGCGGTCGTTTCTGGGACCAACCAGAATCAGTCCGATCTTGAAGCCCTCGGGGGCGTCACCGCCCGTCGTCGTGGCCGTAGCTGCAGTGGTCGCCGAGGCTGAGGTGGTGGCAGTAGCCGTGGTTGTTGCGGTCGTCTCAGCTGGGGCGGCGGTCGTGTCCCCACCACCGGCGTCGTCATCGCCGCATGCGGCGACCACCATCGCAAATGCCAGAAGAAGGGCCAGTAGTGATAGCCAACGGTTTTTCGACTTCGTCATCGAATCCTCCTCGATCGAGGGTTAGGGATCGCACCCGGGCTCGAAGTCATGCTACGCATCGATGGAGGATGTTGAAAATCTGGTCGGTCGAGGTCGGCGGAGCCACCTGCTTCAGCCCACGGCATGGCGCGCTGCGAGGTGTGTCTCGCCAGAATGTGCACCCGGTTGGCGGCTGCCTCGGCATCGGGTGCTCGCCACTCGGCCCGGGTTTCTGCTGCAATTGACCCGCGACCGTCAAGGTTGGATACCTGTGAGGAGCAGGAGGCGGTCTGCGGCTTCAGCGTTAGCACCTGGAGCACTCAGTCGACCTCCGGGAGTAGCCACAAGTGACAGACTTCATCATCTCGCTGCCGAAAGCCGAGCTCCATGTGCACATAGAAGGCACACTCGAGCCCGAGATGATGTTCGAGCTGGCTGCTCGCAACGGCGTCGACCTCCCCTTCGCCTCGGTCGAAGAGATTGGTGCCGCCTACGAATTCACCGACCTGCAGTCGTTTCTGGACATCTACTACCAGGGGGCGGAGGTTCTGCAGACTTCCGACGACTTCCGCGATCTGATGTGGGCCTACCTGGAGCGGGCCGCGTCCGACGGGGTGCGTCATACCGAGATGTTCTTCGACGCGCAGACCCACACCAACCGCGGTATCGGTTTCGACGTGTTCATGCCCGGATTCGCTGCGGCGATGGACCGGGCGACGGCCGAGTTGGGGATGACATCGCTGCTGATCATGTGCTTCCTGCGTCATCTGCCCGAGAGCGCCGCCATTGAGACTCTCGAAGCCGCCCGGCCGTATCTCGGCCAGATTGCAGCCGTGGGGCTCGACTCCTCAGAATTGGGTCATCCGCCTGAGGACTTCGCCCGGGTCTTTGCGATGGCCCGTGACGCCGGACTCCGCTCGGTGGCCCACGCCGGCGAGGAGGGGCCGCCCGGCTTCATCAGCGGCGCCCTCGACTCTCTGCGGGCGGAGCGGATCGACCACGGGGTCACCTGCGATCAGGACGATGGACTGGTGTCCCGGCTGGTGACGGAGCAGATACCGCTCACGATGTGCCCGCTGTCGAATGTACGACTCAAGGCGTTCGAACGCATGGAGGATCACAACCTGAAACGGCTGATGGAGCGCGGCGTGAAGGTGACCGTCAATTCGGACGACCCCTCATATTTCGGTGGCTACATCGCCGACAACTATCGAGCCCTCGAACATGGCCTCGGCCTCACCCACGCCGATCTGGCGGTACTCGCTGGAAACAGCATCGAGGCGTCGTTTCTAGACGATGAGGCGAAAGCGATGCTCATTGCGGAGATCGACGAGATGCTGGCTGACTGAGCTTGCAGCTTGCAGCCCTATCTCGGATTTCGGATCTCAGATCGGCACCCCGGCTTCGACGTCTGATGTCTACTGGTTGCTGGCAATTCTGGTCGGTTCCACGATCACCGTTACACGGACCATTCCCGGCGTGAGCCACGGGTACTTGTCCACGTCGTCGAGGTACTTACGGGCAAGCGTGTCGATGATCTCCACCCCATCCGACTCCCGCATCTCGATGACCTTGCCCTGAATCGAGTAATTCACGTATGTGTCGTCGGAAGGACTGATCGACACCGACACTCTGGGATCGTTGACCATGTTGCGGTGCTTGCGGCGGCCCTTTGCCGTGTTGAACACGATGTGGTCTCCGTGGCGCATGATCCACATGGCGCTCGACTGAGGGAAGCCGTCGGGATCGAGTGTCGTGAGGTGGGCGAACGTCTTGGTGTCGAGCACCTCTTTGAGACTGTCGGACAGGGTCATGGGCATGGGCGATCCTCTCGGGTGGGCGGGGGAAGGGTAGGCGGGGATATCAGTCCTTAGTCCTTAGTCCTTAGTCACTAGGTCAGAGGCGATCGTCTGTTGTCTGACTGGTGACTGGCGACTGGTGACTGGCGACTGGTGACTGTGGTCTGCTGCCCGCTAGCTTCGTGGGCATGGACACTGGACTGGCCGGCAAGGGTGTGATCGTTACCGGAGGCGCCGGGGGGATCGGCTCGGCGGTATCGCGGGCGTTTGCGTCCGAGGGGGCGAAGGTCGCGGTCCACTACCGGACGTCGCAGGAGGCGGCGGTCGAGTTGGCGAAGGAGATCGACGGCATCGCAGTCGGGGCCGACCTTCGTCGGCCCTCCGAAGTCGATGTTTTGTTCGCCGAGACTGTCGCCGGGCTCGGCCGTCTCGATGTGTGCGTGGCCAACGCCGGGGTCTGGCCCGGCGACGATGTTCCGATATGGGAGATGGATCCGGTGCGATGGCAGGAGACCATCGACTCGAATCTCACGGCTACTTTTCTCACGGCGCGTGCCTTTCTCGGGCACGCGGCTAAATCGGGGTCGGGGGCGCTGGTGCTTGTCGGTTCCACTGCCGGGTTGTTCGGTGAGGCGGGGCACGCCGACTACGCCGCGGCCAAGGGCGCCATCGTGTCCGGTCTGCTGCTGAGTCTCAAGAACGAGGCCGCTCGGATCGGCCCCGGGGTAAGGGTGAACGCGGTCGCTCCAGGTTGGACCGTTACTCCGATGATTGGAGCGAAGGGTCTTGATCCGGATCACGTTGCCAAGGTCACCGCCACGATGTCACTCAAGAAACTCGGCAAGCCCGAGGATGTGGCTGCTCAGATCGTGGTTTTAGCCAGTGATCGCCTCTCAGGTCACCTCAGTGGTCAGGTCGTCTCGGTGGCCGGAGGCATGGAGGGGCGCCAGATCCCTTAGGTCTGGTCGGCGCCGGTGCGACGACGGCTCCAGGTTGGGCGAAGGCCAATCTTGATCGTCGGGGTCGAGCAGCACCCGGTTCGGTCGACCTCATCTAGGAGCGAAGGCTCCGGCGTCATCCCAGGCTCTTGGCGTTTGGCTCCACATCCGGCGCCGCACTCGGCTCCAGCGTTCGATTCCTGCTCGGCCTGTAAGCGCTACCGCATGATGGTTCCGTCCTGCGGGCGGAGTCTCTATCTATGTTCGGGTCCTCTTCGGCCCCGAGCCACCTCCGCATGGTCGTGCGGCCCTCGGGCGGCGCCGCGTGGCACCGCCCGGGCCCCAAGCCTCGGGCCGCCGAGTCCGCGCTTTCGGCGCGCCCCTCTCGGCGCCGCGGCCGCGTCGAAGGCGGTTGGGTCTTACCGCCGTTACGATGCCCGCCATGGAAATCACCTTGGAGTACTGCGCCGTTTGAGGCTATCGCGACCGTGCCGTGAGCATGGTTGACAAACTGCTCGAGGAATTCGAGCCGAACATCAAGAGTTTTGGTCTGATCCCCTCTTCGGGCGGGGCGTTTGAGGTCGTCGTCGACGGCGATCTGATCTACAGCAAGCTGGAGACCGGCGAGCACGCCGAGTACGAGCAGGTTGCTGCTCCGCTGCGCGACCGCCTTTGATCCACTGAGAGAAGCAGCTTCCGGCCGGAGGAGCTCCCGCACCGCGATTGAGGGCCGTTCGGTTGCCCGAGCGAGGCACTATCCTCGCGGCCCGAATGTCCAACGGATCCCGCCCCGCCATCCTGCTGACCGACCTCCTGCGAGGCGAAGGACCCCATCGCGATCTGGCAGATCGGTTCATCGCGGCAGAGTGCTTGGTGTGTGGTGGCGATGTCGGCCACCACGGTCGTACCGAAGAAGAGCGCTGGCTGTGTCCGACGTGTTGGGGCCGACGCGGCCTGGGAATCTGAGAAGCAGGCTCTCGTTTCGACGTCGGAATCTGGTCGTTTCACGGTTCGCAAAAGACCTCAACAGCCGGTTTTCCACGCAAGGATTGCCCACGAAGTGATCGCCCGCCGAGCGCAGCGAGGGGATAGCCCGCCGCCGTAGGCGGCGATGGCACTTGGGAGATTGTCTGCCGAGCACAGCGAGGCGATCGCCCTACCGCTCGACAACTCACGACTGCCAGGCGCGGACGCCTTTGGGGATCCTCACCTCGGCTCCCTCTACCCAGGTCCCGACGACCCGTGCACCTCGCAACTCGTCGGGTGTCGCCAGGACCGGGTCTAGGTCGAGGATCGTGAGGTTCGCCACCATATCCGGCGCTAGTGATGCCTCTTCGCCGATGGCGGTGGCGGCGGATTCGGTGAACAGCTGGAAGGACTCTTCCGGGGTGAGCGCCTCTTCGGGAACCAGGCCGAGGCGATCTCGAGCGGCCGCCATACCGCGGAGCGGATGTGGCGGTTCCACCGGTGAATCCGATCCTCCTGCGAGACGGGCTCCGGCATCGGCCAGGGATCGGAAGGGATAGGTCCTGCGAAGGCGGTCCGGGCCGACCCGCTTCTCCAGCCAGCCCGTCTCCGACGCGATAAACGCTGGTTGTATCGAGGCCGTGATCCCCAGTCGGCCGAATCGTGCGATATCGGCCTCGGCCAGAACCGAAGCATGTTCGATCCTCAGTCTGGCCGGGTCGGCGCCCCGTTCGACGAGGCGCTCCATCAGGTCGAGGACGCCATGGTTGGCTCGGTCTCCGATGGCATGTATCGCCACCCTGCCGCCCAGGTCCAGTGCGGCGCCGGCCATTCCCTCTGCCCACGCAGGGTCGAGACGATCGGTGCCGGTCTCATCGGGCTTGTCCGTGAACGGTTGTTGCATCGCGGCGGTGTGGCCGCCGAGGCTTCCGTCGCTGAACATCTTGACTCCGGTGAAGGTCACCCGCGGACCGGCCGCGGTGATCCTCTCAGCTGCCGAGCGCAGCGACTCGGGCGACGGGGCGATGACCATCACCCGGAGACTGATCGGCGAGCGAATCGCCGCTTCGAGCAGTACCTCGAGTTCCGATGAGGCTCCACCCCACAGACAGGAGTCGGTAGCGGCCATCGCACCGATTCCTGTGAGGCCGGTCGATGCCAGGGCGACCAGCGCCTCGACGATCTGGTCCGGTGTGATCGGCGGAGTGAGCGGCTGCAGCACCCGGGTTACCGGTTCGAACGCCGTTTCTCGAAGTACTCCGGTCGGGTCTCCCCGGTCATCCCGATCGATGACACCCCCGGCGGGGGCGACGGTCGTTCGATCGATTCCGGCGAGCTCGAGAGCAGCGGTGTTGGCGACTGCCACGTGGCCGCAGTACCGCATGATCAGGATGGGTGTGTCGTTCGAGACGGCATCGAGCAGTCGGCGATCCGGCAGGCGTTGCTCGGCAAGGCTCTCGTCATCGAGGCGCAGCGCGGTGAGCGCAGTCCCGGGGGCCTGGCACCGCAATGCGTCGGCCAGTATGTCGGAGATCTCTGTGAAATCCGCCGCCGCCTTGAGAGAGGGACGCTGTAGCGCTGCCGTGTAGCCGACCGGGTGCAAATGAGCGTCGCGCAAGCCGGGAATGATCGTTGCCCCCGGGAACCGTATCTCGTTGGTCGAAGGTGATCGGAGGCTGTCAGCGTCCCCGAGTGCCACTATTCGATTGCCCTCGATGAGAAGCGCGTCGCCACTTTGGCCGTCCGTGGAGCGAATCGAATCCGCGATCAACAATCGACGGGTCATGGGCTGAGGCTAGGAGTCTGCTGAATGACGCCGTTGCTCATATCGGCGGCCAGGCGCGCCAGTCGCAAGAACCTCGGTTCGGCCACTCCTCGTGTGGGCATGGCCGAGCCGAGGACACAGCGAGTGGTGATGACTGGTCCTCGAGATGAGTGACATGTGTTGTTCAGCAGGCTCCCAGGGAGCAGCGGCCGGCAAGCGGCCCCGAGAGCGGACCAAACGGCCCTGGTGATCGCTTGAGGATCGGGCGCATCATGTGGGTGGCATGCCCTGCTCAAACCTTGCGCAGTGATCGGCTGGGTCCAGAATCGATTCGAGAGGTCGTCTTTGGCGTCGAGGACGGCGCGGTGCAGAACATGGCCCTCATCGCCGGCATGATCGGGGCCACGCTTGCCAGTTCTGTGATCGTTCTCGCCGGGTCGATCAACGCCATCGCCGGTGTGCTGTCGATGTCGATGGGCACCTATCTGTCCTCCCAAGCCGAACGTGATGCCATCGCGGCCAACGGATCGGCCTCTCGTACCGGCAGTGGAGCTCGATCCCCGATCCGAGATGCAATGGTCATGGCCGGTGCCTAAGCGGCCGGAGCCGTTGTCCCACTGGTTCCCTTCACGCTGCCGTTTGTGAGCCGCACCGGAGCGGTGATCGCAGCGATGGGGCTTACTGCAACGGTGCTGTTCGGACTGGGCGTCCTCAAAGCGGTCGTCGGTCATCAGGCGCGACTCCGATCCGGTCTGCGGCTGTTGGCGCTGGCTTCGGCCGCCGGTGCCACCGGTTATCTCCTCGGTGTCGCGGCTCAGGCGGTCTTCGGTATCGAGGTCTGATCGCTAAGAGCGTTGGCCATGAGCGGCCGCTCTTAGTTGCCTGCGGCGGCTACTGCTTCTCGAAGCTGAGGCTGCAGTCGGGGATTGGCCGCCACACATTCGTGGTGGCTCGGTGATCCTCCGTCGAGCGCGGTCACGATTCCGCCGGCTTCGGTGACGAGCAGGAACCCGGCGGCCACATCCCACGGGCCGAGTGGAACCTCCCAGTAGCCATCGAGGCGACCACAGGCGACCCAAGCCAGATCGAGCGCTGCTGAGCCACCGCGCCTTATCCCGCGCACCACCCGCAGCATCTCGCCGAGAACCGCGCCGTACTCCGGTCCCCGTTAGTGCCGGTCGTACGAGAACCCGGTCGCGATCAGGGCTTTGCTCAGGTCGTCGCGCCCGGTGACCCGGATCGGGCGGCCGTCGAGTTCGGTTCCTCCATTTCGGATGGCGGCGAATTCGGACATCCTCAACCTTCACCAGTCGAGGACCCTCTTCGCGCTCGTGGTGTGTTCTCCGCCGCAGGTGCCTTGTTTGGCGAGGGGGCTCAGATACCCCTCTACTCGTTTCATGAGGGAGGGGACACAGGCGGCGGACCGATAGACCTCGCTGGCCAGCCTCTCGATCACGTGTCCTTCGCCGTCGTTGCAGGGCTCGAGGTACAGCATGGCCAGTTGGGCCAGCTTGCGGGGAGTCCATTCTGTCTTTCTCTCATCAGCAAGGCGAGGACGGAGCGACTCGGGTGACAAGTTCGGCTGCCTGGGGGTGTCCGAGGCTGTCCGAGCTCTGAGGAGTAGGGTCTTCGCATGGGTGACCGGTCCGAGCGGTGGCGTCAGCGCACGGCGGAGAGGAACGCTCGTCGGACCGCCGGGCTGGCGGCCCGTCAGGAGAGGTTCATCGGCGATCACGGCGAGTGGATTGCGGAGCAAGAGGCGGCCGGGCATTCGCTGGTATTCACGACGTATAAGGAACGAAGCCGAAGACTTCACACGACTGTCGGCTGCGGGCAGTGTGGAACCTCGCAGGACGTGTGGCATTGGAAGATTCGGATAGAGCCATGGCAATCCTGCAGCAAGGACCAGAAGACCCTAAAGGGGGGGTGGCTTGTCGGCCACGTCAGATGCTCCCACTGCGGACAGGAGCACGACCCTCGGGAGGCAAACGTGCTATGTCAGGTATGCGGCAGCGTCCGTGCGGTATGGACGTTGAGGTGAGGCGCTCGTGTGAGTGTGTGTGAACCCTCTCAGGGGTAGAGCGTCTGGGGGTGTCCGAGGCTGCTCGACCGTTCTGACATCTACGCGGGCCTCCGGGAGGTGATCACTTCGGTCACTTCGCCCGGGACCTCGGTTAGCCATTGGGCACTGACCCATCCGCGGGGCCGACCGTTGACCGGCAGCATCTCTCCTACGAGCCTGGCCCAAGCGCCCGCCCATCCGCGGGGCCGACCGTTGACCGGCTGCATCTCTCCTACGAGCCTGGCCCAAGCGCCCACTTGAATCTCGACGTGGACCTCTTGTCCTCCCGGCAGCCTCCCAAAGGGCTTCTCGTTCGGGTCGGGATTGCGTCGAATCGGGACACTGGGCTCTAGCCGAGACCGTGATCGGCCTCTACAAGACCAAACTCATCTACAACAAAGGACCCTGGAAAGGCCTCAACGACGTCGAGTACGCCACCCTCGAATACATCGACTGGTTCAACCACCGTCGGATCCTCGAACTTATCGGGGACATCCCACCCGCCGAATACGAAACCAACCACTACCGTCAAGACAGTCCAGTCAAAGAGGCCGGACTCAAACCAACGAGTCTCCGATAGACCCGGGCGGGTTCAGTGTCGCCTTTGCTCCAACGAGTCTCCGATAGACCCGGGCGGGTTCAGTGTCGCCTTTGCTCAAGAAAAGGTACCCAGCACAGAAGGCGATCGCCGAGCCGTAGTGATCGCTGATCATCGGCTGCTCGATCGGGAGCTGCTCGATCAGTGTTTGTAGCTCTGGCTCTTGATCGTCGACACTGCGAACGCGAATCAGGCGTAGATGCCGGGTGCCATCCACCTCGTGCTCGGCCGTAACGTACAGGTAGGGCGAGTCCGGCCACTCTGGATGAAGTGCGATGTGGAACAGTTTCCGCCGGCCATGACGAGCAACCAAAGTGGTGGGAGAAGGCATTTGGGCCTGGTCCCGAACCTTCAGTGAAGGCACCGGTTGAAACTGGAGAGGGCTGTGGGTGGGCGGCCCTTTTCATTCTCGGGATCTTTCTCGCTGTCGTCTTGCTTGTCGTGACGGGGTGGACCCCTTGGCATCGTGGGGCCCGTGTGACTGTGTGGATCCTCGACTTCATGGTCGAAATCTGCCGTCAGTCGCTGCTTCCAACTACACGAGCACGGATGGAGCTACGGAACCTCAGAACCATCGGGATCTGTCAGCAGGTCGTCGAAGGACACGACGAGGTCGGCTCTATTGGCTCCGGGTGGACAGCGATCGTCCCAGTAGTGTCCACCGAACTCGAACTGAGCACGCACCCCGGTGTAGTAGCGAAGGGCTTCTTCGGCCGACCAATCGAAAAGGAACTCGGTCTGTGCGAACGCACCCACGGGTGCAGGTTCGACGAAGGTGCGACGTACGTCACA
>JACZWZ010000178.1 GCA_022571885.1 Acidobacteriota bacterium
CTACGCAGACCATGCGCCTCATCGAGCGATTTACGCGCGTCGACATGGACACGCTGATATACGAGGTGACGGTGGAGGACCCGGCAACCTGGACGAGTCCTTGGACGTTCCAGGTACCGATGGCCAAGAACGAGGCGGAGATCTACGAGTACGCCTGCCACGAAGGGAACTATGGTCTCTACAATATTCTGGCGGCCGCCGGCGCCGAGACCACGGCCGCCGACACCGGCGGAGCCGAAGGCGGAATCCTCGCCGCAGTGCAAGCACGCGGAGTGCTGCGGTGTGGTGTGTCCGGGTCGGCAACTGCCTTCTCGGAGCAGCAGCCCGACGGAAGCGCAACCGGCTTCGATGCCGATTACTGCCGCTATGTGGCAGCCGCCGTGCTCGGTGATTCCGGTGCAGTGGAGTTCACCTTCTTGACGGCCGCCGAACGGTTCACCGCCATTCAGACCGGGGCTGTCGACGTCCTCATCCGTAACACGACCTGGACTCAGAGTCGTGACTCGGACGTGGGCATGGACTTTGCGCCGACGACCTATTACGACGGCCAGCAGGTCATGGCAAAGGGCGCTGATGGATTCAGCAGCACCTCTGCGATCACCGACCTCGAGGGTGCGGTTGTCTGCACCAACGCCGGTACGACCACCGAGAAGAACATCACCGAAGTCACTGCGGCGCTCGGCGTGACCATCACGCTGAACACGTTCGAGGACTTCAACCAGGTGATGGACCAGTTCCTGTCCGGCGCATGTGATGCCGTGACCACCGACGGTTCTGGCCTGGTGGGCCGCAAGGCCACCCAGCAGCCCGACGGTGAGGAGTGGTTCATCTTCCCGCCGGCTCCGATTTCGAAGGAGCCCTTGGGTCCGGTGACCGGTCAGAACGACTCGCAGTGGCTGGACGTCATCAAGTGGGCCGTGTTCTCGTCGATCCTCTTCGATGAGAAGGGCGTCACTTCCGCCAACGCAGCCGGCATGGTCGGCTCCGAGGATGCCGAGATCGGTCGCCTGCTCGGTGGCGACGGTGAGCTGCAGACCGCCATGGGCCTCTCGGCCACTGCGTTCCTTGACGCTGTGACACAGGTCGGCAACTACGATGAGATCTTCAGCCGGAACCTCAATCCGGTTGGAATCTTCCGGGAGGGCAGCTTCAACGCTTCCTACCTGGATGGTGGTCTGATCTACTCACCACCTGCTCGTTAACGACTGATGAATGCTGATCGGGGGGCGCCCGGCGCCCCCCGATCGCACAACAACGCTTCATGACCGTCCAGATCGATCAACCGAGGGAACAGCACCAGCGGGTGCCGCCGTGGCGGAACGTCACGTTCCTCAAGTGGGCTGCGCAAATCGTTTTCCTGGCTGGCTTTCTCGGCGTCTTCTGGATCCTCGGGTCGCAGGCCGGCGACAACCTGGCATCCCGTGGTCTCGATGTCTCTTTCGACTTTCTCGACAAGCCCCCGGGCATAGCCCTCGCTGAGGGCATCGACGTTCGGCCGGCTACCGGTGGCCGGGCTCTCTTCGTCGGTATCGTCAACATGCTCCGGATAACCGTCGCCGGGATCTTCGGTGCCACCATCCTCGGGGTCATCATCGGCGTCTCCCGTCTTTCCAACAACTGGATCGTCACCAAGGTGGCCGGCGCCTACGTGGAGACGGTGCGGAACATTCCGCTGCTGGTCCAGATCATCGCTTGGGGCGTGATCATCACGACGATTCCAGGAGACCTCCAGTTAGATTCCGGGCCGCTCGGTTGTGCGGCCGCCGAGAGCGGCTGCGAGGGCTGGTTCTTCCTGTCGAACAAGGGGGTTTCGTTCGCCTGGGTATTCCCGGCCGACGGCTTTTGGCAGTGGTTTGCGTTCTTGGGCGTCGGCCTAGCCGCTTCCATCTGGGTCTACCGGTGGCGTTTCCGCCTCAAGGAAGAGCAAGGCGACGAGACCTACGCACTCACCTGGGGAGCGCTCACCTTGGTCGCCTTTGGGATCGTCGGATGGTTCGTCCACCCGGTCATGGGCTTCCTCGGCTACTTGTGGGGCTGGATCTCGGACCTGCTCGGAGCGTTGCCGGTCTGGACTCTGCAAGCGGTGCTGGCACTGCTTACCGTCTACTTTGCCGGCAGGTGGGTCAAGGGATTTCTCGACGACCGCCGCACCCCGGCGGGTCTGGCCAAGCTGACCGACGACGACATCTTCCGCATCGGGTCGGCCATCCTCGCCGGGCTGGTCGGCGTGTTCGTGTTCTTCAGGTTTCCCGGGATTTCCGATTGGATGCTCAACTCCGGACGCGATCTCTTCTCGGTGATGGACGACAAGTTCAATTTTCTCGATGCTGGCTCGCCGCTCGCCTTCAGCCGGCCATCGCTGCTACAGCCGGGCAACTTCCCCAACTACGGCCCGACCGGCCTCACCATGTCGAAGCTGTTCTTCCCGGTGTTCATCGGGGTCACCATCTACACCGCGGCGTTTATTGCCGAGGTGGTGCGGGGCGGGATCCTGGCGATCTCGAAGGGACAGTCCGAGGCCGGGCTGGCACTGGGACTGACTCGCACCCAGTTGCTGCGGTTCATCATCCTGCCGCAGGCCTTCCGGATCATCCTTCCTCCGATGGGCAACCAGTATCTCAATCTGGCCAAGAACACCTCGCTGGGTATTGCGGTGGCATACCCCGAGGTGGTGGCGGTGGGGCAGACACTCTATAACCAGACCGGCGCCACCATCCCGATCATCCTGTTGTGGATGCTGTTCTACGTCTCGATCAGCCTGTTCATCTCGGCGATCGTGAACTGGTACAACCGTCGAGTTGCCCTGGTGGAGCGTTGATATGGATGCTGAGATGACCCCGACCGATGTCATGGGAGGCGATGAGCTGGCTCCGGAGTCGCCGCACCTCCCCGCTTCGCTATGGATGCGGGAGAACCTGTTCTCGACCAAGTTCAACGCCGCGCTGACCCTGGTGGCACTGGCAATCGTCGGGTTCATGGTGCGCAATATGGTTGCGTGGATCTTTGCGCCGAACCGTGGTTGGGAGGCCGTGGCAACCAACCTCCGTTTCTACATGGTGCAGGCCTATCCGGCCAGCAGCCCCAACCAGCCTCCCGAATTCGCCGTCCAATTCGCCAGAGTATGGGTTGCAGTGGGGTCGGTCATTGTGCTGGCTGCTCTGTCGCTGGCGGCATGGCGGGTTGGTAGCAGGGTGGCGGCGACGAAGTTCTTCAAGACGGTGCGCGCCGCGGGAGCGGTTGTAGCGCTGGTGGCATTCCTCGGCCCGCCCACTCAGCACGTCCACCTGCTGTCCGGAATCGACGTTCCGGTGATCGGGCCCCTGCTCGGCATCGTCGGGTCGTTTCTCGGCTTCTTTGTCGAAGCTGCACTGATGACCGGTGGCCGTCTGGTCGTGTTCCTGATCGGGGCGGCCATCGCCGTAGCCGGTCACCTGGTGTCGAAGGCCACCAAGCAGCGGGGTGACGATTTGGACTTCCATTCGTTGTGGAGGGTGTTCGGGGCGGGCGCGGCCGCGTTGCTGGTGATGTGGGTCGCACCGCTGGGCCACTATTTCTTCGTCGGGACCGGATCGGTACTCCTCGACAACGGCGAGTCGTGCAGTGGCGCTTGCTTCGAGCCGGGCACCATTGCCCGTTCGACGTCGGGGCCGTGGACCATCATCTTCGTGATAGCGGTCGCCGCATACTTCTTGGCCCGGCTCGGGGTCCGCTTGGTCGGCGGCAAGCCTTTGCGATCAATCCTCATCCTGTTGTGGACACTATCGCTGCCGGTCATCGTGCTCTTCATCTTGCGAGATCCGGACTTCAACCTGGAGCGGGAAGGTGGCGGATTCGACTTCCTCCCCGCCACCGACCTGTGGATCTGGTTCATCTTTGCGATCGTCGGCGGCTTGGTCATCGCCGCCCTCTCGCTGCCCAGGATGGGCGAGGTTGGCCGAGCCCTGAGCGGCCTCCTGGTCATCGGGTCGCTGGCAATGTGGGCGTTCCCAGTGCTGATGCGGGTTCGGTTCAT
>JACZWZ010000070.1 GCA_022571885.1 Acidobacteriota bacterium
GAGGTGGGTAATGAGGCCGAAAACGCCTCTGTCTCTGCTAATCGCGGCGCTCTTGATACCTGCGCTGGGGTGCGAGGGCCCGCAGGCGCCAAGTCGGACTCCGGTCAACGCCTTCGGCCAACTCCGCAGAGGACTGGTCTTCAGTTGGCCCTAAGACCGCCAACCGGTCAGATTCTGGACCGAAAATGACGGTGCACCTCGTCGACTCCTCGAATTGGGGATACAAATTTGGGAGGCTCAGTTTCTCTACGGCGAGTTCAGGGGAGAGGTAGTTGCGGATTCTTCGCAGGCAGACGTTCTCGTCGAGTTCGTCGGTCAGCGGGAACGACATATCGGTGTTCGCCGGGAGAATTGCACCCACATCGCCGTTGACCGATTCGCCGTAGCGGGACTCGGCGAGCACCTTGACGAAGGCCCCGGGCAGGACGCCCATCGCGTCCAGGTCGAACTCGAAGAGGTAATCGAGCGTCCCGCCGTACCCGAAACCAGTTTTGGTGCCGCCGTCGATCACGCCCTGGCCATGCTGGGTCCACTGAAAATCGAAGGTGATGCCGTCGTCGGCTAACTCGTTACGCCACCCGCCCCAGTCGCCAAGCAAAAATCTACTGGCGTCGAGCGAGAGCGCGTCGGCGATCTCAGGATTTGAGACGGGGCTCTCGACGTGCGGATCGACATCCTCCGATTCTTGCGCCTCGGCGACTTCGTCCGTAGCAGGATCCGGTTGCACGGCCCCCGCCGGTCGCACGGTAAGGGTCAGTATCAGTCCGACCGAAAGCCAGCGCAGGATTAATGTGTACATTCCGTCGAACTCCCGTTGCGTGATCTTTAACATTCCAGGGCCTGGTCGCGCGCCGGTTCGTAGTTGCCGCTGTCATAAATCAGCCCGGTGGCCACTTCGTGGCCCTCGGTGAACGGCTCGATCAGGTTCTTGCGACGGATCTCGGCCGGATCCATCGACAGCTCGCCTGCCAGTAGTTCCACCATCCGCTCCACCATGAAAGTGGCTTCCGGCCGGCCCGCCCCGCGGTAGGCGTCGGTGGGAGTGGTGTTGGTGAACACCCCGAATACATCCTCATGAATGGCGGGGATGTTGTACGGCCCCGACAGCATCAAACCGTGGAGAATGGTGGGGACTCCGGTGGAGGCGGTCGAGAGGTAGGCCCCGAGATTGGCCCAGGTCTTAGCCCGCAGACCGAGAATTGTCCCATCACTCTTGGCGGCCATCTCGACTTCTGCCACGTGATCACGCCCATGGGTGGTGGCGAGGTAGTTCTCGCTGCGGGTCTCCGTCCATTTGACCGGCCGGTTTAGCTTCTGCGAAGCGAAGATCACCATGCTGTCTTCTGGATAGTGCGCCAGTTTGGATCCGAATCCACCGCCGACGTCGGGAGCAACCACCCGTATCTTGTGCTCCGGAATGCCGGTGTCGATGGAAAGCAACAACCGGACGATGTGGGGGTTCTGACTGGTAACCCACAGCGTGACCGACTCCATGGAGGAGTCCCAGTCTGCCACTGCGGCGCGTGTTTCGATCGCGGTCGGGATCAACCGCTGGTTGACGATGGTCTCGCTGACCACCACATCGGCTGCGCTGAAAGCGGCCTCGATATCGCCTCCGCTGACCGTCCAGTGGAAGCACTGATTGCCTTCCACGTCGTCGTGCACCAGCGGCGCTCCCTTCTCGGTGGCGGCTTTGCCGTTGACGACGACGCCCAGCGTCTCATAGTCGACGTCGACCGCGTAGGCGGCGTCTCGCGCCTCCGCCTCGGAGTCGGCCAGCACGATGGCGACCGCGTCTCCGACGTAGCGCACGGTGTCGATGGCGATCGGTGGATGCTCGGGCGTCTTGGTGTCGCTGTCCGGCACCACCCAGGCGCACGGGATGCTTCCGAACCCGGCAGCTGCCATGTCGGCACCCGTGTATACCGCAGCCACTCCCGGCATGCCCGCCGCAGTCGACGAATCAACGCTCTTCACCTTGGCGTGGGCATACGGAGATCGCACCACCACCATGTGGACCATTCCATGGAGTGAGATGTTGTCGACGAAGCGCCCCTTCCCGGTTATGAGCCGGGGATCCTCTAGGCGCAGGACGGACGCACCGAATGCTCGTTCTTGTGTTGCGGTCATGTGCGGCTCCTGTTCCCAGCGCGGCGTTCGGCACTGCGCAGAGTGATGTCGTGTTCGGCCGGTTCCGTTTCCCACGGACTCTTTGGATCGAACCGGCGGGCCGCCTCGGCTACCGCTCGCACCACGTTCTCGTATCCGGTGCAACGGCACAGGTTGCCTTCGAGCCCGTGCCGGATGTCATCTTCTTCAATGTCCGGAAGAGACTCGACCAGCTTGACTGCCGTCATGATCATTCCGGAGGTGCAAAAGCCGCACTGCAGCCCGTGCTTTTCGGTGAACGCTTGCTGCATGGCGTGCAGATCGCCGTTGCTTGCAAGGCCTTCTATGGTCGCGATGGAGGCGCCGTCGGCCTGCACCGCCAGCACCGTGCAGGACTTGACAGCGGCCCCGTTCATATGAACCGTGCAGCTGCCGCACTGGGTGGTGTCACACCCGACATTGGTGCCTGTGAGGCCAACATCCTCCCGGATGAAATCGACCAGAAGTGTGCGAGGCTCGATGTCACGCTCGTAACTCTGACCATTGATCTTGATTGATACTTTCACTGCGCTCCTCCGTCAGACGACCTCAATGCAGGTTCTCGCAGACCTAAGGGGGGAGAGCGGGGAGTGGTGACAACCATCTCGAAAAGCGAAAAGCAAACGGTGGATGGTGTCATCTGGGCCCCCTGGTAAACCGTCAATCAACCCTAGCCACGCGGACCCAACGCCGTCGGAGGTTTCTGCATGGCTCTAGCGCGGCGCGATCCAGGACGGTCCCGAGACCGGTCCGGTCAAGCGAGCCGGGCCTACTCCGTGCGACTAGCTTCGTGACTCCCGGCAGATCTGGTGCCATGCAACTGAATAACACGTTTGAGGTCAAGCAGCCGGCTGACGCCGTTTGGGCAGCCTTCGCGGATGTTCATTCGGTAGCGCAATGTCTCCCCGGCGCCGACCTGGTCACCGACAAAGGAGACGGCGTCTACGAGGGTTCCGTCCAGGTCAAGCTGGGCCCGATGGCTCCCAGATTCGAGGGTGAGGCCACGGTCACGCGAGACGACGCCACCAGGACCGGCCACATCGAGGGACGGGGTGTCGACCGCAGTGGCGGGAGCCGCGGTCAAATCAAGGTCGACTATTCGGTGACGGCAGTCGGCAACGGCGCCTCGGTCACCGTGGACGCAGAAATCTCGCTGGCGGGTGCCATCGCCCAATTCGGCAGGAGCGGTCTGGTCGAAGAGATCACCAAGCGCCTCGTCGATGAGTTCGTGGAATGCCTGGAGGCCAAGATGTCGGCCGGGACCGTGGAGGAAGCCGCCTCCATCGAGGCCGGCGACGTAAAGGGCTTCTCCTTAATCTTCAGAGGCCTGTTGAGTTGGATCGGCAAGTTCTTCAAACGGCTGTTCAGGCGGTGATGGCTCGAGGTGGATGGAACGAAATGGCGACCCATGTGCGAATGGTCCGATAGTCGACGCCAGGAGAATCGGAAGATGGCGAAAAACAAGATGATGGCTGGGAGCAGGGCACGACAATTTGTGCGCTGCACGCGAGCGGGCGGGTCCTAGGAATGGTTGCGCTCGTGGACATCGGTCAGTTGCCGCCGGTTGGTGAGGTTCCCGATCGGATGCACGCCCAGGTGGTGCGTCAGGATCGATTTGGTGATCCCAGGACTGCTTTTCAACCCGAGGTCGTTGACGTCCCGGATTTGGGTCCGGATGATGTCCTTATCGGGGTGATGGCTGCGGGTATCAACTTCAACAATGTGTGGGCGGCTCGGGGGGTCCCGATCGATGTGATTGCGGTCCGTCAGAAAGCCGGTGAACCGTACGATTTCCATATCGGCGGGAGTGATACATCGGGGATCGTGTATGCCGTCGGGAGCGCCGTCGAGGGAATCTCGGTGGGTGACGAGGTGGTGACCCATCCCGGGTGGTGGGACCCAACGGATCCGGCGATCGCTGCCGGTAAGGACCCGATGATTTCACCGTCAGCCGGGATTTGGGGTTACAACACCAATTTTGGTTCGTTCGGTCAGTTCTGTGTTGCCCAGTCCCATCAAGTGATGACCAAGGCCCCACAGTTGACGTGGGAGGAGGCCGCTGCTCCGACACTGGTCGGCACGACGGCCTACCGGATGTTGTTTGGATGGGAGGGCAACACCGTCGGAGACGGTGACGTCGTTCTGGTCTGGTGCGGCTCCGGTGGTCTCGGCACCCAGGCGATCCAGCTGACCGTTGCTCACGGTGGTCGTGCCGTCGCCGTGGTCTCGAGTGACGAGCGAGGCGAATTCTGCAAGCAGCTTGGGGCCGTTGGTTACGTAAACCGCAAGGACTTCGACCATTGGGGCGTTCCGCCACACTGGACGGACCAAGAGGGCCAACGAGAATGGACGGCGGGGTGCCGGGCCTTTGGTAAGGCGGTGTGGGAGCAGCTGGGAGAGCGCCGTAACCCCGACATTGTCTTTGAGCATCCCGGTGAGGCGACCGTCCCGACCAGCATCTTCGTGTGTGAGCCTGGTGGGATGGTGGTCATCTGCGCCGGGACGACCGGATACACCGCGGTGGCCGACCTGCGATACCACTGGACTCGGCAGAAGCGTCTCCAGGGTTCACATGGCACCAACGACGAGCAAGCCTTGGCGTACAACCAGCTCGTGATCGACGGCGAGATCGATCCCTGTGTCGGCGACGTGTTCTCGTTCGACGACATCGGTGAAGCTCATTACCAGATGGAGTCAGGTGTTGGTGCGTTCGGAAATCGGGTAGCGCTCATCGGCGCATCAGAACCCGGACTCGGCAGAAACTGACAAGGCCGCCCGGCGACCCGCGTCTCGCTACTACCTGCTCAGCATTTCCCGTTCGATCCACCACTTTACGATCGGGCTGGGCTCCGAGGGTTGCCAAGCTTTGTAGGCGTCTTTCCGCGGAATAGGCCACTCCAGATCGATGTCGACCCTGGTTCCGAAGCGATCCGCTCCGGCCAAGATGTGGAGTGCCTCGTCCAGCACCCGATTCTGCAGGGCGGTGTCGTGCGGCAGTCCGAATGGGTGCCCAAACGGAAACTCCACTCCGACCGTTCGAGGAGTGAAGAGTTTCGTGGCTATGTCCGGCATCATGGTGACGATCACCGTTGGAATTCCGGCTGCTTCGATCCAGCGTGCCAGCACGGGCACGTTCTTGCAGCAGTCGGGTCAGACCGGCGCAAGGATCAGGCCGTCGACCTCATCTCGATGGAGCAGTTCGATGATGCCGGGGGCGGTGAGTTCACGCCATCCCTCCAGGCTTTCCTCCTGAAACCCCATCACCGAGATGTGTTGGGGGGCAACTTCGCCGATTCTTCCGCCCGCTGCAGCTTCTGCCAAACGGTCGATCGGCAACGCGATGTTCGGGTCGGCCAGGATGTCGTCGTGACTGATATGCAGGTGGGCCAGCCCGATGGTCCCCATCTGCGTAGGTATGGCCCGGAACGATGGGTCGCCCCAGGTGGGCTCAGCGCGTTCGCGGTCCAGATCGAACGGCTCCTGGCTATCTTCGAGGAACATTCCCGATGAGGTGAGCAGCGCAATCCGGCTGTCGCCGAGGCGCTTCTCAAACGGCGCCCAGACGGGGTCGGTGCCGTGGGGCTGGGCGTTCTCGTAGAGCGGGCGGAAGCTGCGGGGGAGGAACCGATAGCTGTCGATAATCACTCTGGGCTCCAGGCTTGCGGGCAGCTGTGAGAGTAACGCGGGAGCCGTGTTCGGTGGGGGAGAGGACGAGCCTCGAACATTCGACCCGCAAATGCTCAGGGCACTGCTGCTGTGGCGGCTTAGGAGAGCCGACTCGAATTCCACGTAGTAGTGCGCAGAAGGGCTGAGTCCGCTGCGAGTCCGCACTCCAAACCACTTCTGCCTGCCCCGAATGACAAAGTGAGGCGGTGTCGGAGAGCCGAAGGCGGGGGAGTCAGGCCTGGGGGAGCCGTGACGCTAGATGATGGCCCACGACCAGGCGCTCATTGGCATCGAGTCCACCTGGTCGGGTGACGTGGCGGACAAGGTCTCGCGGACCGGTCACGTAAACGCCCCCGATCTCGTAGGGACCCGAGAACAAATCCCACTCCCCGTCCGCGAAGCAGAGCACAGGCATCACGTGGATCGTCACGTCGCCGCCCAGGTCCTCGACGACCGAGCGTACGGCCGATACCTGCCAACCCATCGCCTCGACCAGCTTGGTTTGATCCCGTCCATCCACAAACAGACGCTGCGGCTGGGCCCTGCGCGAGACGCGGAGGGCCGAGCATGCGCGTCTTAGTCTTTCCAGCCGCTCACTTGGGCAAGGGCTTTGCGAACTGCCCCGAGTGCTTCGTCCGGTGAGCCTGGATCGCGGAGCTGGTGTGCAAGCTCTGTTCGCCAGACCTCGGGAGTCGGGCTTCGGTCCCACGCATAGAGCGCTTGGACCGGTCCAAATCCTCGGAATGTGTGGAGGGCTTCGACACTCGACGGCCTGATCGCACCAGCAAGGGCAAGCGACCCGAGATCGTGGAGGTCCCGAGGCACCTGGCGATCCTCGAACGCCACGCACTTCATGGCCACGAAGGTATCAGCAG
Organism: Acidobacteriota bacterium; assembly: GCA_022571885.1. Lineage (GTDB taxonomy): Bacteria > Actinomycetota > Acidimicrobiia > Spongiisociales > UBA11373 > JACZWZ01. The sequence continues at coordinate 6,690 of JACZWZ010000070.1, forward strand.
TTGGCACGCGCAGAGGAACAGTCTCTGGCAGGTCTGAATACCGGAGAGCGACGTCGCCGACCTCTGTCTCATATCGGCCCAACTCGTGGCGTGGCTCGACGACTTGGAGTTGCACGACGAGATCCTCGGTGGTGATGGAGAAGGTCTCGACATCGCCCCGGACGCCCTCACGTGAGATGCGCAGATCGGGGAACTCGCTGCTCGTGCCGGTTCGGAGCGCATCGAGTACTGCGTCGATATCGGCTGGTGCGTTGGGGTCGAGGTACAGGTCGATGTCTTCCGACAGCCTCTCACTCGCGAGGACTGTTCGGTTCAAAGCGGTGCCCCCGAAAAAGACGAAACCCTTCAGGCCCTCCAGGGAGTTGAGAAGGTGCGAGATGAGGTGGTCCTTTCGAATCTGCGCCTCTGCTGTGCCCCAGTCCGCCGCGTGTGTTCTGATCTCGTTAGCGTCAATCATTCGAGATCCCGAAGACGGATGGATCTGCCTTCGACCATGATTGGAGTCCCTTGGCAGGCACTGGTCTGCCGCGACGCGGTGGCGGCACTGCGTCCGCGACTAACCCAGCACATACCCACACGGCGCGTGCGTACGCGGCACGCCGCCGCCGTTTCTCACTGATTCGATGTACCTCAGTCCAATCCACGCGTGGGGCGAGGTCCCACATGGTCTCGCTGACGGTGCTCGGATCAACGCCAGCAAGGCTTGGCCGATCGGCTAAGTCCACCAAAGTCTGGGGGGCGGTCGTCGACCAACCCGTCGCAAGTTCGGTGCGCGCCTTGCGGGTCTCCACGTCGGCGATGTCTCGATGCCAGAACTCCACGGGACCGACGATGGTGTTGACCCTCGGGCGTCGAACAGGTGCGGAGATCACTGCGGCGGCGATTGCGCGTGGAAGAACCCCCAGGACGCGCGCGGCACTGATGCCTGACAACGCGACGCTGTCGCGTCCGTAGTCCGCGATCCCGATGCCGAGAGCTACCGCCTCAGGCGTTGGGCGCCACCCAGTCGATGAGACAGCGTCCCGGGGGGGAATGGCGTAGTACCCCCGTGCGACCCGGATGAGCAAGCCGGCCTCCACTAGGCGGCGAAAGTTTGCTGTCGGGTTGTAGTACGTGTCCGCACCGTCTCGCGGTCGGACGATTCGGACCCCTTTGGCTGTCAGAGCGGGAGGAAGCGGCGTGGCGTGCGACATAATGTAGTGATTATAGCCCAAAGGAGTAGAACTACTACATAATGTTGGATTTCTTGTAGTAGAACTACTCTATTGAGCTACAACCAGCGCACAATGTTGTACTCCGATTGCATGACAATCAGAACGCCCAGCCCGGATCCGCTGCGAGTCCGCACGTAGTCCGTCACCGAAACCGCTTTTGACCTGGGCGAATGACATGTTGGGGCGGTGTTGCGGTGCTCAGTCGCCGTCCCACGCTTTAGCGGTAGGCAGCGAGTTCGAGTGCCGAATCCGGCAGGTACCAGGCGTTGCTAGCGTCGGCCGTCATGTGCTTGGTGGTCTCGATCTCTGACGCGACCCGCACACTGCAATCCGAGCGGGTAATGGGCGGGCCGCATCCGTTGCGGGAAGCGCAGTTTGTCGGCTGCCTCACGGCGCAGCGGTCGACATGACGAGGGTCGTTGTCGTTGGTGCGGGGATGGCGGGCCTGGCTGCTGCTCTCAGGCTGACCCAGAGGGGCCACGATGTCACCGTGCTCGAGGCCCAGGATCGCGTTGGGGGCCGGGTGCGTTCGGTGACGTTGAGCAACGGCGAGGTTGGCGAGCTCGGCGGCGAGTGGCTGCGGAGCGACCAGCGGTGGGTGGTCGCCTTGGCCGAGGAGCTCGGGGTTGCGATGAGCCCGGTCGGAGTGGACTTCGCCGACCGTGACCTGATGGGCTCCCCGGCGATTCCGACCGATGAGCATCGGCGGGTGGCGAGCCTGGTGACGGCCGCCGTCGAGTCACTTTCTGACTCCGACCGCGCACGTCTCAGTGTTGACGAGTTACTGGCGGGTCTCGACGACGGATCGGATGCCTTCACGGTTCTCCGGCAGAGGCTCGAGGGTTCAGCCGGAGTGGCGGCGGGATCGATCGCGGTGGGCGAGATCGTTGGCGACTTCGGTATCGGAGAAGCGACCTACCTGCGCATCGATGGAGGCAATGATCTGCTCGCTCAAGCCGTAGCCGGCAAACTTCACGATCTCCGCATCGGGCATCCGGTGGAGAGGATCGAAACCGACGACTCCGGCGCGTCGGTCTCGACGGCGAACGTGACGCTCGCCGCCGACGCGGTGGTTGTGGCGGTACCGCTGCCGATCGTTTCGCGGCTTCACTTCGATCCGCCGCTGGCTCCCGGAATGCGTGCCGCACTCAAGCGCTTGGCGATGGGCACCGCCGCCAAACTGGTGGCACCTACCGAGTCGCCGCCACCGTTGCTGGCACGCCAGAACGACGACGCAACATGGTGGTGTTGGACGGGTGACGGCGAGGAGGGGCGCACTCGGAGGGTGGTGACTGCGTTTGCCGGGACCCAGCTTGCGGTCGATGTGGTATCGGGTGATTGGCATCGGAGATTGGCGGCTGCCGTTCCGGAGGTTCTGCTCGGAGCAAACTCGGTCTTTGTGGATTGGGGCACCGAGGAATGGTTCGGAGGGTGCTACTCGGCGCTCGCCCCCGGTGACGAAGCGCTGTTGGGCGTCTTCCAACAGGAGGGGAGTGTCGTCTTCGCCGGTGAGCACACGCTGGGGGCCGGGACGATCGATGGAGCGATCGAGAGCGGCGAGCTCGCCGCCGACCGGGTGGAGCGGTTCCTATCCCAAACGGCAGCACCCGGTTGACCGCGGCGATGCCGTCCGTCCTCGGTCCGCAGAGAGACCCTCATCGGGCCACAAGCGGATGATTGCTGCGGTCAACGCCTTGTCGGGATGACATTGAGTTCACAGATGAGACGAGCGGACTCGACCTGGATTCTCGAATACGACCGCGCTGCCGTCGAAGCCACTCTCGCGGTGCGGGAACGGATGACCGAACCGGACTCGACCTGTGTCGGGAGAGCTGGTCGAGTAGCTGTTGCTGAGGACGGTCGCTCCAGGACCGAAGCTGCTGCTCGGCGTCGACACCCCACTTGATTGCCAACCCAACATGGAGGAAACTTGAGTCGTTAGATATCAGATCAGGAATATAATACGGTCGTCAGTAGTGGCGGCCGTCCACGGATCGAGGAGAAAACCGGAAGATGCCTGAAACCACCCACCTCACATTGCCCCTTCTTCCGCTTCACAACGGCGTGGTGTTCCCCCACATGGTTGTCACGGTCCGGATCGAGACCGAAGAGGGCCGCACCGCCCTCGCCGCCGCGGCAGAGGGTGACACTCAGTTGCTGCTGGTGCCCCGGGTCGATGGGAAGTACGCGTCGGTCGGAACCATTGCCGAGATCCAGCGCATCGATGACGACAACATCGTCATCTCCGGCGTCGCTAGAGCTCGAGTCGGCGCCGGTTCGACCGACGGCGACGGCGCCCTTTGGGTCGAGGCCGAGCCCTACCCCGAGGTCGATGTCATCGACGACGAGTTGGAGACCCTGGTCGAGGAGTATCGGGCCGTCGTCAGCGCCGTGCTCGAGAACCGCGGGATGGGTGGCATCGCCGAGCGGGTGCTCGCCATGGACAACCCCAGCCGTCTCGCCGACCTCGCCGTCTACTCTCCAGACCTCTCGTTGGAGCAGAAGGTCGAAGTGCTGGAGGCTCTCGACGTGCGGAGTCGGCTCGGCAAGCTGCTCGGCTGGATGCGGGAGGTTCTGGCCGATCAGGAGTTGCGGCGCAGGGTTCGCGACGACGCCGCCGAGCACATCGACAAATCGCAGCGCGAATACCTGCTGCGCCAGCAGCTCGAAGCGATCAAGCGCGAACTGGGTGAGGATGGCGGAGCCGTCTCCGACTACCGAGCCAAGGTCGAGCAGTTGGAGCTGCCGGAGAAGGTCAAGGAGGCGATCGAGCGCGAGATCGATCGGCTGGAGCAGATGAGCGAGCAATCCCCCGAGCACTCCTGGATCCGTACCTGGCTCGACACCATGCTCGAGATTCCCTGGGGAACCCAGTCCGAGGATCGGCTCGACCTGGAGGAGGCTTGGGCGGTTCTCGACGCTGATCACACCGGGCTCCACGATGTGAAGGAGCGCATTGTCGAACACCTCGCCGTGCGCAAGCTGCGCAGCGAGCGGGGCCTTGCCAAGGGTGACGGGCGCAACGCCGGAGCGATCCTGCTCCTGGTAGGCCCGCCCGGGGTAGGCAAGACCTCTCTGGGCGAGTCGGTGGCCAAGGCGCTCGGTCGTGAGTTTGTGCGAGTCGCGCTGGGTGGGGTGCGTGACGAGGCTGAGATCCGTGGTCACCGCCGCACCTACCTGGGTGCCCGGCCGGGCCGTATTGCTCGGGCGCTGGTCGAGGCCGGAACCATGAACCCGGTCTTCCTGCTCGACGAGATGGACAAGGTCGGCGCAGATTGGCGGGGCGACCCTTCCTCGGCGCTGCTCGAAGTGCTCGACCCTGCCCAGAACCACACTTTCCGCGACAACTACCTGGAGGTAGACCTCGAACTGTCCGACGTGCTGTTCATCGCAACGGCCAACGTGGCCGAAACGATTCCGGCGGCGCTACTGGACCGGACCGAGATGATCCGCATCGACGGCTACACCGACGAAGAGAAGGTTGCGATCGCCCGCGACCATCTGCTGCCGCGCCAGGTGCGCTCGGCCGGGCTGGAGCCCGAGGAGATCGAAGTCACCGAGAACGCCCTGGCGGCGATCGTCGATCGCTACACGCGGGAGGCCGGAGTGCGCGGCCTGGAGCGACAGCTGGGCAAGCTCACTCGCAAGGTGGCCACCGAGGTCGCCAAGACCGGAGTCGAAGGCTCACATATCACCATCGACGAGGCCGACATCCGGGAGCGCCTCGGCAGGCCGAAGATCTGGAAGGACGAAGCTTCCGACCGCACCGACGTCCCCGGCGTCGCCACCGGGCTCGCCGTCACCGGCACCGGGGGAGACGTGCTGTTCGTCGAGGCCTCGGTGGTCGGTGATGAGCGATCGCTGATGCTGACCGGCCAGCTCGGCGACGTGATGCAGGAGTCGGCCAAGATTGCCCTCTCCTATGTCGAGGCACACGCCACCGACCTCGGTCTCGATCCCGACAAGCTGAAGGGTCGAATCCACCTCCATGTTCCGGCGGGAGCGATTCCCAAGGACGGGCCGTCGGCCGGGATCACCATGGCCACTGCTCTGGTGTCGCTGCTGACCGGCCGTAAGGTCAAGGCCTCGGTCGGGATGACCGGGGAGATCACTCTTCAAGGCAAGGTGCTACCAATCGGAGGGCTCAAGCAGAAGGTGCTGGCTGCCCACCGGGCGGGCCTGACCGAGGTGATCCTGCCCGAGCGCAACGAGGGCGACCTCGAAGACCTCCCCGAGAAGGTGCGCCAAGAGCTGACGTTCCACATCGCTTCGTCGATCAGTGAAGTCCTGGACAAGGCACTCGAGAGCTGATCTGAAGGTCGGAATCCGTGGCGGTCCTACCCGGCGTCCTCGCTCCCCGGCACCGACGGCCTCATTTCAGATGAAGAAGGCGAGTTCGAACCAGGCGTAGGGTTCGGCTTGGTCTCGGGCGAGCATTCTGTCGAAGGTCGCCAGACGGTCCAGGATTCTGAAGTGGCGCCCGGTGTCGGGCGTCGTCTCGCCGGCGAGTCGACCACTCGACCTGCGACCTGTTCGACCAGATTCGCGGCGCGGCGAACTGCTGCTGCAGACATTCGAACCTGAATGGAGGATTGGATCTAGCGGGGTGGCGAACCTGAGGGCGGGTCGCCGGCCGTCCCCAGCTGATCTGATATGGCGTCGATGTCTGCGGCAATGAGCCCCTGCCCGAGCCTGATGCCGCTCAGGCGACGTTGCAGGCTCTGGTGGAAGCGAGCGATCAGCCGGCGGCCTTCGACGGTCATCTCCACCCGGGTGACTCGTCGGTCCTGAGGGTCGTTACAGCGTTCCACGAGGCCTCGTTTGACCGCCCGATCGACGAGCCCGGTGATGTTGGTCTTGTCGCAACCCAGGGCTTCGGCCAGCCGACCCAGGGTGGGCTGCTCGTGCTCGGCTACGCAGAGAAGTTGAGCCTGTTGCGGCGTCAGCCGAACGTCCCGGCTGGCAGCCGCATAGGTCCGATCCAGGTTGATGTACAGATCCACCAACGAGTCCGTGAGGGTGCGTCGGTCGGCATCGCTGGGAAGGCTCATATGAGGACCGTACCAAATGGTTGACGTAGCGGACTAGTTAGTCTATAACATGGACAATCAATGATCCATACTTTTAGCGAGGAGTCCATCAGCGCCTCCTCCAAGACGAGACCATCAAGCCCGGGCGGTGCCGGGTGATGTGGTCGATAGCCGACCCGCCGATCTCTATTGCGGTGGCGTCGTCCACCGGATCAGGAAGCTGAGAGGATCCAATGACCACCATCGAATGCCCGCATATCCCCCAAGACACCAGCCCGCCCCTTCCGGGAACGGATGGATGCGAGGAATGTCTGGCCTCTGAACGCTCCGACTGGGTTCACCTTCGGCTATGCCAGCAGTGCGGTCATGTCGGATGCTGTGACAATTCTCCCGGCCTGCACGCCACCGCCCATTTCCACACCTCGGACCATGGCCTGATGCGATCGTTCGAGCCGGGCGAGGACTGGTGGTTCTGCTACCCCGACGATGTCATGTTCCTCGTCGACGGGTCTCCACCTGCTCCCTCCCGCTCGCCGGACGCCCGGCTTCTCGATCGGAGTGGGTCGTGACGGCGATCGCGGGATATGTGAACAGGCCGGGTTCTGCACCCACCCGATGGATCACAGAATCGGGCGTGCGTGGCGGGGGGATCGTCGGGATCTGTTCTCGAAATTCAGGAGGCGCCCCTCGACTAGACGTCGCCGGCGACTCCCTGGTGCGCGACGGCTCGCGGCCGGTGTGTCCGAGGGCGGGCAGATGAGCCGGCATTGTTGGCGTGACTGAAACCGGAAGCAATGCGGCATCGAGCGTTCCAGGACTCGCCCTTCCACCCAGAACCGGGGCCGCTCCTGCGGTCACCCAAGGCATCCCCCACATTCAGCTCGACCAGACGTCGAGTGACGGGCTGATGGAGGAGATGACGAGCTGGGCGTTCTCACTTGCCGGGGTCGAGGAAAAACCGAGCCGAGCCTCGCTACCGGGGACCCGTGCGCTCACCGTGGTCCCGGATGCTCCCACGGCTCGCTCGGAAGCGATGATCGTCGGTGCCGAGTTTGCTCACATCCATCCCCAGCCTGGCGGGGGCAGCATGCATATGAAGCTCCCCGCACACCAGATGACCGAGGTCGTCGACATGGGTTGGGGAGAACCCCATCCGTTTGCTCTCGACGGTTCGGTGCCCAACCTTTTGATGATCTATGCGCCTCGAAGCAGCGCCGATCTCGACGTGATCAAGGTCATCATCAGGGCTGCGGTCGAATACGCAACCGGGGTTGAAGCAGCAACCGGTGGCCATCAGGGGGTCGATGATGAGTGAGTTCCCAACCAGCGAGGTAAGCCTCGGTCCGTTGCTGGTGGTCGCCGACGTGTCGGCCTCACGGGACTTCTACCGCGACATCATCGGCGCCCGAGTCATCCGTGAATTCGAGGGATCGTTCTGCCAACTGGAACTGGCGGGGAGCTTGCTCTTCCTGGTTGCGGGCGGCGGGCCGACCGACGACAAACCCGACATCACGTTTGCGCCGCCGGGCGACGTACACACCGTCAGTTCCGAACTCACCTTCCGGGTCCCCGACTGCCGGGCAGCCTACGATGCCCTTACCAGCCGCGGCGCCCAATTCCTCACCCCACCCATGGCCCAAGACTGGGGAGGCGAGATCCGCTGCTTCCTGCGCGATCCGGACGGACACCTACTCGAGTTCAGCCAGCTCCTCTGATCGGCGGACGCCCCGTGGTGCACGGGTGAGAACTATCAGAGGTGATGCGCCATGCAGTGCGGGAGGAAATGGACGCCTAGGTGAACCGTGTCGAGAATCTCTGGGGAGTGGCGATGGTGCCGTCCGATGCGCCCGGCGTATAGGGTTGGTGGTCGCGGGGTCAGAGGGGAGCCAACAGTGAGCGGGTCGCGGCGTACGGGTTGGAT
>JACZWZ010000071.1 GCA_022571885.1 Acidobacteriota bacterium
GACAGCGGCGCCGGCAACGGGGGGTGTCTCCCCGTGACATCGATACGCGCCGGCCGCCTGTCTTTCGAGGCCGTACGGGAGACGATGGAGCGTACGGCTCTCGGCGATCTGAAGGTCGGTGCGCGGGTCAATCTGGAGCGCGCGCTGCGCGCAGGAGATCGTCTCGATGGACATATCGTTCAGGGGCACGTGGATGGCGTCGGAACGGTTCGCCAGGTGGTTCGGGAGGGCAACGACGTAAGGCTTCAGATCGACTGCGATCCGGAATTGGCCGACTGCGTGGTCCAGACATCGCTCGACGATGAGCGCTCCAACACCGGCTCCGCGATGACCATGGTCGACGGTGACCCCGTGCAGCCGCCAGGCGGCTGTCCCATAACCGTCCGGCATTGGCTCTGGGTGGATCGATCCGATGCCGACTTGCTTGCCGTCGCGGTAGGCAGCTACGTGGCAGGCATTCGGATGCTCGTCACCGGCGACCAACGGTGATCCGCCTCGGTGGCGCAGCAACAAGGCAGTCCTGAGGTCCACGACGTCGGCGGCGGTGACGATCTCGATGGCGTAGTCGCTCAAGCGCGGTGCCCTAGTGCCATGCCGTGACGATAACGAGGGAGGAGGTATCCAGCTTGGAGTCGGGTAGTCGGGAGTCAGAAGTCTCCAGCAAGAGACCAGGAGTAGGGAATCGGGCGGCCACCTGGTTACTGGGTACTGGCTATCGGTCACCGCCTACCGAGACCGATCCGTCTTCGCTCACGGTGATCTGGTCTCCGGTGGTGATCGACCGGTACAACTCCGGCTCCACCACCAAGATCGGGCAAGTCGTCCCATAGAGTTCCTCGGCTACCAGGGCTCCGAGAAGGATGATGTCATCGGGCTCTCGCATCACGATCGCACAGGGGGCGGTACCGAGTCGGATCGCCTCGGCGAGCACGCTCGAAGCAGACGAGGAGCCGCGACCCCAAGGCAGGACCAGAACGGTGTCGGTGATGATCGATCCCAGCTGAGGATGGCGTCTGTCGATGATCTCTCCGGTCTTTGGATCCAGACCGCCCCACATGCTGAGGGGCTCGGCGAGCACCAGCGCCGCCCCCCGAGCCGTCCCGCCGAGCAGGGCGCGGCTCATGCCCACAACGACTCGTCGCGCACGATTCGTCCCGCCTCGGCCGAGGCCACGCAGTCGGCCAGTGATCCGAACACGACGTCGACACCGAGGTTGCCGGGTGCGTAGTAAGCGACCTTGCCGGAGTTGGTCATGACGACACCGCGGCGTCGGCGCAGTATTGGCGTGGTGTAGGCACAGGTGTCGGTGACGATCTCGATGCCGGCGCTTCGGATCGAATCGAGGTGGCCGGCCGCAGCCGCCTCGGCGAGTTCTTGGCGGCCGGTGTTGACGTAGAACTCGACATCGGGATGGATGGTTCTACCCGACACGAGGTCGGCCAGCCGCTCGAACTCGGCCACAGAGAAGTGAGGCGTACCGATGGAAATCGCCGTGAGCGGTCCGTCGCTCCTGGTCGTCAACTCGTTGCGAGCTCGGCGCAGCTCGTCCATTCCGATCCTGACGTCGAGACGCGGTTTGATGGCCCCGGTCGCCTCGGACAGAGTCGCCGCCTCGGGGGTGATGCCTATGGCGTGGAACATCGCGACGCCGCCGGACGATGCTGCCGCGGCGCCGAGAGCCTTTAGGTCGTCTTCGGAGGCACTGAGAGCTAGGCCGTCGATGGCCGGGATGAAGACGCCTGTCTCTCGACCGATCAGGTGGCCCAGTACCGGGTAGAGATCCTCTGCCTCCAAGAGGTCGTCCGAGACACCTTCCAAGCGAAAGAGGGACCACGCCTTGCGGTGCTCGTCTCGGTGGAGACCGGCGTCGGGTACCCGGCCGGTGAGGGCGGCGCAGATGTCGATGAAATCTCCGTAGCGCTCGGTGCGGGCGCCGAGCACCGAGTTGGCGAAGACGATCGCATTCGATTCGGCCCAGGCCACGTGCTCGCCGAGGCCGGGCCGCAGTTCCAGCTGGTAGGGGGCGCAGGTCCATGTCGGGCTGCCACCCAGCGCCAGGTAGGCCGCCATGAGGCGCCGGCCCCGCTCGGCCAGCTCGGCATCGCCCCGGAAGAGGTCGGGGTGGAGCAGATCGAGTGTGCCGACGTTGAGGGTGGTGGGGATGACGACACGTCCCTCGTCGCCGACCAGGCGCTCGGCGAATTCCAGCCCGGCCTCGCCGTGATAGAGACACGAGTCGATGTGTGCCGAGGTCACGTCGATGAGGCGATCAGCCCTGTTGGCCTCGGCGAGTCGAGTGATGATCCGCATCGCCAACGCAGCCGCCGGCCCGTGCTCGCCCGAAGCCAGGGCGCGATCGCGATCGGAAAGGTTGAGGGTCATGTGTGTTGAGTCTTGTCGATGTTGGATTGCAGATTGCAGATTCCAAACTTCACTCCACACAGGTGTTGGCGCGTTCTGACTGGAAACTGGTGACTGGTGACTGGTGACTGGTGACTGTTCTCGGCTAAACTACACACCTGTAACTTCTCGAGAGGCACGCTCTGTGGTCCTGACGGCACCCGGAACCATCACCCATCACCATGCCGCGACGGAGGCGGCATCGATCCATTTGCACTACGAGGGTGAAGTGGTCGAAACGCCGCTGGGCTCGTTTGTTGGCGTCGGCGGACTAGACGGGGTTGCCGTGCTGGCACCCAATCAAGGCCTGGTCGAATTGTTCCCCGGCGAACGTCAACCCCTCGCGACCTTGGGCCCGGTGGCGGCCTCGGTCGCGGCCAGCGGGTGGCGGGTGGCGGTAATCGTTCCGACGGCGAGGATGGGCGATGCCCATCAGTCGTTGCGAGGGTTTCCGCTCCATCTCCAATCCTGGTGGTCCGAGGGAGATCACATCCGCTTCGGGGGTCCCGAAGTACCCTGAGAGGGCACATGCCGGTTCCTCTCTACACGCAGACAGTGGTTGCGTTCCTCTGGGACTACGACCGAACCCTGATCCCGGGGAATCAACAAGCGCCGCTGTTCGCCGAGTACGGCGTCGACGAATCCGAATTCTGGGGCGAGGTCGACGGACTAGTCGACTTCTACGATCGTCGCGGGATTGCGATCAGTCGCGATTCCGCCTATCTGTTGCACATCCTGTCGTACGTCGAACACGGCATCTTCGACGGCCTCACCAACGAGAAGCTTCGGATGCTGGGGGCCGAGATCGAACCGGCGCCCGGCATCCCCGAGTTCTTGGAGGCGACTCGCAAACGGGTGGCGGGTGACCCGAAATATGTGGAGGAGGGCGTCACCGTCGAGCATTACGCGGTATCGACCGGGATCCGCCACATGATCGAGGGCAGCGTGATCGGGCCGCATCTCGATGACGTTTGGGCCAACACCTTCATCGAGCGACCCGCACCTCCCCGATATCGTGAGCGTCTCGATGTGGATGACACGCCACACCCGATAACCCACATCGGATATTCGATCGACAACACCACTAAGACACGGGCCATCTTCGAGATCAACAAGGGTGTCAACAAGAACCCGAGCCTCGACGTCAACGCCCGGATGAGCCGGGATCAGCGCCGGGTGCCCATCCGCAACATGATCTATATCGCCGACGGCCCGAGCGACGTTCCGTGCTTCAGCATCGTCAACGAGCGCGGCGGCAAGACATTCGGCGTCTACACCACCGAGCCCAGGAACAACTTCCGCAACGTACGCGAACTTCAGGAGCAGGGCCGGATTCAGGGCATGGCCGAAGCCGACTTCCGAGAGGGGAAGGCGGCGTACTTGTGGCTGATGGATTCACTCGAGCAGATCGCCGACGAAATCGTCGAATCGCGCGGTAAGGCCTTCGCCGACATTCCACAACCACCAGACCACATCTGATCTGAGAGCTTCCGCCGATGGGCGAACGCTCTGGCGCCATCCCATGGCTCTTCGCCATACGGCTCATCGCTGTGTGGCCCGGGGCCCCAACCTCAGGCCACCGAGGGCGCGCCCTCTAAAACTCGGGCCGGTAGCGTTGACCGCGTCGAGGGCGAGCGGGAGCTCTCTACCGGACGTTCCGATCTCGTGAGGCGTCGGAACCGAGGCACTAGGAGGAGACATGCAGGTAGCCGGGGCGCGAGTGCTCGTTACGGGTGGGGCGAGCGGTTTGGGAAGGGGCACGGTGGACCGGCTCGTCGCCGGGGGCGCCCGGGTCGGGATCCTCGATTTGGAGTCGAGTGCCGGCGCCGATGTGGCCAAGGAGATCGATGGTGTGTTTGCTGCGGCCGATGTGCGCAAGCCCGACGAGGTCGCCGCCGCCGTCGCCCAGATCGGAGGCGCCCTCGGCGGGTTGGACGTTTGTGTCAACGCCGCTGGTGTTGCCGATGCCCATCGTGTGATCAACAGATCAGGTGAGCTGTTCCCGCTCGACCTCTTCGAGTTCGTCGTCCGGGTGAACCTCATCGGGACGTTCGACGTTCTGCGCAATGCGGCAAAGGTGATGGCCGACAACGAGCCGGATGGTGAGGGTGGCCGCGGGCTGATCGTCAACGTGGCGTCGATCGCGGCGACCGAGGGCCAGATCGGCCAGGCGGCCTATTCGGCGTCCAAGGGTGGAGTCGCCGCCATGACGTTGCCGCTGGCCCGCGACCTGGCGTCGATAGGGGTCCGGGTGATGGCCATCTCTCCCGGCATCATGGACACGCCGATGATCGACGGTATGGGCCCCGAGCTCAAGGCGGAGCTGGCCAAGATTCACGTGTTCCCACAGCGGTTGGGAACGCCTGACGACTTTGCCGCCCTGGTGCAGCACTTCATGGAGAACACCTTGCTCAACGGCGAAGTCGTCAGGCTCGACGCCGGGGCCCGAATGGGGCCGCGCTGAGATTGGGGCGTGCAGCCTGCAGCATGCAGGTAGATGGCTATCGGCGGCCCAACGATGGAGTAGTTTCGCTGGCGTGATTGCTACTTCGAGCCACCAGTGACGCTGAGCGCCGTACCTCCACCGGGCGAAGAGGAATGGCCTCAGTCCGGGGATCGTCCGGTTGCGTTTCTGGTTGACGCTTCGTCGTCGCTCGAACGACGGCTCATCGGTCAGTGGATCGAGCGCAATCGGCCTGGAAACGCCGAATATCGGGTGTGCGTGGTCCCGCCATCTCGTCGTCGCCGGTTCCGAAAGTCGATCGGACCTGCCCTCAAGGAACTCGCTTCAGGCGACACCGATGTCCTTCTGGTACCGCTTCGGGTTGTCTGGTTGGGGCCGCGCCGCACCGGCCGGAGGATCCCGCGGCTGGTAGATCTGCTGACATACGGCGATCCTCGGGATCCGAACCGCATAGTGCAGGAGCTATTCGTTCGATTCCGCCCGGATCGGATCCGGGTGGTCGTCGGCGAGGCTGCTCCGGTCTCCGACCTCGCGACCAGGTGGGTCGACGCCAGGATTGCCCGTCCCGACGACCCGTACGGGTTCGCCGAGTACATCGCGCTTCAGGGAAGCCTGACGTTGGAGGTCGCCGAGCGCCGGGTACGGGGCAACAGGTACAAGGTGCCGCGTCTGCTGGCCGAGGATCTGCTGGGCTCGGCCAAGTTCCAGCTCGGGTTGGAGCGCCTGGCGGCCAAGACCGGAGAGCGGGTCGACGATCTGGCCCGCAAATCGGCTCGCTACCTCAAAGAGATCGCGGCGCAGCCGAGCACATTCGTCATTGACCTGGTGGCGTCGCTCATCCGACTCATTTACACCCAGGGCTACGACCGGCGCATCCAATACGATCCCGAGGCGCTGGAGCGCATTTCCGAATTGGGCCAGCGTCATTCTCTGGCGTTTCTCCCCAGTCACAAGTCGAACATGGACCATCTGGCGTTGACGTACGTGCTGTACGAGAACGGCCTACCACCGAACCACGCCGCCGGCGGCATCAATATGAATTTCTTCCCGGTTGGGCCCTTCTTGCGTCGCCATGGATTGTTCTTCATTCGCCGCTCTTTCAAGGACAACGAGGTCTACAAGTACACGCTGAAGCGCTATCTCGACTACCTGCTCGAGAAGCGGTTCCCTCTGGAGTGGTACATCGAGGGCGGTCGGTCTCGTTCCGGGAAGCTGAACGCACCGAAGTACGGCCTTCTGTCGTACGTGGTGGATTCCTGGCGACGCGGCTCATGCGAAGACGTGGTGTTGATTCCGACTTCGATCGCATACGACCAGATCCAGGATGTGGGGGCGTACGCGGCAGAGCAACGCGGCGGTGCCAAGGAGAAGGAATCTTTCAGGTGGCTGGTTCGAGTGCTGCGGACGATGCGACGCCGGTACGGTCGCATCTATCTGAATTTCGGTGAGCCGATCAGCCTTGCCGACACCCTGAACCGGTACGACACCGGTTACGAACCGGACCCGGAGGAGTCCAATCTCGAGATCCAGAAGCTGGCGTTCGAAGTGGCGGTCAGAATCAATCGAGTTACTCCGATCACGCCGATATCTCTGGTCACCATCGCCCTGTTGGGGACCGACCATGCCGTCACTGTCGAGGAGACGATCGCCGTCCTGGGCGACTTCATTGCGAACGTCGAGCGTCGCCGGCTTCCGATCTCCGAGCCTGTGGATTTAGAGGATGTGACGGTGGTGCGCGGTGCACTCGATGCCCTGGTGGAGCACGGCGTTGTGAGCAGATTCGACGGCGGTCGCCAGACCGTGTACGAGATCGGCTCGGATCAGCATTTGGCGGCGGCGTACTACCGCAACACGATCGTCCACTTCTTTACGACCGGCGCAATTGCAGAACTCGGCCTCGCCGCTGCCTCCGGCGCCGGGGTCGACCGACTCGACGTCTTCTGGGACACCGCGCGCCGCACCCGCGACCGGTTGAAGTTCGAGTACTTTTTTGCAGAGCGGAAGGTGTTCCGGGCTGAGATGACCGCGGAACTCGAGGCATCGGTCCCGGGTTGGGAGGCCGCAGTCGCCTCGGGCGACGCCGTCTCGGTGCTTCGGGCGCTGCTGCCGGCTGCTTCATCTTGGGCGCTACGTCCGGTATTCGAGGCCTATCTGGTCCTGGCGGATGCGCTGGTCGATGTCGACTTCCGTCGCGATGCGGACGAGAGAAAGCTTATTGAAGCCGCCCTGGCGCTCGGCGCCCAATATCGGGCGCAGCGCGCCATCCGGAGTCCGGAGGCTGTTTCGACGGTGCTGTTCAAGAACGCAGTACGCCTTGCCGCCAACCGAGATCTGCTCTTGGGCGGAGACCTGTCGAGACTGGAGGAGAGGGAGGCCTTTGCTTCCGATCTCCATCGGATGGTCGAATTGGTCGGCGAAGTGGAGCGGCTGAGGGGCTAGCGCGGTATTTCGCATGCGGCGACTCACGTGACCGTGGAGCCGTTATGCAATTACCGCCTCGGAACCTCGATCGTTAGGAGGGGAGGCTTCATCCCCCATGTCCTGGAGCGCTACGAACAGTCACTCACTCCGGGCCATAGGCATCGGCGATGGCGTCGACTATCTGCTCGGGTGCGTCCTCCTGGATGTAGTGGCCGGCGTCTTCCAGACGAGTCACCTTTGCCTGAGGGAAGGCCGCCTGCCACCGCTCGAGAACCCCACCGCGACCAAATGCGGGGTCCTTCATGCCCCACACCAGAACGATTGGCTTCTCACTAAGGGTGGACTCGACCCTTCTCTCCAATTCAGTCAGCCATGGTTTGGCCGCCCGAATCTGCTTGGGAAAAACCGCAATTCCTCGTCGAGACTGGGGTGTCGGGACCACCGCGATGTAGTGGTCGAATTCGGCGTCGGTGAGCTTGGCCTTGAGGGTGCGTTTCATCATCGGAGTGACGAAGAAGTTCCGCCTGGTGATGAGTGCCTGCAGTGGAGGAGAGCTCATTACCCGACTGAAGGAATTCATCATGAAGCTGTCGGTAGGCCAATACCAGGTGTTGCCCATCACGAGACCACCGATCCGCTGGGGCATCCGGGAAGCCACGTCCATGCCAATCGGGCCACCCCAGTCCTGGCCCATCAGCACCATGTCCTGCAAATCGAGGTGCTCGACCAATTCCCGGACCACCGCAGCGTGCTCGGCCGAGGTGTATCCGTAGGGATCACCGGGATGGACCGACAACCCGAACCCCGGGTAGTCCACGGCAATACACCTGAAACGGTTCCGGAGCCCGACCACTATCTTTCTATACAGGAAACTCCAATCGGGGTTTCCGTGCAGCAAGAGCAGCGGCCGACCGCGGCCCTCGTCGACGTAGTGAATCGGGCCTACGGAGCTGGTGAACCACTGGGACTCGAACGGATAGAACTCTGCCGCCGGCTCGAATTCGACAATGCCATCAGGCCGCTCCATGGACCACTCCTTTGCCTCCGTTGCGCCGACAATACCGGCCTTCAGACTCCAGACTGTGGCTGGTTTCCTACGCGTGCGAGCCGAGTGCCAGGGCGAATCGCTTCTCTGAATCGGTGAGCCACTCGTCGAGCCGCATACCGGCGGCGGCGAAGTCCTCCTCGACGCCGCCGCGGGTGAACTTGCAGGAGACTTCGGTGTGGATCTCCTCACCCTCGTGGAAGGTCACCGCCAGGTCGAGGGCTCGTATGTTGGCCACCACCTCGCGGGTGGCTCGCAGACTTTGAGCCATGCAAGAGAACTGGGGGTCGAATCGGGTCACATGCTCGAACGCGTCGAGGGGGATGTCGCCGTCGAGTTCGCGGTTTACCACCCGCAGAATGTTGAGGTTGAATTCGGCCGAGATCCCGGCCGAGTCGTCGTAGGCGGCGATCATGCTCGCCTCGTCCTTCACCAGATCCACGCCCAGCAGGAACAAATCGCCGGGGTCGAGGGCGGCGGCAACCGCACGCAGCAGTGAATAGCGAAGCGTCGGCACGTAGTTGCCGATTGTCGATCCTAGAAAGACGATCAATCTACGTCCGCGGCGGCGTACCTTGTCGAGGTCGGCGACGTAGTCGCCCACCAGGCCTTCGACTTCGAGCCACTTGTAGGTTGCGCACAACTCCTTGGCGGCGGCGCGCAAGGCATCTTCGGAAATATCGATGGGTACGTATCTGCTTCCCCCCGAGAGGTGCATGGCATCGATCAGCATCAGGGTCTTGGTGGAGGATCCAGAGCCCAGCTCGACCAACTCGTCGGGCCGGATGCGGGCCATCAGACCTTCGGAGTGCTCGGCGAGGATCTCGGTCTCGGCCTCGGTCAGGTAGTACTCGGGCAGTCGGGTGATTTCTTCGAAGAGCTCCGAGCCGCGGGCATCGTAGAAATACTTGGAAGGCAGGTGCTTGCGGTATGCGGTGAGACCGTGGCGCACGTCTTCGAGAAGCTGATTTCGATAGTCCGTGTGTTCGATCAGCCGGGACACGGTGACCGGCGCATCGCCTTCCGCTCTCATGCCGCCGCACCTTCGTGCTCGATGGGACGGATGTCGATACCGCTTGTGGTGAGGACGGCGAGTGAGTGTTTGGGCATCGATGCCCATCCGGTGTCGTTATCGAGCGGTTCCGATGCCAGCCAGCTGCCTTCGGCGGTGGTCCGGGTGTAGAGCGAGTTGATGGCGTCTCCGGCCGATGTTCGGACGGCGACGATCTCGACCGACGATGCCACCACCAGATTCAGCGTCGCTACTTCGCCGGCGGCGATCACTGCTTTGGCGGTCCGCTGAATGACGATCGTGACCGCGTCGGACAGAGGAGCTCCGGCTTGGCCGTCGATCTGCTGGACCACCATGAGGAACAACGCCAATGAGTCGTTCATGGCCGTGAGCTGTCCGAACCGATCGTCGTCGAGGCCACCGAGCAGGGTCCTTCCCAGACTTCCTCGAAACCCGCCGATGCGGCCGTTGTGGGCGCCGGCGAGTCCGTCCGCCACGAAGGGCGCCACGTTGTCGGGCCCGTACGGCATCCCGGGTGTCGCCGACCGGACCGCTGCCAGCATCGTGGTACCGCGCAGATATGGCGCCAGGCCGGGGAGGTTGGGGTCGGCCCACGGTGGATCGGAGGTCACGTATCGCAGCGGTCCCGACCCGTCCTCGGGCCACCATGCTGCGCCGGTGCCGTCCACGTTGATGGTTCCGCTGAGGAGTTCCCTGGGGGCGTAGGAAGCGTGTTCGAGGGAGTGGACAGGTTCGTATAGAAGCGCCGACAGTGGAAGCGGCTCACGACCGACGTATCCGGCGAGCCGGCACATCAGGTCGCATCCCAGGCGAGGCGCATTCCGGAGAAGATCTGACGGCGGATCCGATAGTCCCAGTTGCGGAACGTGCTTCTGGTGACGTCGGTCGACGTGGCCCAGGAGGCGCCGCGCAAGACGCGAAATTCGGAATCGTCGAAAAAGGCCTCCGAGTATTCCGGGTAGGGGAATGATGCGAAACCCGGATAGCCGGCGAAAGGTGACGAAGTCCACTCGTAGACATCGCCGAGAAGTTGTTCCACGCCGTAGGCCGACGCCCCGGAAGGGAAGCTGCCGACAGGCGAAGGTCCCAACGCCAGAGAACCCACGTTGGCTAGTGCGGCCGACGGTGCCGCCGAGCCCCATGGGTAGACACTGGGTGTGGTGGCTTCCGGTCCCCAGGTGGCGGCCTTCTCCCATTCGGCCTCGGTCGGCAAGCGCCCTCCGGCAAAACGGGCAAACGCTTCGGCCTCGTGGTACGACACGTGCTGAACCGGCTCGGCCGGGTCGAGGTCGACAACGCGTCCGAATCGTCTAAGCAACCAGCCACCTCCGATCCGGCGCGTCCATCCTTGTGGGGCCTCGACGTCGAGACCCGAGCGCCAATCCCACCCGTCGCTCGTCCAGAGATCAGGTCTTTCGTAGCCCTCTGCCTCGATGAATTCTGCGTAGCGTCGGTTGGTGACGGGAAACCGATCGATCGCAAACGCTTCCAGCTCCACCGGATGGCGGGGCCGCTCGTTGTCGTATCCCTCTGTGGTGTCATCTGTGCCCTGGAGGAATCGGCCTCCGGGTATCGCGATCCGTTCGGTGTCGTCGACGGTGCGAGTGGTGGCGATGCTTCGGTCGCCGCCGAGGGAGTACGGGGGAAGATCGTCTCGCAGATCGAGCGCCTGGAGAATCGTCTCCTGGTGCTGCGCCTCGTGCTGGATGACCATTCGGAACACATATCCGTCACGCATCAACGGATTCGATGGATCCAGGTCGGAGCTCTTTACGATTTCCAGCACGTCCCCCCGCACCTCGTCGATGTATTCGAGTGCTTCGTTTCGGTCGAGTAGGGGAAGATCGCCGCGCCTCCAGCGTGGGTTGTCGAAGGGGTTGTACATCTGGTCGAGACGCGAATCGTGGGCGGGCCGTCCGTCGAGTCGGCGCAGCAGCCATAGTTCTTCGAAGTTGCCGACGTGGCCGAGGTCCCACACCAGCGGGCTCATGATCGAGTCGTGTTGTCGGTGGACGTCGTCGTCGTTCAGGGCGGCGAACATCTGCTTGGTGCGACTGCGATAGTGCTCGAGTCCCGCCTCCAGTTGGCTACGGGCCTCCTCGGCCGAAAGTCGGTGTCCTCTGATGTCTGTCGTCATAACCCGTTGCTCTAACGGTCGGGTCCATTCTGGCATTCCAGAGTGCGTCGCCGGGCGACATCTGATGCCCCTTCTGACCGGAGACCGGAGACTGGTGACCTGCCGCCGCTAGCCGGCGGTCACTTCTTCGATGATTCGTAGTAGGGGTCGGTGCCCGACTCGTGGTCGGTGACGTCGACCACCTGATTGATCTCGGGGACTGCGTCTTGGATCGCCACTGCGATCCCCTGGCTCAGCGTGACCTCGGCCAGACCGCATCCCTGGCACCCGCCTCCCATTCTCAGGTACGCGGTGTCGTTTTCCACATTTACCAATTCGGCAAACCCACCGTGGGCGGCAATGGCCGGGTTGACCTGGTCTTCCAGAACCTGGCGGATGCGGTCGGCGACGGGTCCATCGACGGTCCCCGGACTGGATCCCATTGGGGGGCTGGGTGAGGTCGGGTTGTCGATGGCGAGTCCGCCGTCTCGCACGTTGATCGAGGCACCCTGAAGACGATCGACACTGTCGGCTCGGGTGATAACGGACAGGTCATCGAAACGCTGCAAGACATCGTCATCGGTCGCATCCTCTACCGGGATAAACGTCAGCTCGTATACGAACTCCAGGTTTTTGACGCCGGTGATGGCGACGGTGAGGGCGAGGTCGTCGGCGTCGGGCTCGTCGGCGCGGATTCCGAGCACCGCGGTCACGGCCTCATCGGTCAGTGTCAGCAGGGATAGTTCTCGGGGCATGGGTGCCGTATCGTACTGATCCGAATGTGGCTAGCCGTCGCGTTTGGCCATCATTGCGCCATGCCCACGATCGGTCTGGTCCTTCCCACCTCGTCCTATCGCGCCTCCGACTTCGTCGCAGCTGCCGACGAGCTCAATGTCGATCTGGTGGTGGCCTCCGACGCCTCGCTCGGCATCGTGTCGGGCCGCATTCTCGAAGTGGTCACCGTCGACTGCGCCGATCCGGAAGCCGTGGCCGGTGCGTTGGTGGAGGCGTCTGTGACCCATCCCCTGGATGCGATAGTTGGTGTCGACGATGCCGGCGTCGTCGCTGCGGCACTCGCAGCCGAGCAACTGGGTCTGCCGCACAACGACCCGTCAGCCGTGGCCGCCACCCGTGACAAGCTCGCGATGAGGCGGCGGCTGGCGGACGGCGGGGTGCCGCAACCCCGATTCGGCGAATTGAAGACGGACGGATCCCCGGCCGCGATCGCAGCATCTGTCGGCTATCCGCTGGTCGTCAAGCCGGTGTCGCTGTCGGGCAGCCGAGGGGTGATACGGGCCGACGATGAAGTCGGCCTGGAGGCTGCGGTTTCGAGGATCCGCGCCATACAGGTCGAGGCCGGAATCGAGCAGGAGGTGCTCCTGCTGGAGGAGTACCTGGAGGGTCCTGAGATCGCGATCGAAGGCCTGGTCTCGGCCGTCGGCCTCGAGGTGTTTGCGGTGTTCGATAAACCCGACCCGCTCGAAGGACCTTTCTTTGAGGAGACGCTCTATGTCACGCCTTCGCGCCACCAAGGCTCGCTGCTCGCCGAGGCGGGTGATGTGGTTGAGGAGGCGATTCGGGCACTCGGGTTGGTCTTCGGACCGATCCATGCCGAGGTCCGATTGACACCCGAGGGACCGAGGATCATCGAGATTGCCGCTCGTTCGATCGGGGGGCTGTGCGGGCGTTCACTCAAGTTCGGGATGCTCGCCCAGAGCTTGGAAGTCCAACTGCTGCGTGCCGCCCTCGGGCTGAATCGACGAGGTATGCGCGTAATCGGGCAAGCTTCCGGGGCGATGATGATTCCGATTCCAGACGACGGGGTATTTCGCGGGGTAGGTGGCCGCGCCGCGGTGGCAGAGGTCGAGGGGATAGAGGAGATCACGATCACAATCCCCCTAGGTAGAAGGATTCGTCGACTTCCCGAGGCGGATCGGTATCTCGGATTCATCATCGCTCGCGGCGCCAGCCCAGACGATGTCGAAGCATCGTTGCGCGAGGCGCACGGCTTGCTCAGCATCGAAATCGAGTAGCCCTAAGCCAGTCGCCAGTCCACAGTCTCCAGTCCCCAGCCAGAACGCGCTCAAACTCTTACTGGTGACTGGTGACTGGTGACTGGTGACTGGTGACCGGGGGAGGAACTGGTCTCAGTCGCTCGCCGACTCCACACTCGGTTGAGTTCTCCGGGTAAATCGGCGGAGCCCGGCCAGGATTCCGCCTGCTCTCTGCGGCTCGAAGGGGGTGCGGAGCAGGGTCGGGACCTGTTTCAGCCAGCCGAACGCCCGCAGGGCGCCGTACATGACACCACCGGTGATGCCGATGATGCCGATGCCTGCCAGCACCACCACCAGCCGCGGCAGCTCGAGTTCGAAGAAGACTCGCCAAGCCGGCGTCACCACGATGAGCCCGAAGATCGCGGCCATCGTGCCGACCAGGACCCGGCGGCCCGGGGTGAGCGGCCGTGAGTTGAGGACCAGCGCAAACAAGCCGACCGACACCAGCACCAGCGTTGCCAGCGTTCGGGCTCGGAGGAGGGTGACACCTTCGGCGATTGCCAACTCGTATGCCGCGTATGTAGCGGCGGCGGCGAGGGTGCCCACCGGAAGCGCAAAGCGAAGCACACGGGCGATGAATCCCGGCCGCGCTCTCACCGCGGTCGGCGCCAACGCCAGGAAGAAACCGGGCGCCCCGATCGTGAGTGTTCCCACCAGGGTGAGATGGCGGGGGACGAACGGGAACGGACTGGCGAACACCACCACGAGGATCGCCAGCAGCAGTGCATAAACGGTCTTGGTCACGAAGAGGTTGGCGACTCGTTCGATGTTGGCTATCACCCTGCGCCCCTCGTCGACGACCGACGGCAAGGTGTCGAACGACCCATCCAGGAGTACCAGTTGGGCCACCGCCCGAGACGCCGAAGAACCTGAGCCCATGGCGATGCCGATGTCGGCGTCCTTGAGGGCGAGAACGTCGTTGACGCCGTCGCCGGTCATGGCGACGACGTGGCCCCTCGCTTGGAGTGCTGCGATCATCGCCCGTTTCTGGTGCGGCGTGACCCTACCGAATACCGACCCCTGCTCGATGACCGATATCAGCGAGGCATCGTCCTCGGGGAGGTTCCTGGCATCCACCACCTGATCGGCACCGGGGAGCCCCACCAATCTGGCGATCGCCGCCACCGTCTCTGGGTGGTCGCCGCTGATTACCTTGGTTGCCACTCCCTGTTCGGCGAAATAGCGCAGTGTGGCGGCGGCGTCGGCCCTGACCACGTCTGACAGCAGGACGAGGGCAATGCCGACCAGCCTGCTGGGGAGAACCTGGCCGTCC
>JACZWZ010000072.1 GCA_022571885.1 Acidobacteriota bacterium
CGTTGGTCACCCCGAACAGGATCTCTGACTGGCGGTTGATCATGGTGTAGCGCCCGTCCAGATCCTTGATGTGGATTTTGGTCGGCGAGTTGTTGACGACGGCCCGGAACCGCTCCTCGCTCCCGCGCAGCGCCTCCTCCTTCTTCTTGACGGCGTCCTCCATTTTCTGGTTCTCGATCAAATTTTGACGGAAGGTTTCGAACGCCTTTGCCATTTCGCCGATTTCGTCAGTCCGGTCCTGGGCGGGGATGTCGACGGCCGTGTTGCCGCCGGCGAGTTCTTTCATGGCCTCGGTCATTCTGCCTATCGGGTTGGCGATGCCGTTGCCTATCAGCCACGCCAGCACGAGGCCGATCACGATGGCCAAGCCGAGACAGGCCGCGATGATGATATAGGTGAGCTGAACCGTCCCGGTGTTGTCCGCCTGGCGTGTTTCCATCAGCCCCGTTTCCTCGGCCTGGAAATCGGCCATGATCTGCCGGAAGCGGTCGAAGTATTTCTTGCCGCGGGCCTCTCCGATCACGTCCGCCATGTCGTCCATGTTCTTCGCGTCGCCGATCTTGCGGCGCAGCGCGATGGTCGGTTCGGTGACGTTCTTCTGCCACTCCCGCAGGATTTGTTCCACCTCCTTGAGTCGCTCGACCTGCTTCGGGTTGTCGTTGACCGTTTCCTGCAGGGCGGCAATGCCTTTGTAGGTCGCTTCCTCCCCGCCCTTGTACGGAGCCAGGAAGCCCTCCTTACCGGCCAGCAGATAGCCCCGCATGCCGGTTTCCATGTCCACGGCCGAGCCGACGATCGCCGCCGCCTCCTCCAGCACCTCATGGGTGTGCTCGACCCACTCGTTGGTCTCGACGATGGTGTTGATGCTGTAAATGCTGACGCCCCCGAGGATCAACAGGAGGACCAGGGGGGAGCAGATACCAAGCAGGATCTTGGGCTTGGTCTTCAAATTTGAAACTTTCATCGTGTTCTCCGAAAAAAAGGCCGCTGGATACACATCTCAAGTGCAGCCGGCGAGGGGTTTCAAGTGCAGTCGGCGAGGGGTTTCAAGTGCAGTCGGCGAGGCGTTCGAGGAAGGCCTCGGCGCCGGTGACCATGAAACCGCGCGTCCCGGATTCCATGTCTGGGTCTGGCGGAAATCGGCCCCGCTGGGGTCGCCGTTCGACGCGGCCGCCACGGCGGAATGATCGGCGTTGTGATTGGGCGTATCGGTATTCGGCACTGACACCTCTTCCTCCACGGTTCACGGCGCCACTGCCGGCGCAAACGTCTTCGCGCATTAATAAACGAACGCATATGACAGAATCACCGGCCTCCTCGCCGGCCCGCTGACAATGCATGCCGTCCAACGGGCGCCCGGAATTCCCCTGATTTTCCGTCAATTCTGTTACGGGAAAGATATCGCCCCTGGCGGGCGCCAAGGCAACGGCGCATCGGGATAGCGCCCCCCTGTCGGGAAGGGCAGGCGCCCTTGACGCCTTCGGATAACGTTACGGGTACCCTGGAAACACCGTCCCTGGAGTGCCCATCCGGTTCTGAGGCGCCCGGCGCCGCGAGCGGTGTTCCCGGGCGCTCTTGCGGCTCGCCGCGAGCATTGCCCGCATGCGCCCCGTATGCCGCACCATAACCGGCGGCGGCGCCAGGCCGCACAATGGATAAGGATATGTGGTGCCCGCTGAGGGATTCGAACCCCCACTCCCCGAAGGGAAACGGATTTTAAGTCCGTTGCGTCTACCAGTTCCGCCAAGCGGGCTGTAAGGGTTTGCGTCGATCAGTGCGGACGAAATGTGTAATTCCTGTGTAAACGTGTCAAGAACGGCGTAGTTTCGTAACGTCAGGATGTTCCCTAGGTGTTCGCGCCCGCTCCATCCGATCCATCGCCTCATCGACACGCTTTTCCTGCCTGTGCATGTACCGCATGAGGGCCTGAATGCTCTTGTGGCCGGAGAAGGCTTGGAGGGTTTTCAGGTCGGGCTTGGAGCCGGCGAATCGGGTGATCGCGGTGTGCCGGAGAGTGTGCGGGATGATTGTTTTTGGGTCCATGCCAGCCGCCTGGACGACGCGCGCAAATGGCTCGCTCATAGCCTCGACGTGGCCGGTCTTCGTCGTTTTACTCGGGAAAATCCAGCCGTCTTGGTCCTGTGCCATATCATGCTCGCGGACAAGTATTTTCACGAGGCTCCGCGGGAGCGGTTGCTGGCGCCACCGCCCGCCCTTGACCTGAACCCGCAGGCGCCGGCGTACAGGGTCAAGGGTCTCGAACCGGCCCGGGTGCACCAGGTGATCGCCGTGCTCGAGAGGCACGCCGGCCTCTCGTTCGCCGGCAAGGACGTCTATGTGAGCGTCGTCGGTGGGATCAAGTTGCGCGACCCCGGCGCCGACCTGCCGGTGGCGTTGGCCCTCGCATCGTCGCTGCTGGGAGAGCCGACGGGTTCACTTGCCGCGTGGGGTGAAGTCGGATTGACCGGTGAGGTGCGTGCGGTTGCTCACGGGGAGCATCGAGCGGCCGAAGCAAAGCGACTGGGTCTGAAGAGGGTGATCGGCCCGATCGGTAATGGGGGCGACCGGATCTTGGCAGCCCTGGCCAGCGCGGGATTGCTGGGAGAGGGGCCTCACTTAGAGCGTTAAGCAATGGGTCGGCGGCTGATGCCCCTCCCGCAATCGCGGAGCTCCGCTCGGCGGACAATCCACAAGTGGGGCAATCCGGTCCGGATCGCCCGCCGAGCCGGCGATCGCCCGGGGCCGGCGGAGCCGGCCACGATTGCCGCCGAGCGCAGTGAGGCGAAGCGTCCATTGCGTATTGCGTTTTGCAACCGCCAGCAGCCGTCTATTGGCGGCCCGGCAGGTTGACCCCCAACCCCTCTCGACCACCCGTAGTAGCCTCGCCGAAGATGACTGTTGAACGATCCCGCCTCGACATCCTGCGTGCGATTGCGCCCGGGACGCCTTTGCGCAATGCGATCGAGTTGATTCTCCGTCAGGAGACCGGCGCACTCATTGTGCTCGGCTATGGGCGTGACATCGAGGCCATCTCTTCCGGTGGCTTCCATCTCGACGGGGCAGATTTTCATCCGGCCCGTCTGGCCGAATTGGCCAAGATGGACGGCGCCGTCATAACCGACGAGGCTGCCGAGGTCATCTACCGGGCCAACGTTCACCTGATTCCCGATCCTTCACTCGAGACCAACGAGACCGGGACCAGACATCGCACCGGCGAGAGAGTCGCCAAGGAGACAGGTAAGGCGGTCGTGGTCGTGTCCGAGGACCGACAGACGGTCACCGTCTATACCTCTGATTCGACCTATCAGCTTCGGAGCCCGACCACCCTGCTGGCACAGGCGAACCAGAACCTCTTGACGCTGGAGCGTTTCCGTGGTCGGCTCGCCGACGAAGAGGAACGCCTCACCCAGCTGGAAGTGGACGACATCGTTGTCTATCGAGATGTGGTGCAATTTCTACAGCGGGCGGCATTGGTATTGCGGATCGGGGAGGATCTCGAGCACTACATCGTGGAACTTGGCGGTGAGGGTGAGCTGATCAACCTGCAGCTGGTCGATCTCTTGGCGGGAACCGGCGAAACGGCTGAACTGGTGTATGCCGATCACGCTCGTACCTACCCGCCCGGTACCAAGAATCCACTCGACCTGCTGGGGACCCTGACCACCGAGCACTTGTCGGACGAGAGTCGGGTGGCGGCCCTGCTCGACTTCGGTCCGCTCGACAACCCGGCTCGGTCTCGCGGTTATCGAATACTCGATCGAATCCCCCGTTTGCCCGACGCAGTCCAGGATTCCCTTGTGGCTCACTTCGAGACCCTGCAAGATCTGCTGGACGCTTCAGTGGGCGAGTTGGACCAGGTCGACGGTGTGGGGCGTGCCAGGGCACGCCAACTGCGCCATTATTTCGACCGGCTGCTCGACACCACCCGCAGTTGGGCGATCGACGAGGAGTAAGCGCCCTCCGGGCGCAGTCTCCAGTCCCAGACGCCGTTGCGAGGTTGGTGATCGACGTATCTGCCGCAGCGTCGCGTTCGTGCAGTCGAGTCCCCAGTCTCCAGCCAGAACCGGTCTGCGGTTTGACTGGTGACTGGTGACTGGTGACTGGTGACTGGTGACTGGTGACTGGTGACGTTCGAATCCTGGTGCAAAGCCGCGTCGCGGTACACTGCTCGCCGCGGCTCGTCGATGACTCGAGAGGCGCCACCGACCACGACCGGGAGCCCACATGCGCGTCTTCGAACTCGCCCGCGAGCTGAAGCTCGATTCGAGCGATGTGCTGGCGCACGCCAAGAAGTTGAAACTGGATATCAAGGCTGCCTCGTCCGGTCTCGACGATGGTCAAGTGGCCAAGATAGAGGCGGCTGCCAAGAAGGCGGCTGCCAAGAAGGCGGCTGCCAAGAAGGCGGCTGCCAAGAAGGCGGCTGCCAAGAAGGCGGCTGCCAAGAAGGCGGCTGCCAAGAAGCCTCCTGCCAAGAAGGCGGCTGCCAAGAAGCCTCCTGCCAAGAAGCCTCCTGCCAAGAAGCCTCCTGCCGGCCAGAAACCAGTTCCCTCCGCCGAGGTTGCCGAGAGGAAAAAGGCTCCTGCCAAGAAGGTCGTTTCCCCTTTCAGCGTGCATGACAAGGTGGTGTACCCCCACCACGGTGCGGCCACGATCGTCAAACGGGAGCGGCGCGAATTCGACGGGACTCGGACCGACTTCTTCGTCCTCGAGGTGGCGATCGACCAACTCATTCTCCGGGTGCCGGTCGACAAAGCAGTCGACCTGGGTGTGCGGCCGGTCATTTCGAAGACGGCGGCCAGACGGGTATTGGCTACTTTCAGAGAGGAACCACTGGAGGCAGGTGCCAACTGGAGTCGCTGGTACAAACTCCTCACCGAGAAGATCAATTCGGGTGACATCTATCAGGTGGCAGAGGTTGTTCGAGACCTCACCCACGCACAGCAACTCAAGGGAATCTCTCCGGCGCTCAAGAGAATGCTCTCCAAGGCTCGGATGATCCTCGCATCAGAGCTTCGGTTCGCACTCAATCTGACCGAAGAAGATGCTGTGAAGCGCCTCGACCGGGCTCTGCCCAAGGTGGAGGTGGAAGAAGAGGAGTAGCTGCCTGCTGAGCGGCAATGCCGCACACAGTTGCTCGCAGAAGGAGTGTGCGCGGATGGTCACTGAATTTGTCCGACTCGTCGTCACCCTTGGCGCGACGGCGGCAGGATTCCTCATCGGCCGCACCGCTCCCGGGTGGTTTGAGAGCGGTGGGCCCAGTGCCGACGGCGCCATCATTGTCGGCGCCGTCCTGGGAGCCGGGATCGGCTATGTGGCGGGGGGCCTGCTGGGACGATTCACCCGCCGTTCACTGGAACACGCGCCCGAGGTGGTGGCGCGTACCTCGGGGCCCGAGTTGTTCGCCGGAACCTTCGGCCTCATCGCCGGGCTGTTGGTGGGCGCCGTCGTCTCCGTGCCGGCGATATTCCTCCTTCCGCCGGTCATCGGCTGGCCGGGCGGCGCACTAATGGTGATCATTCTGGCCTCCTTTGGGGCTTCTGTCTTCTCGGCACGCGCCGATGATTTGCTTGCTGCTGCCGGTCTTGGAAAGCGCCGCGGTCGACCGGCTGACCCCGACGAGCGGCCGGCGATCGGATCGTTCGTGGTCGATTCTTCAGCAGCCATCGATGGCCGCATCCTCGATCTCGCCAGAGTCGGGCTGGTCACCGGCGAGATTTGGGTGCCCGGGTTCGTGCTCGATGAACTGCAGGGAATCGCCGACAGCGGACAGAAGGAGCGGCGCCGCAGAGGTCGTCGCGGGCTCGACGTTCTGGATGCGATGTCGGCCCTCACTGCGGTGAGCCTCCGCATCGATGAGAGGACCTTTCCTGAGTTCTCCGAAGTCGACGCCAAGCTCGTCGGGTTGTGTGTAGAAGCGGGGGCGACCCTGGTGACGACAGACCATAACCTTGCGGCGGCCGCCGGCTTGCGCGGTATCGCGGTGCTCAATCCACACGCGCTCGGTGAGTCGATGAGGAGGGTGCCGACGTCCGGCGACACCATTTCCCTCCTCATCGAGAAGGAAGGCACCGAGCCGGGCCAGGGTGCCGGTTATCTCGATGATGGGACGATGGTCGTGGTCGAAGGTGGAGCCGGTCATATCGGCAAAAAGGTGGAAGTCGAGGTCATGAGCGCCATGCGGACTTCGATTGGACGGATGGTATTTGCCAGACTGGAGACGTGAACGTCTTCGGGATCGTCGTTGCGGCCGGATCGGGTGAACGATTCGGCCAACCCAAAGCCAATGTCGAGTTGGCTGGGCGGCCGCTTTGGAGGTGGGCCGTCGATGCGCTCGAGTCGGGTGGCTGTGACCATGTGGTCGTCGTGGGCCCGGTGCCAGGAGGGATTGCCGGCGGAGTGAGGCGTCGCGACTCGGTGGCCGCCGGGCTTGCCGCGGCACCTGAAGGTGCCACTCACGTTCTCGTCCACGATGCGGCGCGACCTCTGGCCTCGGCCGCTCTCGTCAGGCAGGTGATCGATCGGCTTGCGATTGGGGGCACCGATGGTGTGGTGCCCGGCCTTGCCGTGAGGGACACGCTGAAGCGCGTGCAAGATGGCGTTGTGATCCTCACCGTCGACCGGGCCGATCTGGTGATCGCCCAAACACCCCAGGGGTTCGTCATCGAAGCTCTTGTTCGAGCCCATGCTTTCGATGATGACGACGCCACCGACGATGCGGCTCTGGTCGAACGTTCGGGCGGAACAGTGGTGATCGTTTCCGGTGGCGACCACAATCTCAAGGTGACCTATCCGGCAGATCTGGTCGTGGCGGAAGCGTTGATGCCGTGAGAGTGGGCTGGGGCGTCGACGCCCACCGCTTTACGACCGAGGGACAGGTCCTGCTGGCAGGCGTCATAGCCGATGCCACCCGCGGTATCGAGGCTACTTCGGACGGGGATGTTGCCGCCCATGCCCTGATTGATGCGCTTCTGGGAGCCGCCGCGCTCGGTGACATCGGGTCGCACTACCCGGCTGAGGATGACCGGTGGACCGATGCCGACAGCATGGCAATGCTGGCCGACGCTGCGGGACGCGTCGTCGGTAGTGGCTACCGGATCAGCTCGGTGGATCTCACGGTGGTGTCTGAAACGGTTGGCGTCGACCCGATCCGTCAAGAGATGCGCTCGGCGGTCGCTGCCACCCTGCAGATTCCGTTGGCAGCGGTGTCGGTCAAGGCGACGACCACGGATGGTCTGGGATTCACCGGCAGAGACGAAGGCTTGGCTGCGTTCGCCGTCGCGGTACTCGAGGAGGAGTAGCCAGTAACGGACGTCGTCGGGCTGCTGTTGTGCTACGCGTTTGCCAGACGCTCGCTCGCATGTGGTTGAGCATCCAGTATCCAGATCTAATGGGCACGGCTACTGGCTACTGGCTCATCGGTCAGCTGACTCCAAGGACCGCAGCCGCGATGTCGGGCGCATTGGTCGCAATCCCTCCAACACCGAGTTCGGCGAGCCGAGATATCTCCTTCGGATCGTCCACGGTCCACACCGCGATCTCGATCCCGGCTCTGATTCCGGATGCGATGATGTGCTCGCCATGGTTGCCGGCGAGGGTCGAGAAGTGGGGGAGCAGCATCTCGTGGCCGGCCTCGGCCGCCGCTGCGGCTGCATCGGCTGGATCGATGCCTCTTCCGATGAGCAACCCGGTGCGTAGCCCGGCTTCGGCGGCGACGGCCGCCGATCGTGGGTTGAACGATGTCACAACGATGTCCGCCGCCGCGTAACCGGCAATGATCGCCCGAGTGACGACATCTTCCGGGTCCCAGTCGGATTGGCGTGGATCGTTCTTGACTTCCACGTCGACCCACATCCCGACGCAGGCTTCCAACGCGTCGCTGAGGTCGGGGACCCAGGGTGCGGCGTCGGCCAGCTCGGAGCGTGTCATGGCCACGATCGGCAGATCGACGCCGGGGACGGTGTCGTAGTGATGCACGATGAGAACGTTGTCGGCGGTCCGCCTGGCATCGAGTTCAACCGCGTCCGCCCCCAGCTCAGCAGCGAGGCGAAACGACTCGATGGTGTTCTCCGGCGCCTGGAGGGATGCTCCGCGGTGGGCGATGATCCAGGGACGACCGCTGGGATGGGGCATGAGAAGAGAGTATCCAGTATCCAGTTTCCAGTGGCCCGGCCTGAGATTTCTTCTCTCGTTCCGGGCCGAGCCTCGTGGTGCCCGCTGGGACGCGCTCACCGCCGTTCGCGGGAGCCCCGGTCGAGTCATCCGTATTCCGTGACCTGGCAAGGCCAGGTCTGCGTGCCCAGCAGTGCCGTACCGAATACGGACAACGGACAACGGACAACGGAAAACGGACACGGACCACGGGCATCGGACAACGGACGACGCGCATCGGGTATCGGGTATCGGGTATCGGGTCGACTGATACCATCCCGCGCTCTGATACAGGTCTACAACACTCTCGGCCGATCCATGCAGCCCTTCGAGACCCGTGACCCGGGCCACGTGGCGATGTATGTGTGCGGCCCGACTGTTCAAGCCGCTCCCCATGTCGGTCACGGCCGGCAAGCCGTTGCCTTCGACGTGATCAGGCGTTACCTGGAATGGCGCGGCTATTCGGTGAAGTACGTCGCCAACATCACCGACATCGAGGACAAGATCATTGCGGCAGCCACCGAGCTGGGCATCTCTACGGCCGAAGTGGCGGAGCGCGCCGGACAACAGTTTCTCGACGCCTATGCCCGACTCAGGGTCCGGCCGTACGATGTCACCGCCGTCGCCACGGATCACATCCCTGAGATGATCGAGATGATCGAGCAACTCTTGGAGCGTGGTCACGCTTACGCCTCCGGAGGCGATGTCTATTTCTCGGTTCGTTCTTTGCCGACTTACGGCGAGTTGAGTGGTCGCATTGTCGATGAGCTGGTGCCCGGCAGCCGGTTAGATCCCGGAGAGCACAAGCGAGATCCGCTCGACTTTGCGCTGTGGAAGGCCTCCAAGCCGAACGAACCCACATGGGATTCGCCGTGGGGTCCGGGACGCCCGGGCTGGCACA
Organism: Acidobacteriota bacterium; assembly: GCA_022571885.1. GTDB lineage: Bacteria > Actinomycetota > Acidimicrobiia > Spongiisociales > UBA11373 > JACZWZ01. The sequence continues at coordinate 9,050 of JACZWZ010000072.1, forward strand.
TCGAGTGTTCGGCGATGGCTCTCAAGGAGCTCGGCATCGGGTTCGATATCCACGGGGGCGGGCTCGATCTGATATTCCCTCATCACGAGAACGAGATCGCTCAATCCGAGGCCGCCGAGGGTGGTCGGCCGTTTGTCAGGTATTGGCTACACAACGGGATGGTTCGACTCAAGGGCGAGAAGATGGCGAAATCCGTTGGGAATATCGTCGGGCTGCTCGATCTACTCGATCAATACCGACCTGAGGCGGTACGGTTGTTCTACTTGCGCGCTCATTACCGTCAGCCGATCGACTTCGCCCCCGAACTGGTCGTCGACGCAGAAGCTGCTCTCGACCGGTTGTGGGCCTTCCGGCGTCGTGGCGGTCGGGTCGATGCCGCGGCGGATCGTGCTGCGTTGGAGCGTTTCACCGCGGCTATGGACGACGACTTCAACACCGCTGAGGCAATGGGTGTGTTGTTCGACGTGGTCCGCGACGGCAATCGTCACCTCGATTCGGGCGAAGACGCCGGTCCGTACCTGGCCGCCTTCGACGAGATCGTGGGTGTGCTAGGTCTGGGTGAGCTGGACTCTGACGTCGATGATCTCCTGGAGTCGTTGCGCGACGTTGCTGCACGATTCGGCGTAACCGGCAGCGACGCCGCAGCAATCGTGTTCGAGCTGATCGCAGCCCGGACTGCGGCTCGCGGGGAGCGTGATTTCGAGCGTGCCGACGCCATTCGCTTTTCGCTGGCAGAGGCCGGTGTTGTGGTCGAGGACGGATCTGGTGGCACCAGCTGGCATCGGAGCTGAGGTCGAGGGCATCCACGCGGTAACCGCTGCGGTTGCTGCCGGAAGAGCCATTCGGCTTCTGATCGACCATTCCAGGGTCGATGCTCTCGAAGAGCTCCTGGCCGCGGCCCGAACGGCGGGCGTGGCGGTGGAGCACGTCGACGACGTTCGAGACTTCGCGGCAACAAGCGCCCCGCAGGGGGTTCGAGCCGAGTGCCATCCGATATCTCCGGTCCCGATGGAGGTGGCGGTCCGACGTTCCACGCCGGCGGCGTTGGTGGTGCTCGACCATTTGGAAGATCCTCGCAACGTGGGGGCGATCGCCAGGAGTGCGGTGGCGGCCGGTTTCACCGGCATCGTCATGTCCGGGCGCCGTGCGGCGCCATTGGGTGCTGCCGCTTTCAAGGCCGGAGCCGGATCGTTTGAGCATCTCGATCTGGTCGTGGTCGGATCGATTGCCGGAGCGATCGACGAACTCAAACGACTCAACGTGTGGACGGTGGGGCTCGACTCCGGAGGGGATCACCCACTGTTCGGCATGACCCTGTTCACCGAACCGGTCGCCATAGTCCTCGGGGCTGAAGGTGCCGGTATCAGCCACCTGGTTTCGAAGCGAGTAGACGTGATCGCATCCATTCCGATCGACGAGAAGGTGGAGAGCCTCAACGCCTCGGTAGCCGCAGCCCTGGCGCTGTTCGAGGTCGCTCGTGTGAGAAGTTCTTAGTCCTTGGTCGTAAGTCCTTGGGAAGAGAACTTCGAGCTAGAGCCAAGAGCCAAGCATAAGTCGGCCCGGGAAGTATTACGGCCGCCGTGGGGTTGGGGCCCCACTTGGTGGAGGAGGGCCGACCCGGCGCCTGTTCCTCCTCGGCGCAGCCGAGGAGGAAGTCGGCCCGGGTAGGTACAGAGCCGGGTGCCGGAATCGAACCGGCGACATCCGCTTTACAAGAGCGGTGCTCTGCCAACTGAGCTAACCCGGCGTTGCGGGGGAAGGGTACCGGCCCGGTCTGGTCCTTTGGCGCCGTCACCAGCATGCAGCTTGCGGTCCACAGCTTGCACGTCGCACGCTGCATGCTGGATGCTCTGCAGAACGCGAAATCCGTTGTTCCTCGCGACTGCCCTCGTACCCTTCGCTCATGCTGGTCGAACGGGATCTCGCCGTCCTCGAATTCGAGGCCGCTTGGTGGCAATACTCGGAACCGAAGGATCGGGCGATCCGTGAGCATCTCGGGATCAGTGCCACCCGCTACTACCAGGTGCTGCGCCGTCTTCTGGATGATCCTGCCGCAGAGTCCATCGATCCGCTGACCGTCCGTCGTCTTCGTAGGGTGCGGGATCTGGCAAAGCAGAGACGTATCTCTCGGCGCCTCCCCGGTGGCACGCCGGTGTCATGATGCCCGAACCGGGCGACGGCAGTCGCGGTATCAAGAAGATCGGAGTCGTAGCCTGGAGTTTGCTCGGAACCCTGCTGCTGTTCGCAGCCATGGGGTGGGTGCTGCTTCGGTTCTGGATCATTGGCCCTCCTATCGTGATTGCGGGCGCAGTGATCTACGTTCTGAACCCGGTGGTTGCAAAGCTCGAGAGCCGTGGTGTCGCCAGATGGCTCGGCTCATGCCTCTCGTACGCGGTGCTGCTGGGGCTTCTCACCCTGCTCGGCTTCTTGATAATTCCCCCGATCGCCGATCAGGGTCGGGAGCTCGCCGAGAACTTCCCGGCGATTTACGACGAACTGGTGACGGACCTCGAGAACTTGGCGGGAGGCATAGGTTTGACCGTGGAGCTTCCCTCCTATGGCGAATTGCAGGCGAATATCACCAACAATCAGGGCGCCTTCCTCACCGACCAGCTTGCCGAGATAACCGACATCACACTGAATGTCCTCGAATCGTTGTTCCTTTTGATCCTGGCTCCGGTGATCGCCTTCTACGTCTTGCTCGATCTCCCGACATTGCGCCGCAAGACCATGGCGCTGATTCCGCAGCAGCACCAGGCAGAGGCGGTCCATGTGGCTCGGCAGCTCGGGCAGGCGATCGGCGGGTTCCTCCGTGGTCAGGTTCTCGTCGCCTTCATTGTCGGAGCGATGACCAGCTTTGGCTTCTGGCTGGTGGGCCTTCCGTTCTGGCTGCTGATCGGGATGATCGCCGGGCTCCTCAATATCATCCCGTTCGTCGGTCCTTGGGTGGGAGGAACCCTCGGCGTGCTGGTGGCGCTGGCCACCACAGACCTTCAGACCGCGTTGTGGACCGGCCTGGTGGCGCTCATCGTTCAGCAGATCGACAACCACTTCGTCAGCCCGACTGTGTTGCGGGCTACGGTTCGACTCCACCCGGCTCTGATAATCCTCGGTCTGATCGCTGGCGTCTCCCTGGGTGGCTTCTGGGGCGTGGTGCTCACCGTTCCTGTAATGGCGACCATCAAGATCACCACGGGTCACTTCTGGAGGACGCGAGTCTTGGGCCAATCGTGGGAGGAGGCGACGAAGGACTTCTTCGTCGAATACCCGACCGGGGAGACTCTCTCGGATCGCCTGCGGTCCCAGACGGACGATTCGCCAGAGACAGATTCTCCAGGTTCGAACGGGGAGTAGTCGGGGAACCAGCGTGCAGCCTGCAGCGTGCAGCACGCAGGCCTAGATCTCAGACTTCAGATCGAAGTGCTGTCTGTCTGATGTCTGACTGCAAGGCTGCAAGCTGCACGCTCCTTCTCCTTGTCCCACTCGACCTCTAACGTCCCGGAAACGCCAGCGGAGGACGACCCATGACCGACGAGATCGCAGCCACAGACGCATATGCCACCGAGACCGGTGCCACGGTCGTGGCAGTTTCGGGAGATGGTGTGGTGCTCGACCGTACCGTTTTCTACCCCCGTGGCGGTGGCCAGCCGGGCGATACCGGGGTCCTGGAGTGGGAGAACGGATCGGCGGCGGTCATCGACACCTTCAAGCGGTCGGGTTCGCTGCTGCACGTCGTTGGCGGCGACCCTCCGGCTGTTGGCACCGGGGTCACGGCCCGGATCGACTGGGAGCGACGTCACACCCTGATGCGAACCCACACGGCCCTCCACGTGCTCACTGCGGTGATCTACCGCGACTTCGGAGCCAAGGTGACCGGAGGGAACATGGAGCCGGGGAGAGCTCGGATGGATTTCGAGTTGGATTCGATCTCCGTCGAATTCGGCAAGGACGTCGAGAAGCGATTGAACGAAGCCTTGGCGCAGGAACACGACGTGACGGTGCTCTTCTTGCCCAGAGCAGCTGCCTTGGCCGACTCCGACCTCATCAGAACAAAGGTCAACCTTCTCCCTGATTCGGTCGATCCAATCCGGGTGGTACAGATAGGGAACATCGATAGACAAGCCGACGGGGGGACCCACGTCGCCAATACCCGCGAGGTGGGTCGGGTGAATGTCGTCAAGACCGAGAGCAAAGGCAAGGCCAACAAGCGGATGCGGATCGAATTAGTGCCTCGACCGGCTACATCTGGCGAGCCGGGAGCGGCCAGATGACGCCGCTGGCTGCATCGAGTCACTCTTCGCTGCTGAGAGCCGCTGTTCTGCGTCTATTCGACGCCGAACAGCTCCAAATGGCTGTGTCGCCCCGTCGGGCGACGCCGTGCTCGATCGTCCTTGCCGGCGACGCTCCTGGCTCGCTCGCATCTTCACCAATGTCACCGGCCAGGGCACAGGCGTCGTAGTGATCGACCTGGCGATCCTCGTTTTCCTGGCGCTGTTGCTCGCACGCGGTTGGACGCGTGGGTTCGTGCGCGAGGCGATGGATCTGGTCGGTCTTGTCATCGGCACGGTTCTGGCCTTCAGATTGAGTCCCGCTTTCGGCGCCATCGTGGCCGCGATGGTTGACGTATCCGGCGAAGTTGCCCGGATAATCGGTGGATTGTTCGTCTTCGTTGCGGTCGGAATCGGTGCCGCCATTGCCACCCGAGCCATCCAACGGACCGCTCGCCTTCCTGGGCTCAACCTGGTGAATCGAGCGGGTGGTGCCGGCCTTGCCGCCGCTTGGGGAGTGTTTCTTGCCACCTTGGTGCTGACGCTGGGCGTAGTACTTCCCATGCCACCGGCGGTGGCGGACTCGTTTGATAGCTCTGCCGTGGCGCGAACTCTGACCGACCCCGACGGAGTGGCTCAGGAGCTGTTCAACGGGCTGGCCGGTGATCACCTGGTCGAGACGATGCTCAATCTCCGGGCGGCGGTGGGGACGCGCCGCGTGATCGTGGATCCAGATTCGGTCGTTCAGATCGGTGAATCGGACTTGGAGGATCTGGCCGAGGATCGTGGGGCGGGGTTCGAGATCTTCGATCTGGTGAACGCAGCCCGCCTTTCGGTTGGGCGGACGCCGTTGGTGTGGAACGAGGCGCTTGCCGCGGTGGGGGTAGGGCATGCGATGGAGATGTACTTGGACGGCTACTTTGCTCACAGTTCACCGAAGACGGGCGATGTCGGAGACCGGGTGAGTGATGCCGGAATCAGTTTCTCGGTTGCCGGTGAGAATCTGGCGCTTGCGGCCACCGTGACGGAGGTGCACGAGGGGCTGATGAACAGCCCGGGACACCGATCCAACCTCGAAGCCGATTTCTATGATTCTGCCGGAATCGCCGTAGTGCGGGGGCCACTCGGACTGATGGTCGTGCAGGTGTTCATGGGCTGACCCTCCCAGAGATGAGAGATGCGACTGCGTCGGGCACTGCACCGAATTCGGCCCGGTCGGTGACCACAACCGCGACCCGAGAGCGGCTCATCATTCGGGCCAGGGACTGGCGGGCGGTGACGAACACGACT
>JACZWZ010000179.1:0-2065 GCA_022571885.1 Acidobacteriota bacterium
TCAAGGGCGACGCGGTGGGTGGGGACGACACCATCGACGGCGGGCCCGGCGCCGACTTCATTTTCGGGGACGCTAGAAACGAGCTCAAGGACAACTCGGTGGGTGGGGACGACACCATCGACGGTGGACCCGGAGACGACAGAATGTGGGGTGACGCCCAGACCGTGGCGGCCGGAGCGACCGCGGGTGCCGATACCTTCGTTTTCGACACCACGACGGACTTCGGCAACGACACAATCCACGATGCCGGCATCGGCGGTACCGAGGACACGTTGCAGTTCACCGGAGTGGCCGATCTCGTTGCGCTAGAGGCAGTGGGAACAGTGAGCGACGACGGAACCGATGTCGTTATCGATATGGCAACGGGCGCTTCGGTGACCTTGAAAGCAATCGGTGTCGCGGCCGGCCCCGCTGGGATCGATTCCTTCGTCGAGCTGGATGCGAGCGACGAGGTTGCCGTGGTCGCCGTCGCCTAGCGACCCTGGATTCACGGATAGCGGTGACAGCTCACCGCTATCGGCCGAGGTGGGAGGAGACACGAGCAGCGGGATCTAGGCATGCCCTAGCACCATTCCGCGCTCCTCAGCCGTTGCCGGGTTCACGGTGCGGAGGTCCGTGGCGAATAGGTCTGCCCCGGCGGGTGCTCGGGGCAACACAGCCCAAGCCGCCACCCCATCCTTTCGGAGCCGTCTCCCCTGAACCTCCCCGGGTTTCTTGGAGGCTCTGACCTTTGAGAGGATGGAGCCATGACACGGCGACAGCAGGGGAAGTATCCGGATGAGGTGCGCCAGCGCGCGGTGCGTCTGGTGATGGAGCACCGTGACGAGTACGCCTCGGAGTGGGCGGCGATCTGTTCGATCGCGGCCAAGTCGGTGAGGACGGCTGAGACGTTGCGCAAGTGGGTGCGTCAAGCCGAGATCGATGAGGGGCGCACGGCGGGGGTGACGTCGATCGAGTCGGAGCGGGTCCGGGAGTTGCGGCGTGAGATCCGTGGGCTGCGCCGGGCCAATGAGATTCTCGAGGCGGCGTCGGCTTTCTTTGCGGCGGAGCTTGACCGCCCACAGCAGAGATGATCGCTTTCCATCGACGAGCACAAGGAGCGTCGGACCGATGGTCTGCGCTGGGGAGTCGAGCCGATCTGCGCGGTGTTGCCGATCGCTCCCCAGACCTACTACGCGGCCAGGTTCCGGGCCTCGTCGGCGAGGCGGTTGCGTGACGAGATGCTCTTGCCTGAGGTGCTGCGGGTGTGGGACGAGAACTACCGGGTGTATGGGGCCCCGAAGATCTGGACCCAGCTGAACCGGGAGGGCACCACCGTGGCCCGCTGCACGGTTGAGCGTCTCATGCACCAGTTGGGTATCCGCGGGGCGACCCGAGGCGGTAAGCCGGTCACGACCCGATCCGAGCCCGCTGATGAGCGTCCCTTCGACCTGGTGGACCGGGACTTCACCGCCGAGGCGCCGAACACGAAGTGGGTGGCGGATTTCACCTATGTGCGCACCCGCTCGGGGTTCGTCTACGCGGCGTTCGTCATCGACTGTTACGCCCGGGCCATCGTGGGCTGGAACGTGGCCCGCCGGATGACCACCGACCTGGTGCTCACCGCGTTGGAACAGGCCATCTGGGATCGGCTCGGCACCGAATCAGGCTCCGAGTCCCGCCTCATCCACCATTCGGACGCCGGATCGCAGCCCGGGTTCAAGTAGTGGGCGCAACACCTCGAGTGTGAGGAGTTGCGATGGCAACGAGAAGGCGCCAACCGGCGGATCGTGCGATCCGGCCACCGATGCGGTCGCCGGGTCGTCCGCCGGGGTGGCGACGTGAGCATCGGCAGCGGTTCTGGGAAGGCATCGCGGGGCGGGTTGTCGAGCGAGGAAGCCAGCATGGCAACCGGATTGTCTCCTGCCGTCGAAACGCGTTGGTTCCGTGAGAGTGGCGGCATGCCACCGTTCACGTTTGCCCCACTGTCGGACCGATACCTGTCATTCGCCGAACGCGAAAAGATCGCGACCCTGCACGCGCAAGGCTGCGGGGTGCGTGCGATCGCTCGCCGGCTGGGACGGTC
>JACZWZ010000179.1:2075-3931 GCA_022571885.1 Acidobacteriota bacterium
CACCCGGGGTGGGAATCTGGAGTATCGGGCCACGACCGCCCAGTGGCGCGCCGATCGGCGCGCCAAACGTCCCAAGTTGGGATCTTGGACCTCCGTCCGCGGCCACTGTGATCTGTACGGTTGTGCCAGACACCGACGGGGAAAGCTGATGGCAGAGGAAGCCAACAGGTTCAGCGTGGCTCTCAGCATCGTCGGCGGCCTTCTCGGAGCGTTGGTAGTGGCGGCATTCGTATCGAATCTCGTCTCGCGGAACTCGTCATGCTCGGTTTGGTCGTGCTCAACGACCGGCGGCGGGTTGGCGACTAAGCGCCATTCCGCGTCCTCGAACATGTCGTACTGCCAGTAGGGGCTGATGTTGTATCGAAACCCGGCCTTCTCCATACAGCCATAGACGGCTCGCTCGATCTGAAAGTGTCCCGCGAAGCGAGCCCTTCCGCCACCAAATCCGATACGGCCCGGCTGACTCGCACCACCATCGACAAGGTCGAACCACATGTTGATCCCCGGAACGAGCGACCAGTGTGCCCGGAATGTGCTTTACGCCGGTCTTTGGCCACTGCTCCGAGCCCGAAGGCTCCGGGCACAAGATGACTAGCCGGAAACCATATCGCAACTAGTCCGGATTTAGTCCACTTGCTGCGTACTCAGCTATCTAGATCCAACATGGGCCACCATCGAAGGTTGCCTCCGGCTGCAGATCTCCACTTCAGCTCTCGCCAGTAGCCACCTGAGGTGAGTTTTAGAGCCACGTGAAGACCTCGGCCGTACCAGCGAGAAAGCGAGAGCGCCACACCCTTCCAAGGTAGGTCGAACGCCTGGCGAAAGGCCTTCCGCTCTTGATCCCCACTGGAGCCCTTCAATTTGGTGCTCACCTGCTCGCCGTGACGTCGCATGGCACCAAGGGGTACCGGCACATACATTGACTTTGCGCCGCTCTGGACCAATTCGGCAAAGAGCCATTTATCCATCAAGAATTCTGTTTCTTCGTTGAACCCAATGGACCGAAGCCTCGATGCCCGCACGAAGAACGCACACGGCTTGGCCGACATCCCGTAGTGGAGGATGCTCCCTCGCGTGCACGCGTGGCTCGGTAGGAGGCGTAGCGTGCGGGCATGCCGGTCGACGAACACCGAGTCGCCGATCAGGACGTCGAGTGTCGGGTCCCGTTCGATAAGTCCGGTAACGGTTGCGAGCGTGTCGGCTAGGTAGAAATCGTCGGCGTTGAGCCAGCCAATCCAGTCACCCGACGCGGCTTCCACCAACCGGTTCAGAGTCGCAGCCAGTCCAGCATTCTGTTGCACGGCGATGCTTGCTCCGCCCGGATGACTGCGCACTCGCGCCACACTGTCATCTGATGAGCCGTCGTCGAGTACGAGGTGTTCCCAAGCGTGAACGTCTTGGTAATGAACAGAGTTCAGCGTGTCGTCGATGTACCTACCGTAATTGTAAGAAGGCGTGATCACCGAGATGCGAGTGCCCATCATTGCTTCTCGATCTCGGAATGCACAGGATCGACTTGCCCGGCGAATGCGAGGAACTGCTTGCATCGGAGATCACGTAGGATCGTCACGCCCACGCGCATCACGGCCGACTACCGGGATTCCGAAGCCGACAGATCTCCCCGTCGCCAAACCCGGTGAACAGACCTGCAATCGAGTGACGTGTAAGGGGGTTGATCCCTGGGCAACCAACGACTCTAAGGCGAATGTGCCCCACGCCCTGGAGCCTAATCGACCTCGACGCGCCGACCATGCGCGGGAACGCTTGAGCACGGGCTTTTCGCTAGTCGGGACGGCGAGATTTGAACTCGCGACCCCCTGCTCCCAAAACGGGTTGCAGCAAGTGCGTCTACGCTT